>NZ_CP011805.1:0-306250 GCF_001028625.1 Pelagerythrobacter marensis | reverse complement strand
CCGTCTGCTGGACGAGAGCGCCGTTACCGATGCCGATGCCGTTATCGCCGTTCACGATTGTTTCCGGGCCGACCGCGACCGATTCCGCGCCTACTGCCAGCGAGTCTCCTGCTGTAGAGTTGGCATGGAAATACTTGGTCGTGGTGGCGGAAACCGAACCGATCGCGCCCTGGAGCTGCCGGATCGTCGTCGCATCATGCGCCTGGGTCCCGTCGGCAAGGTTGGTGATCTGGCGATATTCGCCAGTCGCCGCGTTGCCGACCGAAATTGCGCCCAGAAGCGTCGCATCGCTCGTGTTGTACGGGATAATGTTCGTCCCCGCGATGATCGTGCCGCTCGACGGAGCAAGCGCCCGATCGGAAACCGAGCCCGAGCCCAGGGCGAACGATCCCTCGACCGTGGCTAGCGCCCCTTCACCGATCGCGCCGGAACCATCCGCCGAAGCGCCTGCTCCGACACCGACAGCCAGCGAATTCACGCCGGTCGCTCCGTCGTTCTCGTAGTTCGCGCCTTCCACCCCGGCGTCGTTGACGCTGTAATAGCGGGTCAGATTGCCGTCGACGGCCGAGAAGGCATCATAGACGCTGTTATAGGTGTTGCCCGCGATATTATACGTAGGGCCAGTGACCGTCCCATCAGGATTGACGACCGACGTGCCACCTAGGTTGTTCACGATGCTCTCGCTCACCCCGTAAAGCTGCGAACCGTTGATCGCATCGCTGGAGGCCGCATCGACCGCTCCGTCGGCGAGGTTGGTGATCGTGGTCCCGCCGGCACCCGCCAGCGTCGCCGAGTTGTAGTTTACTTCGCCCGGATCGATCACGCCGTTGGCGTTCGCGTCGTTCCAATCGTACTTGATGGCCCGTTCGTCGAGGTCGTCAGCCTGACTGGCGAGGCCTTCGACCGCCTGGTTGGTCGCAAACAACTGCGAACCGTTGATGGCATCCGTCGATGCCGCATTGACACGCCCCGCCGCGACATTGGTGACCGTGCGCTCCGCGCCGACCGCGCCAACGCTGACGGTGGAGGTCGGGGCCGCGCCGGCGAAGGCGTAATTGGTGCCGTTGATCGTGGTGCCAGCGGTGCCCACGGCTGCTGCCGTGGCTGAGCCGGAGCCAAGCGCAACGTCACCCGCGTTGTTGGCAACCGCGTTGGGACCAATGGCGATCGAATCGGTGCCTAGTGCCTGCGCGTCTGGTTCGGTCGAGTTGGCGCGGAAGTATTTGATGCCCGCGCCGTTGTTGATGTCGGTGATCGTGGTGTTGATGGTGGCCACGTCGCCCTCGACCGTCGTCAGACGGCCATCGAGGGTGCTGACATCGCCTTCCACCGTCGTCATCCGCCCGTCGAGGTTGGCGATGTCGGTCGTGTTGGTCGTCACCTGCTGGTTGGTCGCGTAGAGTTGCGAACCGTTGACCGCGTCGGTCGAGCTGGCCGAGAGTCGGCCGGCCGCGACATTGGTGATCGTCCGTTCCGCCCCCGCCGTGCCAACGCTGACCGTCGAGGTCGGTGCAGTGCCGGCGAAGCCGTAGGCCACTCCGCCGATCGTCGTTCCCGTGGTGGCGACGGCGGCGCCGGTGGTCGATCCGGAGCCCAAGGCAATGTCGCCGGCGTTGTTGGCGACCGCATTCGGGCCGATCGCCACCGAGTTCGTCCCCAGCGCCTGCGAATCCGGTTCGGTCGAGTTGGCGTGGAAGTACTTGATCCCTCCGCCATTGTTGATGTCGGTGATCGCGTTGTCGAGATTGGTGATCGCTGTCGTATTGCCAGCGATGTTGGTGGTGTTCGTCGCTACCTGCTGGTTGGTCGCGAAGAGTTGCGAGCCATTGACCGCATCGGTCGAGGTCGTCGACAGATCGCCATCGGTCAGATTGGTAATCGTCGTGTCGGCCATATCGAGACCGGTTGCATCGAGCACCTGCCCGCTCGCCAGTGTCACGCTGTCGGCAACAAGATCGGCGCTCGTGGCAATCGTGACATTGGTACCCGTGCGGGTCACCTCGATATTCTGACCGTCGACGAACTGAACCGTATCGCCCGGCGCGACATTGGTCGCGGCATCGCCATTGGCCTGAACGTTCCAGCCCATGTTGGCCGTCGTCGTTGCGGCTTCGACCGCCTGGTTGGTTGCGAAGAGCTGGGAGCCGTTCACCGCGTCGGTCGAACTGGCGCTCAGGCGGCCCGCCGCGACATTGGTGACGGTCCGCTCCGCACCCACTGCGCCGACACTCACGGTCGAGACCGGCGCGCCGCCCGCAAAAGTATAAGCCTGCCCGTCGATCGTCGTGCCGGTCGTCGCCACGGCCGCGGCCGTGGTCGACCCGGAGCCGAGCGCCACCGAACCCGCCTCGCTGGCCTGCGCATCGCGGCCGAGCGCGAGCGCGCTTTCGCCTGTGGCGGTCGCCTCGTAGCCGACTGCGGTCGAGCCCACCCCTTGGGCGAACGAGTCGCTCTCCGCCAGGCCGCGCTCGTTGGTGCGAGCGTAACGGATGCCGTCGCCGTTCGCTTCGGTGTAGGTGGTCGATGTGTCGCCGGCAATGTTGGTGATCGTATTGCCGACATCAGCGAGGTCACCCTCGACAGTCGTCACGCGATTGCCGAGATTGGTGATGTCGGTCGCGTTCTGATCGACCAATTGATTCGTAGCGAAGAGCTGCGAGCCATTGATCGCATCGGTCGAGGTCGCCGACACGTCGCCGTCCGCGAGATCCGTGATCGTCGTGCCGGCCATATCGAGACCGGTTGCATCGAGCACCTGCCCGCTCGCCAGTGTCACGCTGTCGGCAACAAGATCCGCGCTAGTGGCAATCGTGATATCGGCGCCCGTGCGGGTCACGTCGATATTCTGGCCGTCGACGAACTGAACCGTATCGCCCGGCGCGACATTGGTCGCAGCATCGCCATTGGCCTGGACGTTCCAGCCCATGCTGGCGGTTGCTGCGGCGGCCTCCACCGCCTGATTGGTAGCGAAGAGCTGCGACCCGTTGATCGCGTCGGTGCTGTCGGATGCAACGCGTCCTGCCGCCACGTTGATAACCTGGCGTTCGGCGCCCGCTGCACCCATGCTCACGACGCCAGCCGCCGCCGATCCCGTGCCAGCGAAAGTGTAGGCGGTACCGTTGATCGTGATTCCCGTCTCCGCCGTCGCTGCGCGATCGGTCGACGCATTGCCGAGCACAACGCTATTACCCTGCGTCGTGGTCACATCATTGCCCAGCACGAAGGTATTGTCCTGAGCGATAGTGTTGTCATTGCCGAAAGCGTAAGAGCCGCTGCCAATCACAGTGTTCGGATCGCCGAAAGCACCCGAGCCGGTGCCCGAAACAACGTTGCCAGTGCCCACGCTGATCGAATTGTCGCCGGTTGCCTGCGCACCGTTACCGAAGGCCAGCGCATTGAGGCCGGTGGCGCTGCTGTCGACGCCGATGGCGGTGCCGTTCTCGCCCGTTACCGAAGCACGTAAACCGAGGGCCAGGCCTGCTGCAGCATCGACATTGGCGGCAGCCCCAAGGCCGATAGCTCCGGTACGGGTGACGGTTGCGTTTGAGCCGAGCGCGATCATGCCACCTGAATCCGCCGCGTCGGTCATATTCGCAGATGCTCCATTACCAATAGCGACGCTAGCATTGGTCCTTCGCCCCCCTGCGGTCACTGCGTCGGCCTGTGCACCCGTACCGAGAGCCACGGAAAAGACATTACCCGTCGCGTCGCGTCCGAGCACGATTGCGTCGGAGACACCGCTGGCGTTACTGCCGATAGCGATTGTGTATTGGTTTGCGTCGGCATTCGTGCCGATCGCCACCGCACCTAATCGTCCGTTCGCCTGACTACCGAGGGCAACAGCTCCGCTCATGGCGGTTGTCTCGTACCCCATTGCAATAGTGCCGTATCGGAATTGATCGCCGCCGCCACTCAACGAACCAATTGTAGCGCTGGAGCCGAAGCCCATCGCGATATTCCCAGGGCCTGTAGCCCTGTTATCCTCTCCGATCGCGACCGCGCCATTGCCTGGCGCAATGAATCGGACGAAAGATCCTCGCACAAGTGCTTCATCACCAGCCGTATTGTTTGTGCCAAGTGCCACGGAGCCCATCGTGGGATCCGACAGGGGATTCTCCGGTATCGTGCCTGCGGTATTGCCGCTGCCCATGGCGAGGACGCCAGTTCCGCTCGCGGAGTTGGCGAGACCGCCACCCAAAGTGACCGCGCCGTCGCCCAATGCCGTGCCGCCATGACCGATCGAAACAGCCTCGCCCCCAGCAACGGTCGCGTCGGTGCCGAGCGCCAAGGAGTTCGCCGCACCCAAAGCTGTCGAGGCCCCCACGCCGATGGAGATGGCACCAGCTTCCTGCGCGCCGTTATTGTCGAAATTCGCGCCGTTCACGCCCCCATCATTGATGCTGACATAATGGGTGAGCTGCCCGCTGAGCGTGTCGGCCACGGCGAAGAGTTGCGAGCCGTTGACCGCATCGGTCGAAGTCGCGCTGACCTGGCCCGCGGCGACGTTCTGGATCTGGCGTTCCGCACCTGCTGCCCCGACCGAGACGACGCTCGTCGGTGTTGCGCCAGCGAAGTTGTAAGTCGTGCCGCCGATCGTCGTGCTTGCGGTCGGTACGGGTGCCGCCGTTACCGAGCCGGAGCCGAGCGCCACATCGCCGGCGTTGTTGGCCACTGCGGTGTCGCCGAAGGCCAGCGAGCCGGCGCCCAGCGCGCTGCTGGTGTTGCCAAGCGCGACCGAGCCCTGACCGACGACCGTATTCTGGAAGCCGATGCCGACCGCGCCCTGCGCCGCGGTGCCGGGCGTGCTCACGGCCTGTCCTCCGCCGCCGACCATATTGGTGTTGCCCATGGCCACCGAACCGTTCCCGGTCGCGGTATTGTCCATGCCCTGCGCCACCGCACCATCGCCGGTCGCGGTGTTGGGGTCGCCGATCGCGACCGCGCCGTTGCCGTTGGCAATGTTCTGCGAGCCGATGGCAACGGCCTTGCCGCCGGTTGCGGTGGAGCCGTTGCCGATAGCAACCGCCTCTTCCGCATCGGCGACTGCGCCATTGCCCATCGCGACGGCATTGTCTGCCAAAGCCTTGGAAGATGTCCCGAGAGCGATCGAGTCCACGCCGCTCGCCTGCGTGTTGTCGACAGTGTCCTGCAGAACCGAGCCGGTGGGCGAGGCGCCGAAGGCGATGGCACGCGTTCCGCTAGCCGCAGACGACAGACCTATCGCGATGGATTCATCGCCCGATGCCGTCGAAATCGGGCCGATCGCGGTGCTGCGAAGACCGCTCGCAAGATTTTGAAACCCTACCGCCAGAGAGTGGGTTGCGGTGCTGAAAGCTCCCGGCCCAAACGCCGCACTGCTTGTGGCGGAGGCAGTCGCTCCATTGCCTACCGCAACAGCGAGAAGGCCAGAGCTCGTTGTTCCAGACCCGATGGCGACGCCGCCAGCACTCGCGCTTGCAGATTCGCCTAAAGCCGTAGCATGGAAAGTAGCGGGACCGTCGATAAAGCCGAGCCCATCGGCGCGGTTGACATTATACGTACCACTGCCGGCGGCACTTGCGGAGGTACCGAGTGCAGTTGAATTTATCCCGGCGGCACTGGCGGACTGTCCGATGGCCGTGGCCCCATCCGCGCTGGATGCGGCGTTGCTGCCAAGAGCGAGTCCACCGACAGCATTGCTGACGCTTGCGCTCCATCCGATCGCGATACCTCTTGCCGAAGCCGCGTCGACGGCGAGCCCCATATTTGCACCGATGGCGATGCTACCGGCGCCTGCCGCAGTCGCCTGATTGCCGAGCACAGTTGAATTGACACCAGAAGCGGTCGTGTTGTTGCCAATGGCCGTGCCTTCGAGGCCGGTTGCTCTCGCGTCGCTGCCAACAGCAACGGCAAGCCCGCCGCTCGCCCTCGAGTCTGCACCGATGGCGACGCTTCGCGTGCCCGTGGCGTTACCGCCGCCGGCGTTGTACTGTGCATGAGCAGGAGCCGCGAGAACGCCCATCAGCGCGAGCGATGCTGTTCCAGCCAGAAGCCATTTTGCCTCACCGATGTTGGAGGCGCCGCCGCCGTGGGCAGGTTCGGCCACGGAACCGAAAATCGCGCAGGGCCTTCCGAAGCCTAGCGCGCCAAGCCCGAGGTTGTTGCGCTTCAGGCCCAGAACCCGGTGCGCCATCCGCAAGGCGGCCATCAGTCGGCGACGTTGAGATGCGGTGTTCGCCCCTCCGGGAATCCAGTTCCCGGCAAAACGATTGCTGCGTTCCCGGTGCGAAGCTGCATCGAATCCAAGCATGATAAACTCCCTCAACTTCTCGCCCTGATGATCAATTTCAGGCGCACAAAACCCTCGGCCACGCGATGCGCGAACCCGTTCGACAGTGATTCTTGGGAATCCGGAACTGGCGCGTTAGTGCGCGCCGTTCCGGCGATCGTTACGGACTATCCACCATGCGTGCGATCGATACGACGACGCAGGAACTCCCGCTTGGCACCAGCAGCGCTTGCCCCTGGTTACCGCCGAGATTGTAGAGCGGAACGCCCGCGAGATCGCCCACAGCAGTGCTTCCTTCGGGAAGCAGGCCCAGCACTTCTGGGCAGGATACCTGGAAGGGTGCAACGCGAACCATCTGCCCTTCGCAACCCTGCCCAGCGGGAGCAGCCGATACGACGGCCGCTGCCTGGCCCTGGGTATCCGGCCTGTCATAAGCAATGCCGACGACTCCCTGCACGGCGTGCGCGTCCGGATCATCGCCATCGGCCTGCACTTGCACGGCATAGGTAGATCCCGCCGTGGCAGCACGGCCGATACCGGCGAAGAGATTGGCGCAGCGGCTGACACCGAGCTGCGCAGCCTGTTCGGAAAAGGCCGAAGGTGCTTGGGTCGTCGATTCAGCTGCTGTCTGGGCGGCCGAAGGCGCCGCGCTGAGAAGCAGTGCGGCAAGAGTGGTCGCCCGCAACGTCGCGGTGCCTGAAGGAATCAGGCCCGAGGTGCGCCGCCACATGCGCCAGGCTCGGCCTTGGCACCTGGATATTCTCGCACTCATAGTCATCGTTGAAATCCCCCAAAGCCGACCAGACCGGGAAAAAGGCAAGCGACATTCGCAAGCGGCCGAAGAGGGCGGCCATCTGCAATCACTCCGGTGTGAACCTCACGCCGAAGAGGAGGCGATACACACGATCTTGCCCACTGCTCAGCCAACGCCCGTCCCCCACAGGTTGCGCGAACGACTCGATATGAACATCGTTCGCATCGCTTGTCCAGCCAAATTGTAAATGAAAGATTAAGTTAATATATCGTTGTCAGGAACAAACGACCCGAAAATATGCAGTTGAGTGAAATAAAAATAAAGTAATAACGGCATGTTAACTTTATTTATTGACGGTCGTTCAGAGTGGATCGCCGCCTGCGGCCTAGCCTGCCGATCGTGCGCTTGGGGCTATCGCCCGATGTGTCGAAAAGCGATCTTCGTTTAGCGAGCGCCACCGGCGACGCTGGGACGAGTACTGACGACCTGGGCGATAGTCGAGGTCGCGAGCCGCATCTTTTTTTGCTCCAGCACGACTGTCCGAAATATAGGACGCGGGGAAGTTTACCCACCTCATCGCATTGCAATCAGACGCTAATGCGTTTAATTTATTCTGAGATTGTACTTGCGAATAAATGTGACAACATTTCTGGTGTTGGTTCATGTCCCCATAAATGGAGTGGTGCCAGCCTTTAAGGACCCTGCAGAATGGCAGATCCATCGGATAGCAAAGGGCCTAACCCTCGGGGTCGCGCCTATCACAAAGGCAATGTCGCAGCCGATCTGAGGGAGGCGGCCGAGCGAATACTTGCCGCAGAAAACCTTGAGAATGTCAGCGTCCGACGCCTTGCGAGAGAGGTCGGTATTGCACCCGCAAACTTCTACAATCACTTCAACAACCTGGATGAGCTTCTCGCCAAAATTGCCTCTGCATCCCTCGATCAGGCCATCACGCGTGCAGTTACCACATGGTCAGGCCATGGATCGAAGCCTGAATTACTGATCGCTTCCGCGACCGAATTCATCCAATTTTGCCTGAGGAACAAACAACTCATGCGCCTCATGTTGCGCAGGCGGGAGCATGTCGATGGCGATGAGTACGACGATGTATCGGCTCGATCGCTCATGGAGGTCACCAGGTTCATCTATGGCGATGTATCTGAAGTAGCGTCTTCGGGCCCGAATTTTGAGAAGCATGGCATGGCGATCGGCTATATCGCGCTAACCTATGGCTTCGCGCTGATTCTCGCGGATGGACGCTTCTCGCTCGATGGGGAGGATGAAGTGCAGCTTTCGAAATTCGTTCGGAACGGCATCCTCCCATTTCTGGATGGCTCGGCGGCGGCTATTCTTGCGGCTGGAAACGAAGGCCCTCACCCTTCTGACTGATTGTGGGCACGCGACCATTGTCCCATCCTGCCCTGGTATTGGCGAGGTGTTCGCGGAGTTTGGGCAGGGTATTAGGCAGCCGACCGTGAACCAGCTGATCGCTCGCCGCGAGTGCTTGGGCACGAGTCACCGTTCAGGTTGGATGAGACGGGCTTGTTCGGGATGCTGAAATCCGGAGTGGACATGCTATCATCGCAACAAGTTGACCGGAGCCTTGGCGATGGCCCGCGTTCCGCTCTGGTCAACTCAAAGATCAGCATCCCGGTGCCGGAACCGGGGCTCTGGAACTTGACTGCGCACAGCGGCAATCCCGTGAATCTTGCAGGATTGATTACGCGGGATCCGCGCTGTGGCGTTTCCATCCGTCCCCCTACCGGGAACCGCTATCAAGCAGCCGCCTCCGCTCCAGGTGCAGCGTTGCCGGCGGTACCGCGCGCCGTCTGCCGCGAGAGCAGGCTGCGGAAGCGGTCCAGTGAGGCGAGATGGAAATGCACAAGCGCCAGCCATCCGCTCGCATGCCATTGGGCCACCACTTGCGTATCCAGTTTTGCGAACTTGTCCGCGTCGACGACCTGAAAGCCACCTAGTCCCAGCTGGCGTCCGTTAGGCAAGGTCGCATCGGCGCGCCGGTCGATCAGCAGGTCATGGCTCTGTAGCGCCTCTGCGAACTCCTGCGTGGCTTGCGCTTCACGGCGAAAGCTATCGCAAAATGCCAAGGCCTGACGTGTAACTTCGCTTGGCTTCCCATCCTCGAACAATGCTAGGCCGTCCTTGCCCTTGCTGGTGAGCCGTTCGGAACCCGCGTCGATTGCCAGGGCATAGCTTTCAGGCTCGGCAGTCTTCACGAAGCCGAAGGGATAGCGTCTGACATAAGCGGGAAGATAGCTGTGCTTGTCCCACTCCCCATCGTTCACGAACAGATTGGCCTGCTCCAGCCCGACCACCGCCAGAGGCGTGGCGTCGCCGCCACCGAACACGATCGGGTAGTCGCGCGAGGCCGCCGCAATCTCGCCGACTACGATTGGCACGCATGCGGTCTCCGCCGCGAAGCCCATATCGCCCGCCTTCAGACGCCACGACGCATGCCGCTGCGAGGACAGCGGAGCGGGATCGCTATAGAAAAGGGGCAATTTCGAATTCTCGGTCACGTACGGTCTCCCAGCATTCGGACGAAGTGTCGGCCCGAAAGTCGCTGCAAAATGTGGTCTGCAATCACAGCCGCGCCGTTAGGCTCTGGCTCTGCGGCTGGCCGCTACGCTGCGGGACGAGAATAATCGTCCTGGCGTCCAGCCTGATCGCCTCGACTCGATCACCCGTCAGCAGACGGTTCAGCGCCTCCTCCACGGTCATCGACCCGGAAAGGCCCGCAACGCGCCGGTTCTTGAGGACGCCATTATCGTAAAGGATGTTGACGCCAGCCGAGCGGCCGATCTCGGTCAACATGGTCCGCAGCGATTGCGCCGGCAGGCTAAACGCCACTCGCGCCGAAGGGGCAGCTTTCGCTGCAACCTGAGTGAGCACGGTACCGGGAGCTTCGGGGAGCGTGGCAGCGGCGCCGGTTCCGCTTCCGGCCGGCCTACAGTTGCGCCGGTCCTCTGCGCATTCTTCTTCGCCGTATCCGGTCACACGAACTTCGATGATCGATGGTGCCTGGACCGCGGCGTTTTCTTGCGCCTGGGCCATCGCATCAGTGATCGCATCAATCGCGCGATTTGCCTGAGAAGCTACGTCACCGGTATCGAGCGAGGTCGGCGGAGCCGCCGGTGGCACCGGAAGCCCAGTGGCGATACCCGAAACATCGATATTGTCGGTGCCCAGGATCTGCACGGCGAAGACGCTGAAGTTGCCCGATACCCGGATCCCGGCATCGCCGGCATCGATGATCCCGTTCGGTGCGATCAGGTCGACATCGGCCGCCGGGGCCCCATCGGTGCTGGCCAGCGTTCCAATCCCCGCGCCGGTCGGAAGCCCCGCGGCTTCACGTCCCAGATCGAACCATTCATTGTACTCATAATTGAAATTGGCCGGGCTGATGGAAGTCTTGGCACCGGCGCCGGCGGCAATGTCCCCGTATGACGACCAGATCATGATGTTACCGCCCTTCGCCGTCAGAACGCGCGAACTGTTCACCAGCACATCGTCATGGGCGAAGACGTTGATTGCCCCGCCGTTCTGCGTGATCAAGCCGGCGCGTAGTGCGTCGCCCTGGTCGACAGGGGAACTGGGCTGTCCGGTCTGTTCATTGGTCGCCGCGACGTTGGCAAGATCAAGCCGGCCGCCTGGGATGACGAAGCTGATATCACCACCGCCCTGCGAAAGGACGCGGCTGGCATAGGTCTGAAAACTACCGTCCCAACGGCTCTCGCCTTCGGCCAGTGCCTCGTCTTCGCGCTTCTCGGCACCCGGGAACAGACGGGCGATCGCGTCATACCCGCGGAACGTGGTCTCGTACCGCGGACTATCCGCGTCGTTCGCGTCGCGGCCCGTGCTGCGCAGTTCCAGACCGAGCACGGTGCGATAGAAGGGCTTCTGGTCATCAATCGGCATTGCTTCCCACATGGCCCAGGCCTCATCGAGGAAAGCGAGCTGATCTTCCTGCGTTGCAAGCTCCTCCATGCCGTGCATCTGCCGGACATAGTTGACCAGACCTTGCTGCGCTTCAGGGAGGTAGAACGTCGGCTCGACATTCGCAGCCTCTTTCCCGCGCGGGAAGAAGCCGTCGAACGGCGTATCCTGTCCGGCGGGAAGCGCCAGCCAGTAATCCCAGGCATCGTAGAGATAGCGCGCCTGCTCGGCTTCGCTCTCAAGCGGTTCAAGCCCTTGCAAGCCGCGGATATAGTTGACGAAGCCGGCTTCGAGATCCTCGGATATCAGTTCGATATCGCCGTCCCGATCGGCCCGTCCATTGAGCCTGTCGAACAGATACATCGATAGCATCTTGCCGTTTCCGGCATCGATCAGGGCATAGTCCGGCGTCTCCGCCCCTTCGGGATTGAACAACCACTCGGCGAAGCCGGAATAATCCGCCTCCTGGTCCAGTCCGACCGTGATCGATATATCGGCCGCATCCGTTTCTGGCCGCCAGTATTCGGCCGGCGTGTTGCGGCCCATTTCGAGAAGGACGTCGTCGGTCGTGATACCGTGTTCATTGCTAGGTATCCAGAAATCGCCGCCTGCCTCGAAGTCGAGCCGTCCTTCGCCCGCCACCCTGACGAAGGAATTGGTCGTAAAATAGATTCCGCCGCCGGCATCGATGAGCGTCAAATCCGTAGGATTGTTGTGCTGGACCGTGATGCGAGGGAAGTACACATGCGACCCGGCCCGCATTTCGAGCTGCTTGGGCAGGTTGACCGTCTCGGTTGTCACGATCTCGCCCAGCCCAGCATAGATCCGCGCGGGCTCAAGATCGCCGGCATGAAGATCGGGCAGAACCTCGCGGCTGAACCAGATCGAGTATTCGTCGTTGTAGGTGCCGCTCATGCCCGCATGGCGCAGCACTGCTTCGGTCAGCTCGCCACCCATGCTGGTGAGCGGGTTTTCAGGCGTAGGCAACAGTTCGAGGAAGGCCTGGCTCATGTAGATGCCGGAACGCGAGCTTTGAAGATTGCGCTCGACGAAAATTGGGCTGTTGGAGTTCGGCGTGGTCAGCGTGGAAAAGTTGCCGATCTGGACATTGTCGCGCGCGATCAGCTCCAGGTTGCCCTGTTTCGCAGGAGCCATCAGCAGGCCGCCATACACGGCAATATCGCCTGCTGCGGCAGTGGCCTGAACTGTGCCGGGCCACAGGGTCATATCGAGTTCGGTCAAACGCAGCGCACTGAAAGTGCCACTGAAGTCGATGACTTCGTCATACTGCGTGTGCTGGATATGGTTGCCGAGATTGCGAGGTGTCCGGAGGTTTTGGGAATTGTTCCAGATCCGAATGTCACCGCCTGCCGAGAAAATCGAGACCGAGGCGTCCTCGGTGTAGCTCAGCATCACTGCCTCTCGGTTCTCGTACATGCCGTAGGCTAGCGGATCGAGAACCGCCTCCACATTCATGTCGCCGCCGCTCTGCAGGCTCAATTGTCCGCCCGAAGTGTAGAAGACCGGGTTGAGATCGAAATAAGTGGTGAACACACTCGGATCCGAGTGGATGTCGACACAGGTCGAACGACCGCAATCGTAGGATATCGCGTCCCGAATTCCCGAGTTGGTCTCGTTATAGATTCGGGCAACGGCGTCGGGAGATGCCAGGAACGCACCCCCCGCAGTAACCTCGCCGATGCCGTCGCCTGCATAGTATTGGCCGCCGCGAATGTTCCCGCCCGCACGCACGGTGAGGTTGCCGCCACCAGTCTGGTGGAACACCGTCTCCTCGCCTTCGGTGCGGCCACCGGCCACGCGCCCGGTCGTGGGGATGTTCACGCTAAGCTCGTTGATATTGCCGCCGGCTTCGACGGACACATTGCCTCCACCAAGCGCACCGACCCCTGCGCGATAGCGACCGAAGTCCACGACCCAGGTGAGTTGATTGTAAGGTCGATCGGAAGCGGTTGCGAACAGACCTTCCGGCGTGACGCTCCCCCATTTTCTCAACCAGCCCGAAGGCAATTGCGGGCTGGCGCCGCCGATGATGTCACCCGCCGCGGTGATATTGATGTCGCCGCCATTGGTGGGAGTGTAGCCGGTCAGCACCGGATCGAAATCGGCAACCGGATCGGCTTCTTCGCCAGCAGTGTAGAGGACCGAGGGCCATTCCTGCAGCACGAAGTTCCGGCCAGAAGCGACGTTGATCGCCCCGGTACCGGTGCGAACGATGTTGCCGGTGGCGTTATCCCATTGGAAATAGTCCGTCAGCGTCAGCGGATTCCCCGAGATACGGTTGACTTCGGTCATATCCTGGTTCGGCACGAAAATTCCGTAAGCCCCGCCGATATTGAACCAGGCCCAGGGCAGCGGCCGCGCAGCATAATTGTCGGCATCGGCATAGCCCGCTTCAGCATCGTACGGAATCGGTTCGCCGGTTATCGGGTCGAGATAGGTGCCCGCGCCTTCATCCCATTCGAGTTCGGTGAAGCTTTGGTAGTAATATCCGTCGCTCTCATCGCGCAGGAAACGGCCGGTGTTGGGGTCGCGCAGGAAAAGCCGGGTCCGTCCGTCTTCCGGGCGAATATAGTATTCAACGGTGTCCGGCGTGCCGCCGATGACGACCGATCCAGCGTCTGCCGCGAGCTGCCCGAGCGGGAGCACACCCAGTGAATTGGGGCTTTCGATGTTCGCGCCGCCGACGAGATTGAAGGTCCAGCTCGGTCCGCCAAGCAATGCTGCATCCGCATCGGTGCCGGCAAACCCGTCCGAGAGATTGCCGTTGATCAACAGGTCTCCCTCGGCACGCAGCGTCAGCACGCCTGCTACGTCATCCCAGCGCAAGCCCGAAAGGTCCCAGTCGGTAACCAGTTCCATGTCGCCGCTGTTGCGCAGCTCGATGCCCGGCGCCACTTCCACGCCGCCACCCAGCCGCGCGTTGATCGTATCGGCAAAGACCATGAACGCGTCGGCATCTGCACTGACCAGATCGATCACCGCCTGATCGATCGTCTCGACATCGTCATAGCTGCGATAGGCTTCGGCCACGACTTGCCGGGCGCCTGTAATCGTGCCGTCGATCGCGCCGATCGCAACGTCATCTCCGCCCACTTGCGGGGCGCGCAGCCGGACTGTGCGGCCACCCTCTCCTTCACCGCTGACGTCGATAAGTGCGCCAGACGCGATCTCGATCATTCCGCCGTTGCGTCCCCGCGTTTCGAGCAGGACGGTGCCGCCTGCGCCGTCTTCGGCCCCTGCGCGCGCAAGCAGCCTGGCAGTGCTCGCCAACCTTACGGTATCCGATGCTGAAAGCTGGATGCGACCGCCGCGCTCGCCCGGCGTCTCGATCGTACCCGAAACGTCGATCGAGCCGTCGTTGGCGACGACGGTGAATTGCTGGACGGAAACATTGCCATCAAGTGCGACATCGCCCTGATTGACCTGGAACGCGCGCGACTGACGGAAGCCACCATTGTCGAGAGCTGCGTTAAGGCCGGCGAAGTCGTCGAGCGTGCGCACCGTCATTGCGAGCGAGCCGGAGCGGAACCCTTCGGCTGCGTCGGCGCGGACAGTGCCGGCCAGTGCCACCACACCTTGTGCGGCGGAGAGCGTCAACGTGCCGGCATCGCCGCCCGCCTCGGTGCCCGAGAGGTCGATCGCTGCGCTTTCGGCGATGCGGACATCGCCGACGTCCGAAACGAGCGAAACATTGCCCGCGCCCACGCCAACGAGCTTGTCGAAGATTTCCAGCTGATCGCTCGTGACGTCGATCACCCCGCCGGAAAGCACGACGTCCCCTTCGCGTGCGCGCATCTGCACCGTGCCGCCGGTCAGGGCGAGCGTACCTTCATTGCTTACGCTCGCTCCCGTGAACCCCAGCGTCGCGCCGAACGTCACGAACTCGTCCAGTTCGGCACCATTGGCCGCGATACTGATGTTACCGCTCGCATCGAAGAACTGGCGTGATCCGCTCTCAGCGGTCACGGCGCCAGCCGAGATATCGAGCGCGCCCGGAACGTAGAGCGTGTTTTCATCGCCGCCGACGACATATTCGGCGACGTTCATTTCGACTTGATCGAATCCGATCAGCCACTTGTCATTGCCCGAGAGGTAAAGATTGTCGGCATCGAGGCGCAGACGCGCATCGCCTGTCGCAATATCGGACCGGCCAGCGTTGCTGTTCGCCAGAGTCAGCGTTTCCGCCGCGATCGAGACTGTCCCTCCACTCGGATCGACTGCCCGGATCGCACGCGCATCGAATGTGAGTGCCCCCGCGGCGTCGATCGCAACGTCGCCATAAAAGTCGATCTCGCTATAGCTCTTGAGGAGGATGTCCTCAGCCTGCGCCAGTGCGCCGAGCGAGTTCTCGCCGAACACCAGGCCGCCCACCCCATCGGGCACGGCACCAATGCTGACACGCGAAGCCGACGCGCTGACCTGCGGAGCGCGCACAGTTGCCGCCTCATCGATCAGCACATTGTCGGTAGCGTCCAGCGTCAGCGATGCGCTCGAAGCGATCGACGCGCCATCGTGGATCGCGATCACACCGCCCGTGCCGATCGCAGCCAAGCCTAGAGCCGCGCGATAGTCGTTGACGGCCGTCAGCTCGGCTTCGCTCAGTTCGGAATACGCCGATACCGCATCGGCATCACGCAAGATGTCGATCTGATCGTTCGAGGAAAGGCGCAACACGCTACCGAAGTCGAGCGCTTCGTGAACCACGACATCGTCGTTGCTCGTGCTCGTTCCCTTGGTGTCGACCAAACGGCCATGCGCGCTGACAACCCGCAGGTTACTTGCGTCTCCGCTTATCGTACCGGTCGTCTCGATCGCGCTGCCCGACATCAAGGCGATATCGCCTTGCGCAGCAAAGAGAAGCTCGGAACCGTCGAGCACCGAACCGGCATTGTCGATCACGACTTCGGTTGCCGTGACTGAAAGTTCCAGATTGACGTCGCCCTGCTCTCGCGTGCCTCCCAGCAGGAGACTTTCCGCCCCGAGCGACGAAAGCTGCTCGCTGTCGAGCAACAGATATCCGTCGTAAGCGCTGGTATCCGTATCGGCGCCGACGACGGCGATCCTGGGGGCAACAATGTCGGCCAGACCGCCGCGCCCACCTTCGGCTGCGGCGCTGTCGACGCTTGCATTGAGATACATGCTTTCCGTCGCCGCCAGTACGATGGAACCACCATCCAGTGGCGTGCGCGGCGCATCGGGCACTTCGCGGTTTTCGCGCAGTGCCTTCTCCAGAAACTCTTTCGATCCGAAGAACCCGCTCGCCGTTTGTATGTTGTATGTGGAGCGAGCGAACAGCGTCTCCCGCGGCATGACCAGGAAAGCGCTGGTGCGCTGATCACGATTGCTGATCTCGCCCTGATACATGTAGCCGGCCTGAAGCGACGAACCGTCGTTGAGCGGTCGCCCGGCACCGAGCTGCACATCGGTGTAGTCGCCACCATACTGATGATTGGCGGTTACGCGGAAGGCACCCGGAAGCAGTGCATATTCGGCCGGCATGAGCGTGTAATGGCCAGCTTCCAGTCCGCCGCCGCCGGACAGGTAGATTTTCTGTCCAACCAGCGGGCCGCCATCACCAAGCCCGACTGGCGCAACATCGCCCTGATAGTCGGGCACGATCGCATAGATGCCCGAATTGTCCGAGATCCAGTCGTAATCGTTGTCGAAATATCCCGACAGCCAGTCATGTGTGCCCCCGGTGCCGGGGGTGAATTCACTGGCGAGCAGATCGCCGCCGCCGTGGAGATCGACGAGCGCACCTTCCTGCAAATCCACCACCTGGCCTTCGATCGTTACCCGACGCTCAGGCAGAATGCGGAGTTCGGCTGCATCGAGCCCATCGTTTCCGAAATAGAGCGGATTGAGCCAGGTATCGCCATTGTTCAGGCGGCCATAGGGCACGATATTTCCATCCGATGCGACCGACGTGATGCTGCCATCGAGCAAGGTCACTGTCCCGGCGCCTTCGCTGCCGTCGTCGATAGCGCTCAGGATGATCGCGCCGAGCGGCGAGCGGACCGTTCCGCCCTGAACGATGCGCGGCGCTTCGAGAGTCAGCGTTGCCGCTGCTTCGTAAGGCGTATCGTTGATCGGCTGACCGGAATCCTGCGGCAGGATTTCCAGCGTTCCGCCGGCGCGCAGGGTGAAGTCGCGACCTGACGCGGCGTATAGCTGGTCTGCCTTGATGTTGAGATCGCCGCTGACCGACATGCTCGACGGCGCACGCTCCCCATCGATCAGTTGATCAAGAGGATATCCGCGGAGACGAACGTCCCCGTCGCTGAAGAGGTTGACTGCGTCGAAACCGAGGAAGGCGGCAGTCTCGATGTCGGTGATTGTGCCGCTATGTGTAGTGAACGTGGCCCCGGAACCATCCGTCGCGGCGTTGGTCAGCGCAAGCGCGGAAGTGAGAAGGTCCAGGCCGAGCGAGGAAGTAGGTTCGTTGAAGTTTACGACCTCAGCCGAGAGCGACACGTTCGCCCCTTCCAGCGCAGCGATGAGGGGTGCGGTGAACTTGAGCGACTGCAATGGTGTGGACGCACCGATCGTAACATCGCCGGCGAACATGAGAGGCGCGTTGGAACCGAGCGTAAGGGACGAGAATCCACCGTTCACAATCGCGTCGATCGGCAGTCGTGTTTCGCGGGGAGGCCCGTCGTAGGCTGGAAGCTCCACATAGCCGAGGTAGCCGATGAGATCTCCGAATCCGGCAGGGAAGCCTGCGGCTCCGTCGCCGCCGCCGACATACTCAAACGCCACATCCGGATCGCCGACGATCAGCGCCGGTGGCGATCCCAGGGAGCCAAGCGACTGCGAGGCAATAAAGCCTGAAAGTTCGTCAACGCTATCGAACGAAAGGCCGGGTTCGACCGCGATATCGAAAAAGCCAAAGTCGGTATAACGAAACAGGTAGGCGATTGTGCTGAGATCTACCCCAGTCAAATCTCTGAGCAGATTGAAGTTTTCGTCGTAAAATTCGTAAACGCCTCCGTTGGGAAACAGAAGATTCTGGGCAATATCGACGGTCGACGGGCCATCGCCTTCGGCTGCGCCAAAAGTCGCTTCGAATTGTAGGGAGAAGCTGCCGCCGCGCCCGCGCGTCCCACCGCCCTGCGCGAGGTAAGTCGCACCAGCAATATCGAGCTTCCCGGCGAGGAGCGCGATCGAACCGCCATCCGACCCGATCAGCGTCGGAACGCGCGTGAGACTGCTGCCGTCTTCGGGCAGGATGTCGAAGACCGCCTCCGCGCCGCGCACATCGAGCACGGCGCCTTCATCTATCGTCAGGCTGGCGGCGCTCAGGCTGATCTCGCCGCCGTCAAGAACATAACCATCGCGCCATTCGCTGCCGTCGCGGGAGGAAACGATGTCGGTCACCACCGCGACGCCACGCGCGCGCAGTTCCGCGTTGCTTCCGATGTGGATCGACCCGCCGGCATTGCTCCCGCCAAGGCCAATCGCACCGCCGTCAGCCTGAAGCAGACCGTGAATCTCAATGTCATGGGCGTTGATGGCGATCTGGCCGCCGGCTTCGGTGCGAACCGACGCGCCATCGGCAACGACGGCAATGCTGCCGCCGTTCAGCGTCACATCCATGCCACGGCGAACCGCCTTGGGTCGCATGCCGAGCGGCAGTTCGACAACTTCGAGCAGGTCCGAAAGATCGCTGCCAGTATCGGCGAGCTGCCATGGAGCGATGGAGCGATCGGGAGCGGGCGGGATCAACCGGTAGGTTGCAGCCCGGGCATCGACCGTCGTTCCCTCGGTCACCATCAGGCGATCGGATTGGACGTTGATCGCTGAAAATCCGCTGTTCCCAAACAGTTCCGGCGAAAGCAGCAAGTAATCCGGAAGCTCCGGCCCCGGTGCAGGATCGGCCCCGTCTTCGCCAGGGGCGAGCATCGGTGTGTCTTCGCCATCGGGATCGACCGGGAATTCACCGGCCTCCTCGCCAATGTAGACAGTGCCGCCCAGTTGGAGGGTCAGCTTGCCATTACCGCCCAGTCCGAATGCAACCGCATCATACAGCGCATCGCCCGCGAGCTCCTTCGCATCGAGACCCCCGATAAAAAGATCGCCGCCGGTCCCGCCCCGTATCGTTCCGTCACGGCGAGCCCAGGCTCCGCCTGACATGTTGAGCGTCACAGATGCCGGCAGAACCATGCTGCCCGCATCTGCACTGTCCGAACCCTGTCCCGCGAACAAAGTTACATCGCCGCCATTGATGCGGATCGCGTCTGCCAGCGGCCGAGGGCCGAATTCACCGCTCGCCCCCTCGTATTCATTGATCCAGCCGGCACTGGTGTCGATTACAGCCGCGTCACCGAAGACAAGATCCCGGCCGCTCAGCGCCACATCACCGCCGCCGGTTCGAATACTGCCGGCGAAGTCGATCTGTCCGTCGAGCATGGCGAGCGAGAGCGAGCCGCCATAGGAAAGGTCCAGGGCGACGTCTTCGCCGATCACCACGCCGTGGCGCGCCACGCCTTCGGGCAATTCGGATGAAGGCGGCTGCTGAGACCGGCCGGTAATGTCGAAGCTGCCCATGATCGAACGATTGAAGAAATCGTCCGAAGTCAGCAGCAGGTTGTCTCTCAGTACCTGATCCGATGGAACGCCGTCGCCCGCGGCGAACAGGCTTTCATCATACTCGACACCGAATGGTCGATGCGCAGCAACAAACTCGGCAACGAAAGCGTCCAGCGCCTCGCCCGTCAGCCCCTCTGCTTCACCAAATGTGCGAGCGTAATCCTCGCTCGGGTTTGCTGCGGCATAGTCTGCGATGAACGTATCGAGTTCATCGCCCTCCAGCCCCAGCGCCTCGCCTTCGAACCGCGCGTAAGCCTCTGCGAGATTGCCGCTCGTATAGCCTTCGACAAAGACCTCCAGTTCCTCGCCCTGAAGTCCGAGCTCCAGGCCTTTCTGGCGAGCAAAGGCAAAGTTGAGATTATTGCCGATACCGAAATCGGCACCCAAGACGTTCTCGTATCCGTCCACGCGGATATAGTTCGAGTTGTATTCGCTTTCGTCCTTGCCGCCCGTCCCTATGACGAACTGGCCCAGATCGGGCATGTTTTCACGCTGGTATTTGCCGATGGTGACATCACCCAGCACGGTGCCCTGCAACACGACATCGGGAGCTATGATCTCGATCAGACCGGCATTGCCGCCCTCGACATAGCTTTCCTCGTGACGCGTGACGGTAGGCGACACGAAGGGCACGATGTAGGTTTGCTGCTCGGCCCATTTGACGTCGTACTGAGTAAACTCGTTGGCGAGGCCCATATAGAGTTCGTCAGGATTGGCCTCGCGGATATCGATCAGGCGCCCGTCGAGCGTCCGCACCAGCGTGGTCGTCACCGTACCGGCTTCGTAGGTGATGCTGCCGCCGGAGATATCTATCAGCGAACCCGACATCATGATGAAGTCGTTATCGGTGTCGAGCGTAAACGTGCCGCCATTGATCAGAAACTGGTCGAGCGTCCCGGCGGAAAGATTGTCGAAACCTTCCCAGTTGATGAGATCGGTGCCGTAACGGCGGTCGACCGTCACTTCCTTGCGATAGAATACGCCGTCGCGTTGGACGGGAGAATCCGCGAGCTGTGCTGCGAAGATTTTGCCGCTCACCTGGTGGTATCCCATCCCCACCGTGGTTTCCCAGCCCGACAGATCGATCGTCGCACCCTGCCGCATGAGGAAGCGTGTGCCGGTCTCATTGTTGCTGCTGCCTTGTGGGCCGCGGTTCGATCCGTTGAACTTGTTTTCGTCGTCGAGCCAGACATTTACCGTCCCGCTGGGCAGGTAAATCATCGAATCGTCCTGCATGTCGACGCGGAAGGCATTGATCGTCAGCGTGCCGACGTTCTGGGCACCTTCGGTGAGCGGGATGGTATCGTCAGATTCAAGATCGGGCGTAATCTGGGTGAGGCTGTTTTTGCCAAATGTGACGACGCCGTTGTTGGGCAGCGGCCTGCCGAGCGTATCGTTGGTGACATCTTCGTCGAGCGCATAGCTGCGCGCATCGAGGCTGATCGTTCCGCGAAAATTCGCGGTCGACGTCATCTGAACCGCGCCAAATTGATCAATCCGCATGCCGCGGAAATCGATGTAGCCGCCGCGCTCCGCACTAACGATCCCGCTATTACGGACATAGATGTTCTGGCTGTCGATCCGGTCGAGTGCCTTGAGGATCAACAACTCGTCGGCGAGCGGCACGACTTGCGACCATTCGAAATTTCCGAAGCGGTAGCCCAACTCGTAGTCGTTGCCCGTAACCTCTTTCCAAAATGCGCGATTGGCCTCGTTCACTGTACGCAGGCCGCTGGCAAACTGGATGCTCCCGGCCTGATAGATATCCCAGTAACCGGCGAAGGCGCCAAAGCGCCCATCCTGTGTGGGATCGCGATCGAGCCAGATATTTTCTCCCGCCGCGAGAATGACCTGACCTTCGTCGGTCACAGAAACGATGCCGCGATTGTCGACCCGGGTACCGAGCAGGATCGCCTTGCCAAGCGCGCCGGTGGTGATCTGGCCGGTCGATTCGACGATCAGGCTGTAACGGCTCTCGTCATTCTCATCATAGACGTCCGCGCCGCCGCTCGACGCGGCATCCCCAATCACGCGGAAGTACTCATCCACGTCGATCTTGCCGGAAACGAAATCGGCATATCCGGGCGCCCAGCTATTGCTGAAAGTGGGGGAGCGCGAGCCGCTGTTGCAGCGGCTTACGCAAATTCTCTCATCGAGACCCGCCTCGAACTGCGCGTCGCTGATATCGAGCTGACTGAGGATCACCTGTTGGGCATCGATCGATCCGGCGATGGAAAGGCCGCCGGGTGCGACCAGATAGACATGACCGTCTGCTTCGATATTCCCGGCAAGGCGGGTCGTGCCTTCAAGAAGCGATCGGTTGAGCGCGAGCCAGTCGGATTGCTCCTGCTGGAACCGCAGAACCTCGCCCGCCTGGCTGGACATGTCGGACCAGTTGAGGATGGCGCGTTCGTCCTTCTGGACGATCGTCGTGACATTGCCATCGATCAGCACATCGGAGACGCCCTTGCCGGTGACGAGCTGGCGTACATCGATATTGGCGCCCTCACCGAACAGGACACCGTTATCGTTGAGGATGAAGACCCGGCCCTGCGCCCGGATCGTGCCGTCAATCTGGCTGGCCTGTTCGCCATGGACGCGGTTGACCGCGATCCAGTCCGCGGCCTGTTGCTGAAACTCCAGGATTTCCCCGGTCTTGAGGCTGAAGCGTTCCCAATCGAGCAGTGCGCGCTGCTTGGTCTGTTCGATGGTCATGAGCGGATTGCCGTCGGCATCGGTGCCGATGACCGGATTGTTCGCCCCTTCCCATCGCGAATAGCTTCCATCGGGCAATTGCACATTACCGCCGGTCAGCGCGATCATGTCGCCGAATACCACGTCCTGCGGCACATCCTGCGCCTTGGCCGGGGCGATGGCGAAACTGGCCATGGCCGCAAGGCTGGCACCGGTCATGAGGGCATTACGACCGGCGATGCGGGCTGCGCGAGGAAGGAAAGTGGGAAGCATCGGGTGTCTCCGGAACGGGTGGAGGTCTATTCGGCCTGGTTGTCGGTGGCGGTGTCGGCGTCGGCGGGCTGCTCGCCGCTGCGCGCCTCGGTCAGCTCTTCGCGCATGCGTTGTTCGACGCTCGGCGGCAGAGTGTCCCCAGTGAAGCGGGCCGCGCGCAGCGCGTCCTCATAGTCCTGGACCAGGTTCTCCAGCTCGACCCGGCCCTTCTGGACGAAGGGTTCGCGCGCGGAAACGACGTCGCCGAGACCCATGTCGGCATAGCGCTGCAGGATCTCGCTGCCAGTGCTGTAGAGTGCGCGGTTACGCTCCCGCCCCAGTTCGAGAAGCTCGTCCTTCAGAGCGATTTCGGTGCGCAGCCGCTCGACCTGATAACGGGCGTTCTCGGCGATCCGGCGCTGGCGCTCGAGCTCGGCCCTGAGCCGTTCGATTGCAGGTTCGGCCGCCTCCTCACCGGTTGCGAAATCCTGCGCGAGGGAAGGGTCGGCGACGGCCGCCTGCGTCTGAGGCGCCTGCGCGACCGCCGCCGTCTGCATGGCGGAAGTGCCAAACGCCAGCAGAATGCCAATGAAACTGAATGTGCGGAGCATCGTTTTCATGTCCCTCAGAAGGCTGCGTTGAGATCGATCATCAGGATGTCGGCCCCGTAGACGGGGACCAGCGCAGCGCGGTCGATCGCGTCTGCGGACAGCCAGCGGGCACCCAGCCAGGTGTTCCGGTAAACGCCGAAACCGCCTTCGAGGACGTAGCCCTCAAGATCCGTGCCGCCGGCACCGAAATCGCTGTCGGTGAAGATGTCGAGCACCGAGTCCGTCTCGAGGCGCTTGTAGGCGGCGCCGAGGAACCAGTCGCCGAAGCCGGACATTGCTGGAGAGCCGAGATCGAGGCGGACCTGCCATGCGGTATCGCCCGGATTGGCCGAACTGGATTCGAGCGCCGCAATCGCGTCAGCGTCGAACGCCAGGTTGCGGGCGTAGTCCCCGGTCAGGCGGATTTCGACGTCATCGAACATCCGATAGCCGAGCGAGGCCGTGGCATTGAGCACGTCGAAATCGGACGACAGGCCGATCAGTTGCGTGGTCGCATCGTTGCGGATGTTGAACTTCGAATTGCCGATGCCGAGGACAGGCAGCGCGGTGTAGTCGGTCAGGCGCGAATCCTGAGAGTTCTTGACCCCTTCGAGGTTGCGATAATCGTAGTATGCGACAGCGGCCTTGAACGTGAGATCGCCGGCCTTCACCTCGCCGCCAGCCTGGACGCCCCACATCCAGCGTTCGAGATCGACAGCATTGGTCTGGTAGGATTCCAGCGGGAAAGCCCCGGCAACAGCGAACAGCCCCGCCTTGCCGGTAACCGGCACGCGCACGGTGGCAGCCACGCCCTCGGGATTGATATCCTCGTCCCAGACCAGATCGGTCGAGAAGAAGGGGTTGGGCATCCGCCCGCCGGTGAGGGTCAATTGATCGATCGGTCGTACCGACAGGTAGGCCCGATCGATCCACAGCCCGTCCTTCTGGAAGTATTCGCCGAGCAGCGCGTTGGTGGAGATCGGACTACGGTCGCGACCTGCGCCGAGCCGCAGGCCCACTTCGACCGCTTCGGCGACCCGGGCCTTTACACCCAGACGCGCGCGGTAGAGCGAGCGACCGAAATCGTTGGTCGTGTTGAGCGTCGGCACACCCTCGGCAGCCACGACGCCGCCGGCGTCGTTGATGAACTGCAGATCGGGAAAGCCGAAGAAATTGTCTTCGTTGAAATAGGTCTGTTCGCGCCGCAGGCGAATGTCGCCGGACAGCTCGATGCCGTCGATCCATTTCGGAATGGGATCGGCGGTGATCCAGCGCTCTTCCTGCGCCTTGGCGATAACTTCTGCCTTTACTTCATCGCGGATCTGCTCGCGCACGATTTCGGGCACGTAAGGCACCTCGATCGCGGTGGCCTGGGCCACTTCGCGCGCTTTCTTCTCCTCCACCCGCGCTCTCGCGCGGTCGAGCAGGCCCTGCGCCTTTTCGGCGGACAGAAGCCCCTCGTCGACCATCAACTGGAGGAGTTCGACCGAGAACTCCGGATCGCCCGATTGCGCCGAGGCCGGGGCCGCGGCCGCCAGGACCAGCCCGGCGCCGCAAGACATCAGAATGCCTCGAAGTGAGATTTTCATAGAATGGATTCCCTGAATCTAGGGCCCTGTCGGGCCTCAACTGCGTTTCATGTCGATGATGGCGAAAGTCTGGGGCGGTCTGTCCTGGGGACGTCCGACGCTGAGCCTTGGCATATTTTGGAGGACGTCCTGGACGGCTTTGTCGAGGTCTGGGTTTCCGGTTGAGGATCGCAGGGTTGCTCTGGAGAAGCGGCCGTCGGCTGTGATTGTGACCTCGACCCGGAGCGAGCCTCTGGCAGCGCGGGTGCGCGGGTCGCGTTGCAGCGCGCGGCGGATATGGCTTTCGACATAGCCGCCCCAGTCGCCGCCTCCTCCGCCGCCGCCGGAGCCGCGTCCGAACAGTCCGCCGCCACCGCCCGCCGCGAGGCGGAAGTTGTCGGAGCCTGCATCCGCGGGCCGGTCGAGCCCGGCCAGCTGATTGGCATCGCTCGGCTCGCTCGGGCTATCCTGCGGCTGGTCGACCGGTTCCTCGTTCGGCGTCTCGCTGGGCGGCTCCTCGCTCGGCTCCAGAATATCCTCTTCTTCCTCCATGATCGGATCTTCCATCTCCGGCTCCGGCGGTGGCGGAGGCTGGAGCATCTCGATCTCGGTCACGAACCGCTCGGTCTGCGGCGGCCCGCCATCGCGCGGCCACAACAGCCAGGCGAACAGTCCCGCGAGTGCGAGCAGTATGCCGCCGATCAGCAGATACGACCTTGCGGACATGCGCTGATCGTCGCCGCCTGTCGGCTCGTGACGCTGCGAACCGGCACCGGGCTTCATGACGGCCGCACCCGTTCGCTGACGAGGCCGAGCTGGTCGATGCCCACGCGGTTGCACACGTCGAGCACTTCCATGATCCGGCCATACTGGGTGACCCGGTCGCCCTTCACGACCACCGGGAACTCCTCGGTCGTCGCCTTGAAGGTGCGCAGCTGCGTCTCAAGCTCGTCGATCGTCACCGCGAAAGTATCGAGGTAGATCTGCCCGCTCTCGTCGATCGTGATCGCCTTGGTCGTCGGCTTGGCCAGGCTCACCGACGAACTGGCCTTGGGCACGTTGACCTTGATCCCCTGCACCGCTGCCGTGGTCAGCAGGATGAAGATGATCAGCAGCACCAGGGTGAGATCGACCATCGGTGTGACGTTGATCTCGTCGTAAGGCTTGCGCTTTTTCTGAACCTGCATTGCTCGTCTCCCCGTTCGACCCTGCGCTCAGCCCGCCGCCTGTGCGGCAGCGGATGGGCGGTAAGTCTCGGCGAGACGCTTCTCGAGCTCGTCGACGAAAACCTGATTGTCGATCTCGACCTTCTCGACGCGGCTCAGCAGCCAGTTGTATCCGAACAGCGCCGGGATCGCGACGGCAAGGCCCGCCACCGTCGCCAGCAGAGCCGCGGCAATGCCCGGCGCGATCGCGTTGATGTTGACCTCGCCCGCCGCGGCAACCCCGGCAAAGGTGATCATCACCCCGATCACCGTGCCTAGCAGCCCCAGGAACGGACCGCCCGAGATCGCGATCGTCAGCAGCACCATGCGCGCATTGAGCTTCTGCCCTTCGCGCGCCATCTGCGCATCCATCGCCGCCCGGATCGCCGCCACCGACTGCGGGGCCAGTGCGAACTGGTCGCGTGCCGACCGGCGCCCTTCATCCAGGCGCTGGCGCGTCTCCTCGCGCCCGACGGAGAACAGCTGCCCCAGGGTCGAGGCCGGTGCCCATTGCAGGCGATCCGATCCGACCAGGCCATCGTGCAGCCCGGCTTCCCCCGAAGCATTGCGGAACGCTTCGCGGAACGCGGCATTGGCCCGCTCCACTCGCGACAGAAGGCCCGCCTTGCTCACCATCACCGCAATCGCAATGGCCAGCATCACAAGCAGGATCACGATCACGATCCAGGCATCGACCGTCAGCGCACCGAACAGCACCGACAGGTAGTTGTGACCACCCGCCGCATCGCCCGCTTCCTGCGCTTCCCCGCTGGTCTGAACCACTGTGGCATCGCGCCCCTGCGAAGCCGCCGCAAAGGCAACAAAGTCCGCCGAACGTGCCGTGTTGGCCTGCCACAGCTCGTCAAGATCACCGGCAAACGAGGGAAGCTGCCCGTTTGCGCCGACCAGCGCCATGCCGCCGAGCGCCGGAAGATCGGCCGCAACCTGTGCTGCCTGCTGTCCGCCGACATATAGCGTGACCACGCCGTCCCCGGCACTGACCGCCAGATGCGCCCATTCGCCCGGCGCCAGCGTCGCATCGGCCGCCGCCTCGCGCACAGCGCCCGAACCATCGATCACCTGAACGTAAGGGGCATTGCCGCGCAGGCCGATCGACAGCCGCTCCGCACCCGCAGGCCCCTGCGCGCCATACTTGGTGAAGATCGCCGCTTCGCCCACCTGCTGTTCTGCAGGACGGACCCATGCCGACACGCTGGCCTCGCCCCCGGCGGCAATGGTCAGCGACTGGCTCGGCGCAATCTGCATCCGGCTGCTGCCGGTCAGACGGGCGCCGCCCGCCACGAGACCTTCGGGCACCAGTTCGCCCACGAAGTCGGCAATCGCATTGTTGTTCGCGGTCGCATCGCGCGGGGCCGAACCCTCGGCAAAATGAACCACCAGCGACTGCTCGCCATCGTAAGTGTCCGCCGGCGTCCCTACAGCCGGAGCATCCGCATTGCCGTAATAGACATAGATCTGCTGCTGCGCGGCGCCCACCGAAGGCAGCTCGACCCAGGCCAAAGCCACTTCCGCCTGCCGGTTGAAACTCTCCAGATGCGCGTCGAGCGGCGTCCCGTCCGCCGTGACGAAGCGAAGATCCGACCCGTCAGCCGCAACCTGCGAAAAATCGAAATTGCCCGCGTGAAGCCGAACCAGAACAGGCGCATTGCCAACAGCACCGCCAACAACATCACCAGCAGAAACCGAAATCGACCGACGCTCACCCCAGTCAGAATCCCACCATTCCTGCGCCGCCGCGGTGCCGGGCACCAGTGCGGCCAGGGCGGCCATGGATATCAGCAGTTTTTTCATATTCGTCCGCTCCGAAAGATCTGGGAAAAGATTAGAAATCGAGCCACAGCCGGAACTGGCCGCGAAGATCGCCGAAATCCGTGTCGACGGACTCCTCGTTCCGCAGCGGCGCAGCCAGCAGCAGCATCAGGTTGACATTGTCGAAGAAGCGCGCGCGCAGGCCCCCGCCCGCACTCAGCAGGCGTGTCCCGTCATCGACCACGCCGTTAACGGGCAATGGCTTGCGAATGCCGGTGATGCCCATGTCGGTGAAGGCGAAGAAGCGCAGTTCATTGAGGGCGCCGCCCGAAATCGCCGGGCTGCGCAGTTCGATCTGCTGCGAAAAGCCCAGATCGCCCAGATCCTGGCTTTCGAGATAGCCGCGCACGCTGTCGAGCCCGCCGATTGCAAAACCTTCGTTGCTGATCAGCGGCTCGCCCGAAAGCTGCCCCGCCATCGCAATCGACAGCTGCAGATCGGCCGGCAGGCGGTACAGTATGTCCAGGCTGGAACGCAGGTAGATCCAGTTTGCGCTGGCCCGCGAACGCTTTGCGCGAAACTCCGCATTGGTCGCAGCCAGCCCGCGCAGACCCATGTTCAGCGAAAGGTTGAAATTGGCGTCGAGCTTCCTGCCCCGGTGGTTCAGCCCATAGGCAAGACTGAGCGGAATATAGTCGATCGGCGTCGAGGCCGTATCACCGCCCAAAACCAGATCTTCGCCGAAGCTCTTGTAGTCGATACCCGCGGTCAGGCTCTGGTAAACGCTATCGCCGGGGATCGAATAGATCGCCCGCAGGCCGGCGATATCGCCCGATCCCAGGACGTTGATCCCACCGACGGCGCCGATGTCGCTGTCGTTGTGAACACCGTAGGCGACCAGCGTCAGCGGCGTGCCGGCGATCGGCGCAACATAGGAACCCGAGACAAGCCAGCTCTGATCCGGATCTTCCGGCGTGAACTGGCCCTGCAAACTGATCGAATGATCGGCCTGCCACAGATTGCCGTACGTCACGGAGGCCGAGGCGCGCAGCCGCTCGGTCCGCGAGGAGTAGCGATCGTTGAGTTCGGCCGTCCAGTGGAAAGGCGCACTCTCGGTCACTTCAAGATCGACATCGACCGTGTCCGGCGTCTCGCCGGCGCGCAGGACCGGCGCAATCACCCGGTCGCGCGAGGTGTTCAGCGCGGCCAGATCCCCGCTTACCGCGTTGTAGTTGGGGACCGTCCCCTCCGCCAGCGAAGGCGCTTTCTCCCTGATCTCCTCCGGCGAAGTCCATTCCGCGCCAGTCACACGCAAACGCCCGACCCGCAGCTCGGTCACCTCGAAGCGAACGACGCCGTTCCGCACGTCCTGCTGGGGCACGCGGACCGCGACAGTCTCATACCCCCGATCGCGATAAACCTTCTCGAGCGCGGCCCGGGCCTGCTCGACATCTTCGACGGGCCGGTCCGGTCCCAAAAACGGGTAAATCGCACGCTCCACCTCGATCTGCGGCAGAACCGTGTTCCCCTCCACCCGATATCGCAGAATATCGACGCGACGATCTTCCACGGCCTGCGCAGACTGCGCAAACGCCGCACCCGAACACGTCATGCAAAGAGTTGCGACCGCAAAAGCAGTGCGCTCCAGCATCACCATTTCTGAAATACCCCACTGATCCCTACGGATCGTATTTCCGACCCGCCTCCGTGATCAGCGATCTATTTTTAGATTCTTACAATAAGAAGACTCTAGAAAATAATTTTCTTGCAGTAATTTATATCAAACGCCAATAACTCGCCACATATTGTTAATGTGGCGAGCTAAATACTATAGGCATTGTGCAAAGCAACGCCTCTTCATTAAGCGAAGAACCGTTGTGATCTATCCGAAGGACGTCAGGCGGCACGCAACCCACAGCAGAAATTTCGAACTGCGCGCACTTTTATCGGGACAGAGCTTCGTCGCGTCAGGCGGCAAGACTTTTGGCCAGCCCAATCGGGCTTCAGGTTTCGCCGAGGTAATAGCCGTCATCGCGAATCTCGATGTCGAGACCGTACATCGCAGCAAGCGTTCGCGCGAAGCGCTCCGTTTCGCGAACCCGGAAAATGCCGCTCAGCGTCTTCTGCGACAATCTCGCCGACATGCTGATGACGATCGGTTTTTCACTATAGCGGTTCATCTCCTCAACCGCCGCGCTGATCGACGTTCCCTGGAGAACCAGTTCGCCCCTGCGCCAGGCAGTCAGCGTGTTGAGCGCCGGTTCATCGACGCGGGCACCGTCGACACCGCCCAGCCGAATGCGCTGGCCAGGGTGAATTCGGAAAGGGTGACGGCGGACGTCAGCGGGCTGTACGGAAACCTTTCCAGTTAGCAGAGCCACCTCCACCGCCTCGCGATCGTGGCGAACAATGAACCTCGTTCCCAGCACGGTTACGGTGCCCTGCTGGGTCCGCACGAGGAACGGGCGCGAACTGTCGTGAGCGACTTCGAACAGGGCTTCACCGCGGTCGAGCTCAATCACACGCTGATCGCCGGAATAGCTGACTTCCATCACGGAATCGGTGTTCAGCGCGACGCGCGTATCGTCGGGAAGCGTCACTATCCGCTGTTCGCCCACCTCGGTCGTATAGATATCCGCAGCGGGCATCGATATCGCAACGAAGATTGCGGCGATCGAGGCCGCCAAAGCAATCGCCACCCCTGCAACCCTCGGCGTGAAACGAGGCACGAGGCGAGTGCGGCGGGTTGTCTGCGCCTGCCGGTCGCGCCGCGGCGTGGCGAAACCAAGGTTGGCAACTTCACCCAGATCGTCCCAAATCGCTTGCAGTTCGGCATGAGCGGCCGCATTGCCCGGGCGCTCTGAGCGCCACTTAGCGTGGCCGGAATGGGCTTGAGGATCGCAAGCTGCATCTCCCAGCCGCACGAGCCACAAGGCAGCCTCTGCCTCGGAAACATCGGGAGCACGGTCGTTCATCATCAGAATTTTCGCATCCATGTCGTGAGATAGAGCATGCCCTTCGTCAGGCGCTGCTCGACCGCGCTGACGCTCACCCCGTGGCCAAGCGCGATCTCTTTCACCGACTTCCCTTCCAGCCTGCGCTCCCGCACCATGTCTCTGGTCTTCGGATCGAGCCGTTCGAATCCGGCTGCCAGATGTTCGAGCCGCAGTTTGCCGATCGCCGTCCTCTCGGGGTCCGGTCCGTCATCCACCAATTCCATTTCATCAATCGGTTGCGGTGAAATCTGCCTCCGATGAAGACGCCGGCCCGCATCAATCGACAAGTTCACTGCAGTTCGGACCAGGAATCCCTCCTCGTGCCCAACGCCATTGTTTGACCGGTACTTCTCCAACCTGAGGAACGCTTCCTGAACAATGTCTTCCAGGTCGTCGTCAGGCACCCCCCGGCGACGCAATATTAGGTTAAGGCGCGGCGCGAACTCCTGAAATAATGACATTTACTGCAACCCGCGAGTCCATGTTCAGGTGAGCTTGCCATGCCCATTCAGTGTGACAGCGTGAATTCGCTGCGTAACTCCGTCTGCGAGCGAGGTTGCGAAGCCAGAGACGGGTCAGAAAGCCGCAATTCCTCCACAAGGACGACCGTGCAGCCCCAACCCACAGCAGAAAATTTACCGCTGTTGGATCGAAAGCGAACCTTCAGCCTCGACCTGCAGGGAACAGATCTGCAGCGCCTATTCTGGATGAATGCGGCTTGGGACGTGCGTACTGTGCTGCTACGGCGCGGGGATGCTGGCAATCAACGACCTTACCGTGCGGCTCGGCGGGCGCACTATCATCGACCGCGCAAGCGCAGCGATTCCGCCAGGCGGGAAGGTCGGCCTGATCGGCCGCAATGGCGCGGGCAAGTCTACCTTGATGAAGGTGATCATCGGCCAGCTCGAACCCGACGATGGCGGGACCGAGATGCCGCGCCGCACACGGTTGGGCTATATCGCGCAGGACGCCCCGGGCGGTTCGACCACGCCCGCGCAGGCGGTACTGGCGGCAGATGTCGAACGCGCCCAGCTGCTCGAAGAAGCGGAGACTTGTGCAGACCCCGACCGGCTTGGCGACGTTCATGATCGGCTGCTCGCGATCGACGCCTACAGCGCACCCTCTCGCGCAGGCCGGATCTTGACTGGCCTGGGGTTCGATGAAGCGATGCAGGACCAGCCCCTCGACAGCTTTTCCGGTGGCTGGCGCATGCGCGTGGCGCTGGCTGCGCTGCTGTTTTCAGCGCCCGACGTTCTGCTGCTGGATGAACCGTCGAACCACCTCGATCTCGAAGCTACGCTGTGGCTCGAAAACTTCCTCAAATCCTACCCTGCGACGATGATCGTTATCAGCCACGAACGCGATCTGCTGAACAATGTCGTCGATCATATCCTTCACCTTCAGGGCGGCAAGCTGGCGCTCTATCCGGGCAGCTACGACAGCTTCGAGCGCCAGCGCGCGGAACGCGCGGCGCAGCTTGCCGCTGCCAAGGCATCTCAGGATGCACAGCGCGCCCGGTTGCAGGACTATGTCGCGCGCAACAGTGCAAGAGCGTCGACCGCCAAGCAGGCGCAGTCGCGCGCCAAGATGCTGGCAAAGATGCAGCCGATCGCCGCGCTGATCGACGACCCTTCGCTAAGCTTCGACTTTCCCGATCCCGGTGAACTGAGGCCGCCCCTGATTTCGCTGGATCTTGCCGCGGTGGGCTATGCCGCCGATGCGCCGGTGTTGCGGCGGCTCAATCTGCGGGTGGATCCCGATGACCGGATTGCCCTGCTGGGCCGCAACGGCAACGGCAAGACCACTCTTGCCCGCCTGCTGGCTGCGCAGCTTCCCCCGATGGAAGGGGCCATGAATGCGTCCGCCAGGATGAAGGTGGGCTATTTCACCCAGTATCAGGTGGAGGAACTGGCCACGGATGCCACTCCGCTGGAACATATGACCCGCGTGATGGAAGGCAAATCGCCGCGCGAGGTTCGCGAACAATTGGGGCGTTTCGGCTTTTCCGGCAATCGCGCGACCACCGACGTTGGGCGGTTGTCCGGCGGCGAGCGCGCCAGACTGGCGCTGGCGCTGATCACCCGCGATGCACCGCACATGCTGATCCTCGACGAACCGACCAACCATCTCGATGTCGATGCGCGTGAGGCACTGGTGCAGGCACTCAACGACTACTCGGGGGCCGTGATCCTGATCAGCCACGATCGCCACATGGTGGAACTCACCGCCGACCGACTGGTGCTGGTCGATGGCGGTACGGCCAGGGAATATGCCGGGAGCATGGAAGATTACATCGATTTCGTGCTGGACCGGAACCAGCCCGGAAAAGGGGCGAACGCCAGGCCGGCGAAGGCCGGTCGCAAGGGTTCGAACAAGGCACGCAAGGAGGCTCGCTCCATCAATTCAGAGGTCGCAGCGGTCGAAAAATCCATCGCCAGGCTTCAGGCGCAATGTTCGGAGATCGACGAAGCGATAGCCCGGCCCGCAGAATCCCGGCCCGATCTGGCCGGAAAAACGATGAACGAGCTGCTCGTGCAAAGGGCGAAAGTCGCAAGCGAACTCGAAACGCTTGAAGCCGAATGGTTGGCACTGGGTGAGAAACTGGAGCGCACGGGCTAAGGTCCGGTAGTTCCCGGCGCACCGGCGGGCACTGGATCCTGGGCCTTCCCCTCTGGAACCACCCCATTACCGTTCGGCGGCGATGCCTCGGGTCAGGAGGTCGTTGGCCAGGGATGCGACCCGGTCGGGGGGCATCGCGCCGTCGCCCCATACGGCGTAGCGGAGGCCCAGGAACACGTTCATGCCCATGATGGCCCAGGCATGAGCTTCCTCCAGGTCGCCGCGCAATTCGCCTTGCCGGGCGCCCTCTCGCAGACGCTCCAGAATGCGGGCGCCGGTCGTTTCGTAGTGCTGGCGGTAACTGTCGGGATCGACGAATTCCGCCTCGTCGATAATGCGATAGACTTCCTTGTGCTCGCCGGCGAAGCGGAGGAAGGCGGCGAGTGCCTGACGCTCCCGCTCCAGCGCGGGTAGCGGTTCTGCCAGCGCCTCGCGTGCGGCCAGCTTCACCGCTTCGCTCATGTCCCGGACCAGCGCCTGGAAGATCGCCTCTTTCGAATCGAAATAAGTGTAGAAGCTGCCCAGCGCGGTTCCCGCCCGCGCGGTGATGCCGCTGATCGATGTTTCGTGGAATCCCCTTTCCCCGAATTCCGCCGCCGCAGCATCGAGCAACTTGCGCAAGGTGCGCCGCCCCCGTTCGGTTCGCGGCTGCTTGTCGGCATCGCCGGGCGTCGCTGTCTTCCCCGTGTCCATGGATCGAAGAGCTAGGGCCCGGAGAGCAATGCGGCAAGAGCAAACTTGAAAGTTGGTTCATGTTTCAATATCAGAGGGTCAAACAAAGGACGGGAGAGATAAATGACCAGGCCGAAAATGCAGATTTCCGCACTGTTGCTGAGCGGTGCGGCCGTAGCCGCCCTGACTGCCGCCCCGGCATCCGCGCAGGAACAGCCCGCGCCGGACCCGAGCCCCGAAGAAGCCGCCCCGGCCGATAGCGCGGACATGATCGTCGTCACCGCCCGCCGGCGGGAAGAACGGTTGATCGACGTTCCCGTGGCCGTCTCGTCCTTCTCCGGCGCGCAACTGGCGGAACGCGGCGCGCTGGACATTACCGATATCGCGCAGTCGGTGCCCAACGTGACGCTGGAAAGTTCGCGCGCCACCAATTCGACCCTGTCCGCCTTCATCCGCGGCATCGGCCAGCAGGACCCCGTATCGGGATTCGAACAGGGGGTCGGGATCTACCTCGACGACGTTTACCTGAATCGCCCGCAAGCCGCCGTGCTCGACATTTACGATGTCGAACGGATCGAGGTGCTGCGCGGCCCGCAGGGCACGCTCTATGGCCGCAACACGATTGGCGGCGCGGTCAAGTACGTGACCAGTCAGATGCCGCAGGAAGTCTCTTTCAAGGCGCGCGCGACTTACGGCACGTACGACCAGGCAGAAGCGGTGATCAGCGCTTCTGCGCCGCTGGGCGATATCGTGCGGATCGGCGGGTCGGTCGCGCGTCTTTCACGCGGGGGCTTCGGCGACAACCTGACGCTGGGCACGGAAAACTATAACAAGGATATCTGGGCCGGACGGGCCTCGCTGGAGATTGGGGGGCACGGCGAGCCGGTGCTGATCCGCATTTCGGGCGATTACACCCGCGACAAGAGCCTCCAGCGCGGCGGCCACAGACTGATCCCCGGCCTTGTTTCGGGCGCGCCAGTGCTCGACGATGTCTACGATACGCGCGGCGGGCTGGATGATCCGCGCCAGGATGTCGAGGCTTACGGGCTGTCGATGAACATTTCGGCCGAACTGGGCGGCGGGCTGACGCTTCGCTCCATCTCGGCATGGCGCAAGGACGACAGCATCGGTCCGATCGATTTCGACGCCCTGCCGGCGGTCGATCTCGACGTGCCCGGCGCATATTACAACGAACAGATCAGCCAGGAATTCCAGGTCGTCTACGATGACGGCGGGCCGCTGACCGGGCTGCTCGGCCTCTATTACCTGGATGCCAAGGCCGATACGCTGTTCGACGTGCGGATTTTCACCACGGCCGCGGGGCTTACGGCGTACACGGCGGCCGAAGTCGATACGGAAACTTACGCCATATTCGGCGACTTCACCTACGATCTGACCGACCGGCTCAGCCTGTCGCTGGGTGGCCGCTACACCTGGGACGAACGCACCGCTTCGATCCTGCGGCAGAACTACTTTGGCGGCGGATCGCCGATCTTCGGCGGCGCGGGGGTTCCTTTCGGGGCGCCGAGCACCGATTTCGACGGCAGCCGCGAGTTCAAGAAATTCACCCCGCGCGCTTCGATCAGCTTCATGCCGACGCGCGACCACAACTTCTACGCAAGCTATTCGCAAGGCTTCAAGGGCGGCGGTTTCGATCCGCGGGGTGTGGGCACCAATGCCCCGGCGGCAACGCCGGGCGCGCCGACCGACGATGAAATCGCCGATTTCCTCAGCTTCGCGCCCGAACAGGTCGACAGTTACGAAATCGGCTACAAGGGCAGCTTGATGGGCGGCCGGCTGAATGTCGCAGTGGCAGGCTTCTATGCCGACTACACCGATGTCCAGATCCCGGGATCGGTCGCCTGTACGATCATGGTCGGCGACGACCCGCCCGAACCCACACCATCGTTCTGCGGCGTCGTGTCCAACGCCGGCAAGGCGACTTTCAAGGGTCTCGAACTGGAGGCCAGCGCGCGGCTGGGCGGCGGCTTCAACCTGTCGGGGTCACTGGGCTATATCGACGCGCAGTACGACGAATATATCACCAACATCGGCAATACGCCCACCGATGTGGCCGAACACCGCAAGGTGCAGAACACGCCGAAGTGGACCGCCAGCGGCACGGCCAGCTACACCGCCCCGCTGGGCGCCGGTGATCTCTATCTCGGCACGACGGTTTCCTACCGCAGCAAGACCTATCAGTTCGAGATCCCGAATCCCTATCTCGACCAAGATGGCTATGCGCTAGTCGATGCCAGCGTGGTCTATACCGCGCCGGGCGACCGCTGGAGCATCGGGCTCTACGGCAAGAACCTGTTCGACAAGCAGTACAAAACGTCCGGTTACACGTTCGTCGCAACCGATCCCACGACGGGTGACATCCTGACGGCCAACGGACAGCCGATCCCCACGCTCGGGCCGGAAGGTACGCTGACCGCATTCTATGGCAATCCGCGGCAGGTCTTCGTAACGGCGACCTTCAAGTACTGACCGGCACTGCCGGGCCAACGGGCGAAGGGTCGGGACTGCGGTTCCGGCCCTTTCCCTTTCAGGCCGTTCAGGCGCGCATGGTGCGCCGCGAAGCAATCGGCGGCGGCGTCTCCCCCTCGATCGGAACGTCGAACGTGCAGACATAGTCACCCAGCCGATCGAGCACGTCGCCGCTCGTCAGGCCGAATTCGTCGAGGCTGTAGGCGTGAGGCCGCCGCTTGAGCGCGCCGGCGCGCCGCATGTAATCTTCCATCCCCGGCAGGGCCGGCGCCATGTCGAGATCGAGGAAGCGATACACCCGCTCCATCGTTGCGTGCCAGTCGCGTTCCATATCCTCGTACTGGACGTCGATCATCCGTTCCTTCGGGATCGAATCGCGCGCGGCCCGCATCCGTTCGACCTGCAACGCCGTCTTGTGCAGCCATTCGCGCCCCATGCGCGCCGGATCGGCATGATCGGAATAGATGATCGTCTGATTCCACGCGAGCGAGGCCGCACTGCCGACGACCTTGAGCGGGTCGCGGTGGGTAAAGATCAGCCGCGCATCAGGGAAAACCTCCAACAGCGCGGGCAGGTCCAGCATGTGCTGCGGGGTCTTGAGAATCCACGGGCGCAGGCTGGACACCTGCTGCGACCAGCCGACCAGCCGCAGCAGGTCGGCCATGTGGCGATAGGCGGGAACCGCGCTCTCCCCCTCGCACCAGCGGCCGTAAGCGGGGATATGCCACTGCGCCTCGTGCTTCATCCCCCACATGCTGGCGACCAGCAGGCCCAGTTCTTCTTCCGGCTCATAAGGGCCGGTCGGGTGGATCGAGAGTGTGCGCGGGTTGGCCAGCCGGGCGACTTTCATGATCCGCCGGGCCAGCACCGGGCGAAAATCCTCCCGCCGCCCGTCCAGCACCTCCTCGAAATCGGGGCGCGGCAGCGGGCTGATCGTTTCGAAGCTGCGCATGTGGCTGAACCGCCGGTCGCTGGCGAGCAGGCGGTGCATCCGCGTGGTGCCCGAACGCATCGGCCCCACGATCACCACCGGCCGCGGCATGGGGCGTGCAAGAATCTCGGGATGCCGCTTGAACCACATCTGCGCCAGCAACCGGTCGCGCAGGACATGGTGAAACTGCTGCATGGCGGAAAAATCGCCCGCTGCGTTCAGCCGGGCTTCGCCCGCGATCGCATCGAGCAACACGTCCATCGGCCTTTCGAACCAGCGATCCCCGAAATCGTCGAGGCCGGTGGCTTCCACCGCCTGTTCCAGCAGATGCGCCTTGTCCAGCCGCGCAGGAGCGACCGCCCCCAGCCGGCGACCGGCGCGAATGCCGAAATCGAGAACGTCGATGAAAGGTGTTCGCCGCGGTGGACGGATAGTCGGATTGTTCAATTCTCTCGCCCGGCTGCGGACTTGGCGCGCCCTTCGCTGCCAATCGATCCGTGGCTTGTCTACCCCCCGGACCGGTTCGCGTTCCCCGAACCCCACTGGAAATGGGTGCGGCGGTGGGGCATAGGCTGCGCCATGCACGACATCCGCCTGATCCGCGACGATCCGCAAGCCTTCGACGCCGCCCTTGCCAAGCGCGGGGTGGAACCGGTCGCCGAAACCCTCATCGCCCTCGATGCGAAGCGCCGCGCGGTGACCACGCGGATGCAGGACGCGCAAGGCCGCCGCAACGAGGCCTCTAAAGCCATCGGGCAGGCCATGGCGCAGGGCGACAAGGACCGGGCGGAGGCTCTGAAGGCCGAAGTGGCCGAACTGAAGCAGGCCCTGCCCGCGCTGGAGGAGGAAGATCGCGCCCTCGCCGCCGAGCTGAACGACGCGCTGGCACGCCTGCCCAACCTCCCCGCCGACGACGTACCCCAAGGCGCGGACGAGAGCGACAATGTCGAACAGTCGCAATGGGGCGACCCGCGCGATTTCGCGTTCGAGCCGAAAGAGCACGCCGATCTCGGCCCCGCTCTCGGCATGGATTTCGAAACCGGCACCAGGCTGTCGGGCGCGCGCTTCACCTTCCTGCGCGGCGAGATGGCCCGCCTGCACCGCGCGCTGGCGCAGTTCATGCTGGATACGCAAACGGGCGAGAACGGCTATACCGAGTGCAATCCGCCGGTGCTGGTCAATGATGCGGCGATGTACGGCACCGACAAGCTGCCCAAATTCGCGGAGGACAGTTTTCGCACGACCGACGATCGCTGGCTGATCCCCACGTCCGAAGTCAGCCTGACCGCCTCGGTAGCGGGCGAGATCGTGCCCGATCTTGCGGAGCCGATCCGTCTGACCGCGCATACGCTCTGCTTCCGGTCCGAAGCGGGTTCGGCAGGGCGCGATACGCGCGGCTTCATCCGGCAGCACCAGTTCGAGAAAGTCGAAATGGTCAGCATCTGCCGGCCCGAAGATAGCGAGGCGGAACATGAACGCATGACCCGCTGCGCCGAGGGCATCCTGGAAGCGCTGAACCTGCCCTATCGCCGGGTTCTGCTGTGCACTGGCGACATGGGCTTCGGCGCGCGCAAGACGTACGATCTGGAAGTCTGGCTGCCCGGCCAGGGCGCATGGCGCGAGATTTCGTCGTGCTCCAACACCGGTGATTTCCAGGCGCGGCGGATGAACGCCCGCTATCGCCCTGAAGGATCGAAGAAGACCGAATTCGTCCACACGCTGAACGGATCGGGCCTTGCCGTCGGTCGCACGCTCGTCGCCGTGCTGGAGAACTACCAGCAGGAAGATGGATCGGTCGAAGTGCCCGCCGCGCTCCGTCCGTGGATGGGCGGCATCGAACGGCTGCAGCCCTGATTTGATCGTTGGAGAGGTAAAAAGGAAAACCTATTTTACGACTTTTTATTTGATGTTCTAACCTAATTGGTCATATCGTTCGCCATATTCAGGCAGGGTCGGCGTCCGCGGCGTCAGGACCGGAATTCGGAGCAGCGCGACAGATGAGAATTCTCCTCACCAACGACGACGGTATCTACGCCCCCGGCCTGAAAGTTCTGGAGGAAATCGCGCGCGAATTCTCCGACGATATCTGGATCTGCGCCCCGCACGAAGAACAGTCTGGCACCGGCCATTCGCTGACGCTCACCCGCCCCGTGCGCCTGCGCAAGCATGACGATCGGCGCTTTTCCGTCACCGGCACCCCGACCGATGCGGTGACGATGGGCCTGCGCACGGTGATGGACACCGCGCCCGACGTGATCCTTTCGGGCGTGAACCGCGGCGCCAACCTGGGCGACGACATCACATATTCGGGGACCGTTTCCGCCGCGATCGAAGGGGCGCTGGCCGGCATTCGCTCCATCGCGCTGAGCCAGGTCTATGCCCGCGAAGGCATGGGCGACGACGTGCCCTTCGCCGCCGCCCGCGAATGGGGCCCACGCGTACTGGCGCCGCTGCTGGATGCTCCGCTGCCCAAGCGCACGCTGGTCAACGTCAACTTCCCCGCCATGAACCCGCAGGATGTGCGCGGCATTCGCGCCGTGCGGCAGGGTTTCCACGATTATTCGCGCGGCACCGTGGTGGAAGGGCGTGACCCGCGCGGCTACAAGTATTACTGGTTTGGGCTGGAGGCGATTGAGCACACGCTGGACCATGGAACGGATCTGGAAGCGATCGACGAGGGGTATGTTTCGGTGACGCCGCTTCAGCTCGACCTTACTCACCATGCTTCGCTGGGCGAACTGGGCGAGCGTTACAACGGATGAAACGCCTCGCCCTGATCCTTGCCCTGCCGCTGCTGATCGCTGCGGGCGACCCGGCGACGGAAACCGAACACGTCGTGGCGGAAGGGGAGACATTGGGCGGCATCGCGAACCGGGCAGGCGTGCCCGCCTCGGTCATTGCCGCCGCGAATGGCCTGCGCGAACCCTACGTGGTCCAGCAGGGCCAGACCCTGGCGATACCGCGACAGCGGACGTACACCGTCAAACCGGGCGACACCGGCTTCGCCATCGCCGTGCGCCACGGCGTGCCGTTCGCCACGATTGCCGTCGCCAATGGGCTGGAGGCGCCCTACCGCATTCGGCCTGGCCAGCGGCTGATCATTCCCGCCGTGCTCAAGTCCCCGCCCCCTGTCGCCGCCGCGCCGGCAAAGCCCTATTTCCGGCCGCCGCACGATGGCCGGGTGCGTCTGGGATATGCTCTGCGCGCCGATGGCGGCGGGCATGACGGGATCGATTACGCCGTCCGGTCCGGCGACATGATCCGTGCCGCAGCCAGCGGGACCGTGGTGGAAGCGCGCAGGGACGCCCCACGGTTCGGGCGACTGGTGGTGATCGACCACGGCAACGGCTGGCGCAGCGCCTATGCCCATCTGGGCAGGGTAACGGTGAAGACCGGCGATGTGGTCAAGAGCGGGGAGCGGATCGGCATCGCCGGCGCTTCCGGCGATGCCGAGGCACCCGAACTGCATTTCGAAATCCGCAAGGGCAGCCGCAAGCTCGATCCGCAGGAGCATTTCCGCGGAAAGCCCGGTTCGTGATCTGGGGGCGCCTTCCGCGCAATCACGGGCGCCGGCACAGGACCGCCAACCGCACGCAGCGTTTTCAGCCGCTTCGGCGCGCGCTCAAGGTGCCGGTCTGGGCCGATCTGTTCATCCGCCTTGGCCTGGCACTGTCGCTCGTCTTCCTCGTGATCATGATCCACTGGTGGGATCGCGAGGGGCTGGTCGACAATCTGGACGGCGAGGTATCCTTCCTCGACGTCGTCTATTTCACCATGATTTCCATCACCACGACCGGTTTCGGCGACATCGCCCCGATCAGCGATCGCGCGCGTCTGGTCGAAGCCGTCATCGTGACCCCCATCCGTTTCGCCGTGATCTTCATCTTCGTCGGCGCGGCGTATCACTTCATCATCAGGCGCAGCTGGGAGAAATGGCGCATGGCCCGCATCCAGGAAAAGCTGTCCGACCACGTCGTCGTTCTCGGCTTCGGTGTCTCCGGCTCCGAAGCCGTCAACGAACTGATCGAGCGCGGCACCGACCCGAGCGATATCGTCGTCATGGACACGCGAGAGGAACGTCTGGCGGAAGCCGAAACGCTCGGCTGCAATGTCATGGCGGCCGACGCGACCCGCGACGAAAGCCTGATGGCGGTTCGCATTACGGAGGCGCAGACGGTGCTCGTTTCGGCCGGGCGCGACGATGCATCGATTCTGATCGTCCTGACCGTGCGGCATCTGGCGCCGAAACTTCCCATCAGCGTGGTCGTTCGCGCCGCCGACAACGAAGTGCTCGCGCGGCAGGCCGGGGCGGACAACGTCATCAATCCGGTGCGCTTCACCGGTCTGCTCCTCGCCGGCAGTGCGCAGGGGACGCATATCGCCGAATATATGGCCGATCTCGCTTCCGTCACCGGGCGGGTTCACCTGATCGAACGCGCCGTCCTGCCCGAAGAAATCGGCAAGCCGCTCGACCAACTGGCAACGGGTGGGCGCGGACTGCGCATCTATCGCAACGGCGGGGCCTGCGGGTTCTGGGAAGACGAGGCCGGCACGTTGCGCGCAGGCGACATCATCGTCGAAATTCGGCCGACCACCGACAGCGAAAGCTGACCGGCAACCGCCCCGTCAGCGCAGATAGGCGTGGACGAGGCCCATCGCGATATAGAACAGCAGCCAGTATCCCGCGTCGATGAAGAACAGCACCTTCGATTTCTGCGAGAACAGGTAATTCGTCCCGATCGCGGGAACGATGAATCCCAGCGCAACGCCGAATGCGGTCAACACCTTGATGAACACGGACAGGTCCTGCCCATATGTCGCGAACGTGTGGGCCAGCGTCCAGCTCGCCACCAGCGAGAACGCGAATGCGCCGCCATAGATCAGCGGCATGTTGCCCTGTTTGATCTGGTCTTCGGTGATCCCCACCGCGCCCATCCAGCGCTTGCCCATGATGGGGCCGTACCAGATCCCGCCGACGACAAATCCCGCCAGCGCCGCCAGCACCACTGCCAGCCAGTTGAGTTCGAACAGCATTGCTTGTCCCTCCCCCTTGTCAGAGGCGCGACCCGGTGCCGGTTTACCCCAAAGCTATCCCAACAGCCAGAACACGCCCCCCATCGCCAGATAGGCCGCCAGCCAGTACCCCGCGTCGATCAGCGCGACCCGCGTGGGCACCTGGATATGGCTGTAGCTGATCAGCAGCGCCGGAATGACGAAGGCACCCGCCAGCCCGCCCGACATCATGAAAAAGAGCCACGGCTTGCCCTCCAGCGTAGCCCCGCCGACGCGGGCGAACATGTGCCCCATCATCGCTGCGCTCAGGAACAGCAGGCCGCCTGTGATCGCCACCACCCGTTCCGGCCTGCGCCGGACGGCGATCTTGCCGGCGGCGACTTCGCGCGCCTTGGCCATTCCGAAAATCGGCCCGAACCAGCCGAGCGCGAGCAGACCCGCGGCCAGCGTGGCCAGGATTACGGCAATCCAGTTTACCGGACCCAAAGGTGCCTTCTCCTTCGTTTATGCTCCCTGCTAGCGTAAAGTGTCGCGTAGGTGTAGGGGCGCGGCGCAATGTCCACCAACGCCACCCCGTCGATTCCCGATCAGAAGAAGATCGGGATGGTCAGCCTCGGCTGTCCCAAGGCGCTCGTCGATAGCGAACGCATCCTTACCCGCCTGCGCGCCGATGGCTACGCGATGAGCGCCGATTACGCCGGCGCCGACGTCGTGCTGGTCAATACCTGCGGCTTCCTCGACAGCGCCAAGGAAGAAAGCCTGGCCGCGATCGGCGAAGCGATTGCCGAAAACGGTCGCGTGATCGTGACCGGCTGCATGGGGGAAGATGCCGAGGCGATCCGCGCCGCGCACCCTTCCGTTCTGGCAGTGACCGGCGCCCACCAGTATGAAGACGTGGTGGAGGCAGTGCACGAAGCCGCGCCGCCATCCCAGGGCCCCTACGTCGACCTGATTCCCCAGGCTGCTTTCGACGAGGCCGGGCTGAAGCTCACCCCGCGGCATTACGGCTATCTGAAGATTTCCGAAGGGTGCAACCATTCCTGCGCCTTCTGCATCATCCCGCAGTTGCGCGGGAAGCTGGCCAGCCGCCGGGTGGATGCCGTTCTGCGCGAAGCGGAAAAGCTGGTGGCCGCGGGCACGAAGGAACTTCTGGTCATCAGCCAGGATACTTCGGCCTACGGCGTCGACACGCGCCACGAACCGCGCCAGTGGCACGGGCGGGAAGTGCGCGCGCACATGACCGATCTGGCGCGCGAACTGGGCGCGCTGCGCACACCGGAAGGCGACGTGCCCTGGGTGCGGCTGCACTACGTCTATCCCTACCCCCACGTCGATGCGGTTATCCCGCTGATGGCCGATGGCCTGCTGACCCCCTATCTCGACATCCCCTTTCAACATGCCGCGCCGCGCGTGCTGAAGGCGATGAAGCGCCCGGCGAACGAAGCGCGCGTGCTGGAACGCATCCGTGAATGGCGCCGGATCGCGCCGGACCTGACGATCCGGTCGAGCTTCGTCGTCGGCTTCCCCGGCGAGACGGAAGAAGATTTCCGCTACCTGCTCGACTGGCTGGAGGAAGCGCAGCTCGACCGGGTCGGCGCGTTCCGGTTCGAACCGGTCGAAGGGGCCGCCGCCAATGCCCTGCCCGATCCGGTGCCCGAGGCCGTGAAGGAAGAACGCTACGCCCGGCTGATGGAAGTGACCGAGCGGATCAGCACGGCCCGCCTCGCGGCCAAGGTCGGCCGCACCCTGCCGGTAATCGTGGACGAAGTGGGCGAGCCGGACGAGGACGGCGATATCGGGGCCACCGCCCGCAGCCAGGCCGACGCGCCGGAAATCGATGGCCAGGTGTTCCTGCGCAACGTGTCCGCCGATCTTCGGGCGGGCGATTTCGTCGATGTCGTGGTGGAAGATGCCGACGCGCACGATCTCTACGCCGCACCGGCCTGAATCATCCCGATCCGGGTGACAAAGGCGACACCGTGTAACTTTCGCCTTTCGCCGGCAGCCAATTGTTATTCCTTACTATTCGGCCCACCTGCACAGACGGACGGACAGGGATTCACGGCGAGAAAATGCCCCCGCATTGGCACATGCGCCCATCTCAGGGGCGACTATCGACGCTGGGAAAGAGCCTGAAGACCGGACGAATCGGCAATCGCCGCGGACGCTATCAAGCGATCGGCCTGTAGGAAAATCGTTTGATCCCGCGCCTGTCGGTGCCCTTCATCCAGGCGCCGTTATTGCACGCGTCGTTATTGCAAATGCCTATCATTGACCTTCTTCATGCCTCGACATAAGCGCGGGCCATGCAGCGCAGCACCATCCGTGCCTGGTATCTGATCCACAAGTGGAGCAGCATCGTGCCCACGGTGTTCCTCCTCATGCTGTGCGTGACCGGGCTGCCGCTGATCTTCCATGACGAGATCGAGGCGCTGGAGGGGGTCGATTACGAAACCGCCCTGCCCGGCGCGCCTTCGGCGGAAGGCGGGGTTGCGCTCGATACGATGGTGGAGACGGCGCTGGCCGAACGGCCGGGCGAGGTCCCGCTGTTCATGGCCTTCAGCCAGGAAAGCCCGCTGCTGACCGTCACCACCGGCCCCACGCCCGACGCCGCAGGAGAGGACATGACCCTGCTGTTCTTCGACCGGGCGACCGGGCAATCGCTCGGCCCTGCACCGGGCGGCGGCGTGATGGACTTCCTCCTTCAGCTCCACATCGACATGTTCCTCGGCCAGCCGGGCATGTGGTTCCTCGGCGCGATGGGCGCGCTCTTCGTGGTCGCGCTGGTTTCCGGCACGGTGCTCTACGCGCCGTTCATGCGGCGACTGCGGTTCGGGGCGCTCCGGCTGGATCGCAGCCGCCGCGTGGGCCGGCTGGACCAGCACAACCTCGCCGGCATCGTCGTCCTCGCCTGGGCGCTTGTCGTCGGCGGCACCGGCATGATCAACGCCTTCGCCGATCCGCTGACCGACGCATGGCGCGAAGGCGAGCTTGCCGCGATGACCGCCGAACACGGCGGCGCCGAAGCGGTCGCGCCGGCCGACTACAGCTCGCTTGATGCCGCGCTGACCGAAGCGCAGGCCGTGCTGCCCGGCCGCAGCCCGCAGTTCATCGCCTTCCCCGGCGGCGGATGGAGCACGGCGCGCCACTACGCCGTGTTCTTCCAAGGCGACCGGCCCCTGACACAGAGCCTGCTCACCCCCGCTCTGATCGATGCGGAAGACGGAACATTGGTCGACGCGCGCGCCATGCCCGCGTTGAACCAGGCGCTGATGATGTCCAAACCGCTGCACTTCGGCGACTACGGCGGCTTGCCGCTCAAGATCGTCTGGGCCCTGCTGACGCTCGTCACGATCTGGGTCCTGTGGACAGGCGTGTTGCTGTGGTGGCGGCGCAGCCCCGGCGCGATCGAACGCCGCGTGGCGGAAATCGACGGCGGGGCGGAAGGGCGTCTGTCATGAAGCCGGCACCGGCCCTGCGATACCGGACGCGGCACTCCGCCATCCGGGTATTCGCAATTCCGGCGGCGATTTTCGTCGCCAGTGCGGCGGGCCTCGCGCTCGGCCTTACCGGAGACGGCCCGCGCGATCTGATCGCCTGGCTGCTCCTTTCGCTTCCCCTTCTTGCCATCGGCGCGGCCTGGCGCCGACGCGGGCTGCCTTCCAGATACAGAAAGACCTGACATGACTGTTCGTTGCACTTCGACGATTTCGGCCCTCGCCCTGTGCGCGGTGGCCGCCGCCCCGGCACTGGCCCAGGACGAATCGAGCGAGATCGTCGTCACCGCCCAGCGCGAGAATGCGACCGAAATAACCAATGGCGGCGATGCTGGCGTGCTGGGCAACAAGCACGCGGCCGATCTCGCCTTCTCGATCCGCAGTTTCGACGAATCGCTGATCCTGAACCAGCAGCCGCTGACACTGGGCGAAGTGCTCGACAACGACCCGACCGTGCGGACCAGCTACGGCTTCGGCAATGCATCAGAACTGTTCGTGATCCGCGGGTTTGCGCTGTTCGGCGACGATGTCGGGGTCAACGGCCTCTACGGCGTGGCGCCGCGCCAGATCGTCGCGCCGGAGCTTTACGATAGCGTGCAGGTGCTGAACGGCGCGAGCGCATTTTTGAACGGAGCCGCCCCGGGCGGATCGTCGCTGGGGGGCGCGGTCAACCTGGAGCTGAAACGGGCCGGCTACGATCCGCTGACCCGCGCGACGATCGGCTATACCTCGGGCGCGCATTTCGGCGGCAGCTTCGACGTTTCGCGGCGCTTCGGCGACAATGGCGAATGGGGCCTGCGCATCAACGGCGCCTATCGCGACGGCGAAACCGCTGTCGAGCGCGAGGATCGGCGGACGCAGGTGATCGGCGGCGCGATTGATTACGACGGCGGCAATTTCCGTGCCGCAATCGATCTTGCCTATCAGAACGTCCGGGTGGATTCGCTGCGGCCCAAGGTGACGCTGGGGGCGGACCTGACTGCGATCCCGCGCGTGCCGCAAGCCGATGCGAACTACGCGCAGGATTTCACTTATACCGAAATGCGCGACGTGTTCGGCACGCTGAGCCTGGAATGGGATGTTGCCGACAACGCGCTGCTCTATGCCCGCGCCGGTGCGCGCGATGGGCGTGAAGATGGCATCTACAGCCGCATCACCCTGACCCACGCGGCATCGGGCGCGGCCACCGGGGCCGGGCTGGTCGTTCCGCGCACCGACAATAACGAGGCGGCGGAGGCCGGCATTCGGGTCAACCTGGGCGAGACGGTGACGCACGAATTCAACTTCGGCGGCAGCGCGACCTGGCAGACCAACCGCAATGCCTTCGATTTCCGGGATGGCTTCGCCACCAACCTGTACGACACACCGCAGGTGGCGCTGCCGCCATCGACAGTGGCTTCGTGGAACCCGGGCGGCGATCTTGGCGATCCCTTTCCGATCGTCAAAAGCCGCCTGTGGAGCGCCTTCGCATCCGACACGATCGGCCTGTGGGACGACCGTGTCCTGATCACCGGCGGCCTGCGTATGCAGACGATCCATGTCGAAAATTATCTCGCCGCGAATGGACAGCTCGACACCGTTTACGACAAGGACGCGATCACCCCCGTTGTTGGCGTGGTGTTCAAACCGTTGCCCTACGTCTCGCTCTACGCCAACCGGATCGAGGCGTTGCAGCAGGGTGCCATCGCGCCGCTGGAGGATACGCTGGTTAACCGCGGCGAAGTGCTCGCCCCGCGCAAGTCCACGCAATACGAAGCGGGTGCGAAGCTGGCGCTGGGCCGGTTCCTCTACGCCGGGCTGGCGTTCTACCAGATCGAGCGGCCGGGCGACGGCACGATTACGGATGGCGATGGCACGCAGCGCTACGGCTATATCGGCGAACAGCGCCATCGCGGGATCGAGTTCACCGTCAACGGCGAACCGGTCGAAGGGCTGCGCCTGATCGCGGGCCTTTCCACGATCGATGCCGGGTTGGAAGGCGGTGCGGACGTGGCCGGCGTGCCCGGCTTTACCGCCAACGCCAATGTGGAATGGGACACGCCGTTCGTGCCCGGCCTGACCCTGACCGGCCGCATGACGCACACGGGCAAACAGTGGGCCGATGCCGCGAACACCCTGCGCCTCGACGACTGGACCGTGTTCGATCTCGGCGCGCGCTATGTCTTCGCGGCTGCAGACAGGCCGGTGACGCTGCGCCTGACGGTCGATAACGTGGCCGACAAGCGGTACTGGGCATCGGGCTTCGACAGCTTCGGCGCCGCGCTGCTCCAGGGCCGCCCGCGAACGGTGAATGCGTCGGTTTCGGTCGACTTCTAGCGCAGGGTTCGCAAGGTGACCGAACGGCGCGTCACGGCCATCGGCGCGATCGAATGCTCCCACGCGGTGCGCGCTTCTCCGCTCAGGAGATAGAGCGAGCGCGGCGGCAGTTCGACCTTGCGCCGTTCGAACCCGTTTTTCGTGCGGCGGCGAAGGCGCAGGACGGCGGGCGCGGAGAGCGACAGGCCGATCACTTCGCCATACTGCGGCCGGTCGCGATGCCAGCCGATGCCGGCCCCCGGATCGTAACGGATCAGCAGGGCCTGAACGAACGCGCCCGAATCGCGACCGACAAGGGGAGTCAGCCGTTCGCGCAGCGCCTCGATCCATGTCGGCAGCGGCGGCGCGTCGGCAACCCTGCCGCGCCGATAATCGTATCCCGATCCGAAGTTCGCCGTCAGCCGCTTGCCGCGCCATTGGCCGAACTGGAACGGTTGCAGGGGCGCTGCATCGATCCGTTGCTCCAGAGCGCGTTCCAGCGCAGGATCGACGGCATCTGTCACCATGCGCAGTCCCGAAACGACGGGGGTGGAGGCGAAAAGGTCGATCTGCTGCGGCATGGCCTCTATATGGAGGCAATGCCCCATCTCGCCACCACGCTTGCTGTCCAAACCGCCGGCCCCGGCATGCACGATATAACCGCCGATGCCGCGGACTGGCTGGCGGGCGCCGGCGTGCGGACCGGCCTGCTGACTGCGTTCTGCCGCCATACTTCCGCCTCGCTGCTGATAAACGAGAACGCGGCGCGCGCGGTCCAGGGGGACATCCTGCGCTGGCTCGACCGGCTCGCGCCCCAGGGGGTGCATTACGATCACGATGACGAGGGGCCGGACGATATGCCCGCCCATCTCAAGACCGCGCTGACCGGCGCAAGTCATTCGATTCCGGTGGTCGATGGCAGGCTGGCGCTCGGCACATGGCAGGGCCTGTTTCTGGTCGAACATCGCGCCCGGCCGCACCGGCGCGAGGTCGTTCTGCATCTGGCCGGAGAATAACCGAAACATAGGGGGCCTTCCCGCGTATCATTGATATGGCCATTACCATCGACCTCGCATTCGCTTTCCATATGGAAAGGCCGACCGACGTGCTGTTGCAGTTCGAAGCGGCCATGATCCCCGAGCAGCGACTGCTCGAAACCGATACCTGGGTCACCAAGGGCGAACATTTCGCCCGCATCCCGGCGCAGGATTCGATTGGCGACCGCGTATGGATTCGGGCGGAAGGCCGCTACGATGTGAACTACAACGCGACCGTGGCGGTCGGGCGAATGCCTGCCGATGTCGCGGGGCTCGAACGCCTGCACCCGCACGAGCTGCCCGGCGAAGCGGTGCAGTACCTGTTCGATTCGCGCTATTGCCCGGCCGACCGCTTCCAGCAGTTTGTGGAGGCAGAGTTCGGATCGCTGGAAGGCGGCGCGCGGATCGCCGCGATAGAAGAATGGATCGCCGGCAGCTTCAGCTACGTTCCAGGGTCGAGCACGCCCAATACGACCGCGCTCGACAGCTTTATCGAACGGCGCGGTATCTGCCGCGATTATGCCCATGTCATGGTCATGCTCGCGCGGGCTTCGGGCATACCCGCGCGGTTCGTCAGCTGCTTCGCGCCGGATGTCACCCCGCAGGATTTTCACGCCGTGGCCGAGGTTTTTCTGACCGATCCGACCACGCCCGGCGGCGGAGCCTGGTTTCTGGTCGATGCCACGCGGATGGCGCGGGCGGACGAAATCGTGAAGATCGGCGTTGGGCGCGATGCTGCCGATGTGAGCTTCATGACCAGTTTCGGGCCGGCGACCTTTATCGAGAAGACCGTATCGGTCGAACGGGACTCAAACCGCCCCGCCGCCGATCGTCATCCGGGCGAGTGAATATGTATGCGGCGCGTGGGCACGGCGCGATCGGGCTGCTAGCAGGCCGGAAAGGGGAGAGTCCGGGAGGATAGCGATGGAACTCGTCGTGGTGGATATCGGCGGCACGCATGCGCGGTTCGCAATCGCGACCGTCGAAGCCGACGGGGCAATCGCGCTGAGCGAGCCCGAAACGCTCCACACCGAAGATCACGCCAGTTTCCAGACCGCCTGGGAAGATTTCCGCCAGCGGCAGGGCGGTTCGCTGCCCGACGCCGTGAGCATGGCGATCGCCGGACCGGTCAGCGACGACATCATCCGCTTCACCAACAATCCCTGGATCATCCGCCCGCCGCTGGTCAAATCGAAGCTGGGCGTCCAGCGCTACACGATCGTCAACGACTTCGCCGCGGTCGCCCACGCCGTCGCGCGCGCGCCGGACGACCAGTTCCTGCATCTCGCCGGCCCCGAGCAGCCGCTGGGCAGCGAAGGCACGGTCACCGTGCTCGGCCCCGGAACCGGTCTGGGCGTCGCGCACCTGTGGCGCACTGGCGAGGGCTACCGCGTTCAGGCGACCGAAGGGGGCCACATCGATTTCGCCCCGCTCGATTCGATCGAGGACGCGATCCTTGCACGCCTGCGCCGGCGGCACCGGCGGGTTTCGGTCGAACGGGTCGTGTCGGGACCGGCCATCGTCGACATCTACCAGACGCTGGCGGCGATGGAGCGGCGCACGGTGCCCGAATACGACGATGTCGAGATCTGGACCCGCGGGATGCAGGGCGATGACAGCCTGGCTGCTGCCGCCGTCGATCGTTTCTGCCTCTCGCTCGGTTCGGTCGCAGGCGACATGGCGCTGGCCCAGGGCGGTTTCGCCGGGGTCGTGATCGCGGGCGGCCTGGGGTATCGCATCCGCGACACCCTGCCCGCATCCGGCTTTGCCGAACGCTTCCGGGCCAAGGGCCGGTTCGCCGGGCTGATGGCCGAAATTCCCGTCAAGCTGATCGTCCACCCCCAGCCTGGATTATACGGCGCCGCGGCGGCATTCGTCGCGGAACACGGAGACGCTGCATGAAGACCGTGGCAGAACTTATCGACCGCCTTGGCGCCCTGCATCAACAGACGCAGGAAACGCCCCTGTTCAACCCGGTGTTCCAGCTCGCGCTGGACCTTTCGCGCGAGCTGGAAAGCGGGACAATCGACCTCGCCGCCATCGAAAGCATGATTGCGGAGCTGGAGTGCGACGCGCTGATGACCCGTGCCGGGCGGTTGCGGGGGCTGGTCGCGCCGGTATCGCCCGACGAAAACCGGGCCGCGCTCGACACCTGTCTCGACACGCACGACTTCGAGACTTTCGCCGCCGCATGGCAAAGCCCCCAGTTGCACGCGGTGTTCACCGCCCACCCGACTTTCCTTCTCGCGCCGACGCAATCCGAAGCGGTCGCCACCGCGGCGGCCGCCGACGGTGCGATCGACGAAACCGCGTGCGCCATCCCCAGCGAACGCCCCGCGATCACGCTCGATTTCGAACACCGGCAGGCGATGGGGGCGATGGCTCGCGGCCAGGACGCGCGCGACCGGATCGTGGCGCGATTGCTGGATACTGCACGCGAGCGCTGGCCGGACAAATGGCACGCCCTCACCCCACTGCCGTTCCGCTTCGCGACCTGGGTCGGATATGACATGGACGGGCGAACGGACATCGGCTGGCACACCTCGATCGGGTTCCGCCTGGCGGAGAAGGCGGAACGCCTGGCCCGCTATGCCGACAGCCTTGCCGCAATCGACGAAGCGCACGGGCAGCTCGAAACGCTCCGCGCGGCGCAGACGCATACGGCCGAATGCGCCCGGATGTTCGGCGAACCGCTCGACGATCCCGAGGCGCTGTCCGCCGCCGCCAACCGGTTGACTGCCGACGATCCGGCCAAGCTGCTGTCGCTGACACCGATCGTGGAACAACTCGAGGCGGAAGCGCGCGACAGCGGTGGGGATGGCGAACGCGCCGTGGCGCTGAAGACGCTGGCAGCGGCCATGCGTGCCGATGGGCTGGGGATGGGCGGCATCCATTTCCGGGTCAATGCCAAGCAATTGCACAATGCGATCCGGCGCAGGTTGGATGAAGCGGGCCAGATGGTCGATCTGGCAAGCCAGGGCGCGCTGGGCACTCTGCGCGAGCTGATTGCCGGGGCCGAGCCGCTGCGCAGCAATTTCGCTGCCCTCGCGACCGAAAGTTCCACCGCGATCCGCCAGTTCCTGGCGATGGCGCAGATCCTGCGCCACGTCGACGCCGATGCCCCGATCCGCATGCTGATCGCCGAATGCGAACAGCCGGCCACCGTGCTGGCCGCCGTCTATTTCGCGCGCCTGTTCGGGGTCGAGGACAAAGTGGACGTGTCCCCCCTGTTCGAAACGGAAACCGCGCTGGAACACGGCGGCCGGTTCCTCGACGCGCTGCTGGCCGAAGATATCTATCGCGATTATGCCCGCCGGCGCGGGCGCGTGTGCATTCAGACGGGCTTTTCCGATGCCGGCCGGTTCGTCGGCCAGATCCCGGCCAGCCTCGCCATCGAACGCCTGCAGGGGCGGTTGGCGGATGCAATGGCCGCCAACGGGCTGACCGATGTCGCCGCACTGATTTTCAACACGCACGGGGAATCGATGGGCCGCGGCGCCCATCCCGGCGGGTTCGCCGACCGGCTCGAATGGCCGCTAAGCCCGTGGACCCGGCGCCGGTTCGCCCGTGCGGGCATTCGGCTGGAACCCGAAGTCAGCTTCCAGGGCGGCGACGGATACCTGTTCTTCGCCAACCCCGAACTGGCGCTGGCCACACTGACCCGGATCGCGCAACTGCGTCCGGCCGAAACGGAAGCGGGCACGCCGGCCGATCCGTTCTATCGCCGCACCGATCTGAGCCTCGATTTCTATCGCGCGATCCGCGACCACCAGAACGAGCATCTGGAAAGCGCGACTTATTCGCGCGCGGTGACAGCGTTCGGCCTCGGCCTGCTCAACGCCACCGGCAGCCGCGTATCGCGCCGCCAGTCCGACCTGTCGGCCGATCGCGAAATGAGCCTGCGGCAAATCCGCGCGATCCCCCACAACGCAATCCTCCAGCAGCTTGGCTATCCGGTCAATGTGATTGCCGGTTTCGGCAGCGCGGCGGAGGGCAATCGCGAAGAGATCGCCGCCTTGCTGACCGAGAGCGCACGCGGGCGGCAGATGGTCCGGCTGGTGCGCGCATCTAACGCGCTTGCCAGCATCAAGACAGTGGCCGCTTTCGGCGAACTGTACAATTCCGCCTATTGGGCCAGCCGCACTTACCGCGGGACAGAACGCGATCTGTCCGACCGGTGCGCCGCGCTGGCGGAATATCTGGTCAAGGACGATCGCACCGGCGTGTTCCGCCGCCTCGCTTCGCGGTTGAGGATCGACGCACTGAAACTGCACCGCCTGCTCGACCTGCTTCCTGACGAGGAGCCGGTGGAAAACCGCGAAGACGTGCGGCGCCGGATCGGCGTGCTTCAGGCGCTGCGCCTGACATTGCTGCAACACATGTTCCTGCGCGCGGTGTCGGTGCCCGCTTTCAGCCGCGCGAACGACATCAGCCGGAACGACGTGATCGAAATGGTGCTGACCCTGCGGGTGGAAGATGCACTGGCGCAATTGCGCCGCGCCTTCCCGACCCGGTTCCCCGGCCCATCCGATTACGTGCTCGAAGAACCGTCCGACTATCCCGACCACGGCGCCGGCGGCTATGCCGCGATCGAGGCGGAATTCATTGCCCCGATCGAACGCGCCCATGCGCTGAACCTGCGGATCGCGACGGCAATCGCCAACGAGTTCGGCGCCCACGGGTGACGCCAGAAGGGCGATCCGCCTAGCGGGCGGTGCTGCCACGCGGGGAAAGGGATACAGGCACCCGGCGGCGTTGCTGGCCCCCGTCGCCATCCCCATTGCCCAGCACCGCGTCGATCAGCAGCCCCCCTGCGGTTGCGGGATCGGGGGCTATCGTGGTCAGCGGCGGCCGGCTGAACCGGGTCGCCGGCAGATCGTCGAACCCGACCAGGCCGATTTCTTCGGGGACCGATACCCCGCGCCGGGCCAGTTCCTCCAGCGCACCCAGCGCCATGGCATCGCAGGCGGCAAAAATCGCATCGCCCCTGCCGCCGCCGGCAAGATATCGGGCGCAGGCTTCCTCGCCCTCTTCCTCTCGCGTGGCGCCTTCGCGCGTGGCGATAAGGCTGGGCGTCAGCCCGGCTTCGCGCATCGCCTCGCAATACCCTTCGTACCGCTCGGCAAACTGGTGTTGCGACGAATCGATCGCGCCCAGGAAACACGGTGCGCGATACCCCTGGGCAAGAAGGTGTTCGACCGCCAGCCGGCCCGCCGCCCGGTTGTCCGACCGGACCCATTCGAGATCGTCGAACGGAGAGCCCCAATAGGCGACATTGCGATCCGCATTTTCCAGTTTGCGGAAATAATCCCACGCCACGCGATTGGTTGTCGTGCCGATTACCACCAGCCCATCGGCCCAGCCGCGTTCCTCGTAATGGCCGAAAAGATCCTCTTCCCGAGCCTGGAACGACACGAGCGTTTCGAACCCGCGCTCCGACGCAGCGAGGCAGACGCTGCCCAGAAGCATGTAGGAAAACGGATTGATGTCCGCCGCGCCCTGCCCCGGCCGGCAGATGACCACCACCGCGATGGTGCCGGTCGATCCGCGTCGCAGCCGTGCGGCGCGCTCGTCCACGAAATAGCCGATTTCCTCTGCCGCGCGCAGGACGCGGGCCCGGGTCGCCTCTGTAATGACTTCCGATCCGGCGAGCGCGCGCGAAACCGTCGACTGGCTTACGCCTGCCCGTTCCGCGACATCGATCGATGTCGGCCGCCTTTTGGTTCGCGTATCCATTGACCTCTCGCCCATTATCATCCCCTATCGGCAAGAGCGCGGCAAAGCGCAAGCGAGGCTGAATATGTATGCGGCACACTGGCGCGCAATGACATGCCTGCCTAGGTAGCAGGCGACGAGCGAAAGGCATCGACGCATGAGCTTTACGGCAGACCGACTGGTCCTGTTCGGCGCCACCGGCGACCTGGCACAGCGCATGCTGCTGCCATCGCTGTGCGCGCTCGATCACGATGGCCTTCTGGCGCCGGACCTCAAGATCGTCGGCACTGCACGATCCGATCTCGACGATGGCGCGTTCCGCAACTTCGCGCGCGAGGCACTGGAAAAGTATCTGCCGGCCAACCGGCGCGGCGGCATGGCCGATTTCCTGAATCGCCTGACGTACCAGCCGCTCGATGCCACGACGCTGGAAGGGTACGAGGATCTGGCCGCGCGTGTCGGCGAGCCGGCGCGGGGCCTGTGCATTTTCCTGTCCACGGCGCCGAGCCTGTTCGAACCCACGATTCGCGGCCTTCAGCACGCCGGGCTGGACGGGCCGAACGTGCGCATGTGCCTGGAAAAGCCGCTCGGCACCGATCTGGAAACGAGCCGCGAGATCAACGACGCGGTTGCGGCGGCCTTTCCCGAAGAGCGGATTTTCCGCATCGATCACTATCTGGGCAAGGAAACGGTCCAGAACCTGCTGGCCCTGCGCTTTGCCAACATCCTGTTCGAACCGCTGTGGAACGCCGCGCATATCGAACACGTTCAGATCACTGTGGCGGAAACGGTCGGCCTGGAAGGGCGCGTCGCATTCTACGACGACGCCGGCGCACTGCGCGACATGGTGCAGAACCACATGCTGCAACTCCTCGCGCTGGTCGCGATGGAACCGCCCGGCAGTTTCGACGCGACCGCAGTGCGCGACGAGAAGGTCAAGGTCCTGCGCAGCCTGCGCCCGGTGGCCGAGGGGGAAACCGTCACCGGCCAGTACCGCGCCGGCGCAATCCAGGGCGAAGCCGTGCCCGGTTACGACGAGGAACTGGGCAAGGTTTCGGACACCGAAACCTTCGTCGCGATCAAGACCCATGTCGATAACTGGCGCTGGAAGGGCGTGCCCTTCTATCTGCGCACCGGCAAGCGGATGCCCGAACGGGTGACCGAAATCGTCGTTCAGTTCCGCTGCATTCCCCACTCGATCTTCGAAGGCAAGGGCGCGAAAGTTCAGGCGAACAAGCTGGTGATCGGAATCCAGCCGGAAGAAAACATCACCCTGTCGCTGATGGCCAAAGTGCCCGGGCTGGACCGCGAAGGGATTCGCCTGCGCAGCGTCCCGCTCAACATCGCGATGCCGCACGCCTTTTCCGGTGCGGTTCGCCGGATTGCCTACGAACGCCTGCTGCTCGACCTGCTCGAAGGCGATCAGACGCTGTTCGTCCGCCGCGACGAGGTGGAGGCGCAGTGGGAATGGATCGACGCAATTCGGGCCGGCTGGACAGCTCAGGGATTGACGCCGCGAACCTACACGTCCGGCAGTTGGGGGCCGAGCGCGGCAATCGCGCTCGCCGAACGCGATGGGGTGACCTGGCATGAATAGCCACCCTTTCGGCCTGACCATGACAACTCTTGAAAGGAGGCTCGCATGACCCTCCACGACACCGTCCACCGCGTCACCCAGCGGGTGATCGAAAATTCGCGCCAGACGCGCTCCGCCTATCTGGACCTGATGCAGCGGGAGGCGGATAACCGCCCGGATCGCAGCTCCGTTTCCTGTTCCAACCTCGCCCATGCCTATGCCGGCGCGCTGGAAGATCAGGACGCGCTGAAGGCCCAGCGCGGGCCCAATGTCGGGATCGTCAGCGCCTATAACGACATGCTCTCGGCGCATCAGCCCTATGGCCGTTATCCCGAACGGCTGAAGATCTATGCCCGCGAAGTCGGCGCCACGGCGCAGGTTGCCGGGGGTACGCCGGCCATGTGCGACGGCGTGACCCAGGGCGAAACGGGCATGGAACTGAGCTTGTTCAGCCGCGACGTGATCGCCCTTTCCACCGGTGTCGCGCTGAGCCACGCAATGTATGATGGGGTTCTGACCCTCGGCATTTGCGACAAGATCGTGCCCGGCCTGCTGATCGGCGCGCTGCGCTTCGGCCATTTGCCCTGCATCTTCGTCCCCTCCGGCCCGATGCCGAGCGGCATTCCGAACAAGGAAAAGCAGCGCGTCCGCCAGCTCTATGCCGAAGGCAAGGTGGGGCGGGAGGAGCTGCTGGAAAGCGAGCTTGGCTCCTATCATTCGCCCGGGACCTGCACGTTTTACGGCACGGCCAATTCCAATCAGATGATGATGGAACTGATGGGCCTGCACATCCCCGGCGCCGCCTTCGTCCAGCCGGGCACGAAGCTGCGCCAGGCGCTGGACCGCGAGGCGGTGCACCGCGTCGCGGCGATCGGGCAGGATGGCAACGATTACCGCCCGCTGTCCCGCTGCGTCGACGAAAAGGCGATCGTCAATGCCGCCGCCGGACTTCTCGCGACCGGAGGATCGACCAACCACGCGATCCACATTCCGGCGATGGCGCGCGCTGCGGGGATCGTTTTCGACTGGAACGATCTGGCGGAACTGTCCTCGGTCGTGCCGCTGCTGGCCCACGTCTATCCCAACGGCGCCGGCGATGTGAACCAGTTCCACGCTGCGGGCGGGATGGGATATGTCGTCGGCGAGCTGCTCGAAGCCGGGCTGGCCCACCGCGACGTGCTGACCGTGAGCGAAGGCGACCTGGGCGGCTATGCGCTGGAGCCCGGACTGGACGACGACGCGCTGACCTGGCGCGACCCCGGCCCCAGCGGCGACCGCGAGATGCTGCGCCCCGTATCCGATCCGTTCCAGCCGGACGGTGGAATGCGGCTGCTCCAGGGCAATCTCGGCCGGGCCTGCTTCAAGTCATCGGCGGTCGAACGCGACCGCTGGACGATCGAGGCACCGTGCCGCGTCTTCGACACGCAGCGTGCAGTGGCCGAAGCCTTCAAGACCGGCGAACTCGACCGCGACGTGGTCGTCGTCGTCCGTTTCCAGGGCCCGCGCGCCAACGGCATGCCCGAACTGCACAAGCTGACGCCGCCGCTCGGGGTCCTGCAGGATCGCGGATATCGCGTCGCGCTGATCACCGATGGGCGCATGTCGGGTGCCAGCGGCAAAGTGCCGGCGGCGATCCATTGCACGCCGGAAGCGCTCGGCGGTGGCCCGCTGGCGCGCCTGCGCGATGGCGATATGGTGCGGATCTGCGCCGCAACTGGCGAGCTTTCCACCACGGCCGACCTCGATTCGCGAGAACCCGCGCCCGAACCGGCCCCTGAGGGCGGAACCGGACGCGAGTTGTTCGCCATGTTCCACAACTTTGCCGACAGCGCCGAAAAGGGCGGATCGGCCATGCTCGCCACAGCAGGACTTTGACCCCATGACCGATATCGCCACCCTGATGAATACCTCCCCCGTGATCCCGGTGATCGTGATCGACGATGTCGCCGACGCGGTGCCGCTGGCAGAAGGGCTGGTGGCAGGCGGGCTGCCGGTGCTGGAAGTGACCATGCGCACGCCCGCCGCGCTCGATGCGATTGCAGCGATGAAGCAGGTGCCCGGCGCGATCGTGGGCGCGGGCACCGTCACCAACGAACATGAGCTGGACCAGGCCCTGCGCGCGGGCAGCGAATTCGTCGTGTCCCCCGGCCTTACCGAACCGCTGGGCCGGGCCGCGATCGACCGCAACGTGCCCTTCCTGCCCGGAATCGCCAATGCCGGCGACATCATGCGCGGGCTCGATCTGGGGCTGACCCATTTCAAGTTCTTTCCCGCGATGGCCGCCGGCGGGCTGCCGGCGCTCAAGGCTCTGGCCGCACCGTTCGGCCCCTGCCGGTTCTGCCCGACTGGCGGTATCAGCCCCGACAATGCCGCAGAGTGGCTGGCCTTCGATCCCGTCCTGTGCGTCGGCGGAAGCTGGGTCGCCCCGCGTGGGAAGCCCGATCCTGCGGCAATCGAAGATCTGGCGCGGCAGGCCGCCAGCCTGGGGCGTTAACCTCCGCCAGCGGTGCGTCCCCGGACGGGACGCTTCGCGTGACAGGCTGGCATCCGGCGGGAAATATCCGCATAGCGCTGGCCATGAACCCGATGCTGAAATGGATTGGCGGCGCGACCGCCGCACTCGTTCTCCTGTTCGGTGGCGCAACGCTGGCGAGCGGGATGTGGCCCCGCAGCAAGGCCGATAACGCGCCTGCCACCACGATCGAAACGGCGATCCCGGTCGACAAGGCCGCGCTAGGCGAAGCGAACGGCGCGGGATCCAACGGCGAAGAGGCATCGGCAACGCGCGCAGCAAGCGAGCGATCGGCCGACGATGGCGCCACGCCAGCCCCGCAGCCCGCCGCTGCCACCGATTCCGACGAGTTCGTCGTGAAGCGGGTTCTGCCGATCGACGGGCCGATCAGATATGGCGAATGGCATTGGGATGACGAGGGGGTTCCGCCGGGGCCGCTGGTGATCACCGTCGATCTTGAGGCGCGCGTGATTTCGATCTTCCGCAACGGGTACGAGATCGGTGCCGCCGCCGCCATGCTGGGCACCGATGCCCACCCGACGCCGGTGGGGACGTTCCCGATCATTTCCAAGGAACGCCACAACATCTCGGAAAAGTATGGCAACGCGCCGATGCCCTGGACTTTGCGCCTGACCCACGATGGCATTGCGATCCACGGCGGTTCTGAAGTCGAAAACGGCTATGCCAGCCACGGCTGCATCGCGATCCCCGACGATCTGGCCAGCCGGCTTTTCGCTGTGGCGAAGAAAGGCGACAAAGTGATCATCACCCGCGGCGAAACGCTGCAACTGGGCGAATCGATCATCTGATCAGCCGGATCGGCGCGCCGGTTCCTCGCTGAAAATCCAGCAATCGCCGTCGACGCGGGCAAGGATGCCGGCAAGGTTACCCTTCCCGCCGCCTTCCAGCGCCGTCACGAGCGCCGCGATCTGGCTGCCGCGTGCCTGCTTCGCGAAATCGCTGAGAATCCGCTCTACCGCGAGATGCCGGATAAGGCGCGGCCCCTGGGGCCGATAACGCACGCCCCCATCCTCGCGGGAAACGGCAACCCGAAGTTCGTGCGCCAAAACCATTTCGATCACTCCTTCCGCTTCGCCCAGCAAGCGCGCGCTGGTGGCGAGCGCAGCAGGATCGAGCCAGTCCGCCTGGCCCATCGCCTGCCGGATGCGGGCGCGATCATAGGCCGGATCACGGTTGGACGGATCGTCCACCGCCTGCAGCCCCGCGCCCTGCACCACCGCGGCAAGTTCAGACCGGCGCCATTCCAGCAGCGGACGGACAACGAAATGCGTCCCGTCGGGCAGACGAGTGGCCGAGCGGATACCCGCCAGCCCCGGCAGGCCGCTGCCGCGATTCAGCCGCATCAGCAGCGTTTCCGCCTGATCGTCCGCATGATGTGCAGTGGCCAGCACGTCGAGCGAGCGTTCGCCCAGCCAGTCGTTCAGCGCGGCATAGCGGGCGACGCGAGCCTGCCCCTGCCTGTTGCCCCGGCCCAGGGTGACGGGCAATATCGCGTGCTTCACGCCCAGTTCGCGGCAGACATCGGCGACCATCTCCGCCTCCGCCGCGCTTTCGGGGCGCAGGCCGTGATCGACTGTCGCCGCCTCGATCCGCCCCGGCATTGCGGCTTGCGCCAGCAGGAGCAGGGCCAGGCTGTCGGGGCCGCCGGATACCGCGACGCCGAGCCGCCCTCCGTCCAGGCTCCCCGTTCCGGCGACTTCCGGCCAGACGCTGGCCAGATCGGCCCGAAAACGGGTCAGATGTGAAGGATCGACCGGCTTATCAATTGCAGCTCACCTTGCGCCGGTTCCCCTCGTACTGGTCGGAAAGGCGCCCGGCGGCAATCGCCGGATACGTGTCTGCGAATTCCGCCAGTGCGATGCAGGCGCGGCTGGTATCCTTGGACGCGATCATCGCTTCGGCCAGATAGAGCAGGCTGTCGGGTGCGCGCGCCGCCTGCTTGTCGGCCTGATAGTTCTTGAGGAACCACGGGGCGGCTTCGGCGGGCTTGCCCGCATCGAGATAGGCCCGGCCGAGCAGGTTCCGGCCATAGGTGGTCCGCCAGTGATCGGGATACTTTTCAACGAACAGCGTCAACTGCTGCTGCGCCTCGGGATAGAAACCCGCGTCCCACAGCCGGAAGCCGTAGGAATATTCATCGTCGCCCGCATCGTCGGTCTGCGGCTTGGCGATTTCCTGCACCGCCGCCAGCCGCGCCGCGGTCGGCCCTGCGGCAGGCGGCTGCGCAGTCTGCGCTGACGAAGCACCGCCCGTCATGGCGGAGAGGTTGTCCTGCGATGCAGTCGGCCCGCCACCCTGCCCGCTGGTGGTGCCCCCGGTCACTTCCAGCGCGGAAAGGCGGGTTTCCAGCTGACTGAGGGCATTGGTGTTGTTTTCGGTCTGCGCGGTGAGCGACTGGATCTGCGTTTCCAGCGCGTCAAGACGGGCGAGGATATCGGTCACCGCGGTCGTCGACGGCATGGCCGCCGTGGTCTGGCCCTGCGACGAACCCGAAATTTCCGGCTGGAAGAAGCGCCCTTCCGGCCCCGGGAAGACGGTGCGCTGCAAGGCGCGCACTTCAGCTTCCACCTTGCGCAGGCGCGCTTCCGCGCTGCCATCCTGCGCCAGCGCCGGCCCCGCCCCGGCCCCGACGGTTACGATTGCCAGTACGCCGAGAATTGCACGGCCCGTGCGGCTGGTCATGGTAAGTCGCTCCTGTCCCTCAAATGGTGCGGTTCGGCACCCCGTCAAATCAGGCAGCCTTCCCGAATGGCACCTGAATAGTGTCAAATTTTGCCCCAAACGGCCCGTACTGTCGAGGCACCGGGCCATGTAAACCGGGGGAAACTTTACATGGCTTACGCGCCCCCTGCCGCACCCTCATCTTCACCGGCTGCCTCTTCGGCCCGGGAGAGCAGGGCCTCGGCACTTACCGGCACGTCGCGCACGATTTCATCAACTTCCGACAGCTTGGGCACGCTGCGTCCGCCCACGGTGATTGCAAGGGCATAGGGCCGCCCGGTCCAGATCTGCGGCCCTTCCGCGTCGGCAGGCACGGTATAGGTTTCGCCTTCCGCCATCTGTTTCTGCATCAGCTGATCGCCATTGGCGTCGTAGAACTTGACCCAGGTGTCGTCTTCCAGCGCGGTGAACACGACCGGCCCAGTCGCGGCACTCGCCGCCGGACCGGATGTCTGCTGCGTCCCACCATCCGGCCCCGCCGCATCGGCAACGTCCTGCGGTGCCGCAATCGGCCCGGGCCCGGCACCGGGGAAGAAGTAATCCTTGAAGTAAGCGAACCCGCCCGCGATCAGAAGCAGGGCGGCCAGCGCGCTCAACCAGGCCAGGCCGCGGGTCGGCACGCGCGCCGGATCGCCCGGCTCGAAACTGGCGCTGCGCACCGGTTCGTGCGATCGGGCCCCGCCGGTTTCCTCGCGCACCTGACGCGCGATATCGGCTTCATCCAGCCCCACCGCCTTCGCATAAGTGCGCGAAAAGCCGATGGCGTATGTTCGTGCAGGCAGAGCCTCGAAATCGCCGGCCTCGATCACTTCGAGATGCCGCAGCGGAATGCGCGTTTCGGCGGCCACCTGTTCGACCGTCAGTCCGGCCTTTTCGCGGGCACGGCGGAGACGGTCGCCGGCACCCTCTAGCGGAAGCTCGCCCGGAGATTCGTTTGTTTCGTCCGACATGCGGCCCCTAAAATAGCAGATAGAATACCAGATGTTACCCGGTTCGTTCGGTTGTAAACCGACAAGGGCCGGCGCGCCACCCTGTCAAGCACACGATGTCTGCGGCCCGTAGCTTTGCGACGGATCGCCGCAAACGACAGGTCAGTCGGTATCGATGCCACGCTCGCTGGCCCAGGCCGTAATGGCAGCGCGCATGTCCGGCGGCGGGGCAGAGAGCCAGCCCTGCATGGCCTTTTCCAACTCGCGCAGATCGACCTGGCGCACCAGTTCCTTGATCGGCCCGACTGAAACCGGCGTGATGGAAAGCCGCCGAAAGCCCAGGCCGAGCAAGGCCAGCGCTTCCAGCCGGCGCCCGCCCATTTCTCCGCATACGCCAAGGGCCACTCCGCTTCCGGCGGTGGCCAGCGAAACACGGCGAAGAAACCGCAGGATGGCCGGGCTCAGCCAGTCGTAGCGTTCGGCCAGCTTGGGATTGGCCCGGTCGGCCGCGAACAGGAACTGGGTTAGATCGTTGGTCCCGACCGAAAGGAAGGCAATGCGCGGCAGCAACTGGTCGAGCACTTCGGCCAGCGCCGGAACTTCGAGCATGGCGCCGTAGCGGATCGATTCCGGCAGCAGCTTCTTCTTGCGGCGCAAATGCGCGAGCTGGTTGTCGAACACCGCCTTCGCAGCGTCGAACTCCCACGGTTCGCTGACCATCGGGAACATGACGTAGAGCGCCCGGCCTGCAGCCGCTTCCAGCAGCGCGCGGGCCTGAACTTTCAGCAACCCTTCGCGTTCCAGCGCAAGCCGCAGCGCGCGCCAGCCCATCGCGGGATTTTCATCGTTCTCGAATTCGCTTTCGCGCAAGTATGGCAGGGCCTTGTCGCCGCCGATGTCGACCGTGCGGAAGATCACCGGGCGATCGCCGGCAGCGTCGAGCACGTCGCGGTAGAGGCGGAACTGGCGTTCACGCTGGGGCAGCGTGGCCGAAACGAGGAACTGGAATTCGGTGCGGAACAGCCCGATCCCGTCCGCACCGACGAGCGGCAGAGCCGAGATATCGTCGCGCAGCCCGGCGTTGATCATCACCTCGATCCGGGTGCCGCAGCGAGTGAAGGGTTCGACATCGCGCAATTCGGCATAGAGCGCCTGGCGCTCGCGCGATTTGGCGAAGCGCGTCTCGAACGCATCGACCACCTGCTGTGCCGGGCGGGCAACGGCATTGCCGTTGTCGGCATCGAGCAGGACAAGATCGCCTTCCTGAACCATGCCGCGCAAGCCGCGCACGCGGCCGAGCACCGGAACGCCCATCGCGCGCGCCACGATCACCACGTGCGCGGTCAGCGATCCTTCTTCCAGGATAACGCCCTTCAGGCGCCGCCGGTCGTATTCGAGAAGTTCGGCCGGGCCCAGGTTCCTGGCGATCAGAATGGCATCGCCGCGCAATCCCTGGCTGGCCGCGGTGCCGATCTGGCCGGAAACGATCCGCAGCAGCCGGTTGGCCAGATCTTCCAGATCGTGCATCCGGTCCTGCAACAGGGGATCGTCGATCTCGCGCATACGCATCCGGGTGCGCTGCTGCACGCGCTCGATCGCAGCCTCCGCCGTCAGCCCGGAATCGATTGCCTCGTTGATCCGCCGGCTCCACCCCTCGTCATAAGCGAACATCTTGTACGTCTCGAGGACTTCTTCGTGTTCGCCACCGACGCCGAATTCCGCGCGATCCGCCAGATTGTCGATCTGGTCGCGCATCCGGTCGAACGCGCGATAGACGCGCTGGCGTTCGGCCTCGATATCGTCGGCCATGACCTGATCGATCGTAATGCGCGGCTGGTGATAGACGGCAACGCCGCTGCCCAGCCCCTTGACCAGCGGAAGGCCGGAAACGGTCGCCGGGCCGGTATCGGCGGGGGTCAGGCCGCGCGCTTCCTCTTCATCGATCAGTTCGTTGTTCGAAATCAGCTCCGACAGGACCATCGCCGTGGTCTGGAGCGCCTCGATCTCGACATCTTCGTACCGGCGAGGGTCGACGTGCTGGACGCACAGGACCCCTACCGCCCGTTCACGATAGACGATCGGCACCCCGGCGAAGGAATGGAACTTCTCCTCCCCCGTTTCGGGCCGGTACTGGAAGTCGGGGTGCGCCTTGGCTTCGGCCAGGTTCAGCGTTTCGACATTGTCGGCAATCGTGCCGACCAGCCCTTCGCCGATGGCCATGCGCGTGACATGGACAGCTTCCGCGTTGAGGCCCTGCGTCGCGAACAGTTCCAGCATCCCTTCGCGCAGGAGGTAGATCGAGCAGACCTCGCTATCGAGCGCCTCGGCGATAATGTCGACCACCTGGTCCAGCTTGCCCTGCGCGTGCAGGCGCGAGGCCATAATCTCGTGCAGGCGGGTGAGGATTCGGCGGGCTGCGGCTGCGGCGCTCATGCAGGCGACCTATACCAAAAGCGCGCGAGGGGGAACGCGCTTCGTTGCCGAATTTCGGCGTCGGCGAATTTCACGGTCACCGACGCCCTGTCGTTCTCAGATAATCGTCGCTCTCAGATAGTCGACAGCTCTTCCTTGATCTTGAGCTTCTGCCGCTTGATCGCCTGAATCGTCGCCGCGTCGGGGGATGGCCGGTTAAGCTCGGCGCGCAAGCGCTGCTCAAGCCCGGCATGCTTACTTTGCAAGGCGTTGACGTGAGACGATATCATCGGGTTCTCCTCTGGTTGAAGACCGTGGGGACAGCGACTCGCCTTCGCGGGCGAACCGCGTTTTGTCATAAAACCACAACACTTCCCGCTTGCGAAGTCCCAAGATTGCGCAATTCGACGAGACCGGGCACAGGCGCGTCGAACCGAAGCGAGACGAATCGGACCCGATGAACGAGCAGGAACTGCGCAAGCGACTGGCGACCCTGCGGGTCGAACACCGCGATCTCGATGCGGCGATAGACGCCTTGCGCGCGGCCGGTTCGACCGATCAGCTCCAGCTCGCCCGGCTCAAGAAGCACAAGCTGCGCCTGCGCGATCGCATCGCGGTGATCGAAGACGAGCTGCTGCCCGATATCATCGCCTGATAGCGCGCCGCCCCGTCGAGGCAGAAGCGCCGAATTGCCGTCCCGGTACGACACATGCGCATCCCGCGTGGGATAACCCATGCATGGCGACTGGCGAGGGGCGCGCCACTGCGTTAGCGCTATACGGGCAATGGGCACGCACGCGGACATCAGCCAGGCGATTATCGAAGCGCTTTATGAAGAGGCGCTGATGCTGGCGGACGACGTTCGCGCCACGTTCGACCTGTCGCACAACCACCTTCCCGCCCACGAAAACGATTTCGCCCGTATCGCGCTGTCGGTGGAGGGGCTGCGCACGACCACCAGGATGATGCATGCGCTGGCCTGGCTGCTCAACCGGCGGGCCTATTTCCGGGGCGAGATGAGCGAGTTTCAACTGCGCCGCCACGGCACGCTGCCGCCCGATCGCCCGGCGGACCCGGACAATCTGGATTATCTGTCGCCGCGCATTCGCGAGCTGATCGGCGTGAGCGAAATGCTGCACGCCAGAATCGCCCGGCTCGATCAGGCGTGGCGCGACAGTTTCGAAATGCGGCCCGCGGCCGTGCTGCGGCTGCGCGAAAGGCTGGACCGGGCAGTCGGCGAGATCTAGCCGCCCGCCCCCCGAACTGTCCCGCCCGAACTGTCCCGCCCGAACCGCCCCCGCTAGACCGCGCCCAGCGCCTTGCGCCACCGGGCCAGCCGTTCGTCGCGCCTCTCCGGCGCCAGCGAAGGTTCGAACCGGCGAACCTTGCCCCGCATGGCGAGGACGGCGTCTTCCAGGCTCGGGTGCAGGCCAACGCCGACCGCCGCCAGCATGGCCGCGCCAAAGGCCGTCGTTTCCACGAAGTCCGGCCGTTCCACCCCGATATCCAGCATGTCGGCCAGATCCTGCGCCATCCAGTCGTTGGCGCTCATCCCCCCGTCGATCCGCAAGGTTGCCCAGGGCGCTCCGTCGGCGGCGAAGGCATCGGCTAGATCATGCGTCTGGTGCGCCATCGCCTCCAGCGCGGCGCGGGCAATCTGCGCCCTTCCGCTGGAAAAACTGAGCCCCGCGATCACCCCGCGCGCATCGCTGCGCCAATGCGGAGCGCCCAGCCCCGATAGCGCGGGAACGATCGTTACCTCTCCGCTATCGGGGATCGAGCGTGCGAGCGCCTCCGTCTCCGCGGCAGAGCCGATCAGGCCCAGCGAATCGCGCAGCCACTGCACCAGGCTGCCGGCTACAAAGACCGAACCTTCCAGCGCGAAGCGCCGCTTCCCATCGCGCTGCGTCAAGACCGTCCCCAGCAGGCGATGCGCCGATCGTGGCACGGCGTCACCCTGGTTGGTCAGCACGAATGCCCCCGTGCCGTACGTCCCCTTGGTCTCCCCCGGCGCGAGGCACCCCTGCCCCACCGTGGCCGCCTGCTGATCCCCGGCGAGCCCGCAGATCGGGATTGATGCCCCCAGAACATCGCCGGATGTGCGGGCCAGCATCCCGTGCGTATCGACCACTTCGGCCAGCGCCGCCGGCGGAACGCCGAAAAGCGCGCACAGACCCGGATCGAACTGCGCCCCTTCCAGCGGCAGGAGCAGCGTGCGGCTGGCATTGCTGGCATCGGTGACAAAGGCCCCGCCCGACAGCTTGAACACGAGCCAGCTTTCCACCGTCCCCAGCGCCAGCGCGCGCCGCTCCGCCGCCGCCCGCACGGAAGCCTCGTTATCGAGCAGCCAGCGCATTTTGGTGGCGGAGAAATAGGGATCGAGCAAAAGGCCGGTGCGGCGCTGGACCTCGGCTTCGTGCCCGGCGGCCTTCAGGTCGGCGCACAGCGGGGCGGTGCGCCGATCCTGCCACACGATCGCGCGCGCCAGCGGTTCGCCCGTATTGCGATCCCATGCGACGACGGTTTCCCGCTGGTTGGTAATCCCGATCGCCGCGACTGCCCCACCGCCCCCGGCCTTCGCCAGCACATCCTGCACACAGGCGAGCGTCCGCTGCCAGATCTCGCCCGCATCGTGTTCGACCCAGCCGGGCTGCGGATAGTGCTGGGTCAGCTCGCGCTGGGCCATTTGCAGCAGCGCGCCATCGGCACCGAACAGCATGGCCCGGGTGGAGGTGGTGCCCGCATCGAGGACGAGGATCTGATCTCCCATGCCCGGCATCCTAGCGGCTTTGCCGGTCGGTGCCATAGCCGGCACGGCGAAACTCGACACGGACGCTGCGCGCCCCCATATGGGCCCTATGGCAGGACCGCCCCCCAAACCCTGGCCCACGGGGAAGGCCGAACGGCCCGAACCGCTGGTGCGCCGGCTGCTCGCGCCCAATCCCTCGCCCTATACCTACACCGGTACGCAGACCTACATCGTCGGCGATACCGGGCCGGTCGCGGTGATCGACCCGGGACCTGACGACGATGCCCATATCGCATCGATCCTGGCCGCGCTGGACGGGGCGGAAGTTGCCGCGATCATGTGCACCCATACGCACCGCGACCATTCGCCGGGTGCGCGCCCGCTCGCCGCGGCGACTGGCGCGCCGGTGGTCGGATGCGCTCCGCTGGCGCTGGATCAGGACGTGCTCGACGCCTGGGGCCCGCGCGCGGATGCTGCCTTCGATAGCGGCTATGCCCCCGACCGCGTGATGGAAGATGGCGAGGCGATGACCGGCACCGGCTGGACGCTGCGCGCCGTCCATACCCCCGGCCACACGTCGAACCACCTGTGCTTCGCGCTGGAGGAAACGGGCGCATTGTTCACCGGCGATCACGTGATGGGCTGGTCCACCAGCGTCGTCGTGCCGCCGGATGGCGACATGGGCGAATATATGGGCAGCCTGGAACGCCTGCACGCGCGGGAAGATCGCGTCTATTATCCGGCCCACGGTCCGGCGATCGACAAGCCGCGCCAGCTCGTGCGCGGGATGATCGGCCATCGCCGCCAGCGGGAAAACCAGATTCTGCGCCTTCTGGGCGATGCGCCGCTGGCGGCGGCGGATTTCGTGTCGCGCATGTACAAGGGGCTGGACCCCCGTCTGCACGGTGCGGCGGAAATGAGCGTGACCGCGCACCTGCTGGATCTGGAACGTCGCGGGCTTGTCGGTCGTTCGGGTGATATATGGCAGACCGCATGAAAACGGGCGAACGGCTCGACGAGATTGAACCCGCCGTTTCGCGCGAACGGCCGCTGGCGCTGGTCCAGGGGGTTCCGTGGATGATCGTGATCGCCCTGATCGCGCTCGCCGCATGGCTTGGCTGGCGGGCGTTCTTCTATCAGGAAGAAGGCGATCCGGTCGGCAGCGCGATGCTGGCATTCGAAAAACAGAATTCGCTTACGGTCTTTTCATCGCGGTTCGAAGTCGTCGCCGAAAGCGAGGATACGCGCGGCGTACTGGGCATGCCCGTGCTGCGGTCGCGCCAGGCGATGATCATCCCTGCATCGGTGGAATATCGGCTGGACCTGTCGCAAATGGGGCGCGAACGGATGGAGTGGGAGCCTGAGGCACAGCGGCTGACCGTCCGGCTGCCGCAGCTTCAGACCACCCGCCCCAATCTCGACGAAGCGCAGGCCCGCGTGTTCCAGGACGGCGTGTTCATCACTCGCGATGCCTCGCGCGACCTCAGCCGCAACAATTCGCAGCAGGCGGAACGCAAGGCGACCGAATTTGCCAAGAATCCGCAAGTGCTGGCGCTCGCCCGGACCGCCGCGAAAGAAGCGGTGCGGCAAAACCTGGCGATCCCGCTGCAGGTCGCGGGTTATGAACGCGCGAACGTATCGGTCACGTTCGACGGGGAAGAAACACCTGCGGTTCCCACGCAGTAAGCGCAGGCGGGTACCGCTTCCCCCGCATCCGAAACGAACTCAGGCCAGGCGCCGCGCGTGCCGGAAGTGCGCGTAGCGGTTCAGAAGATCGTGGATCAGCTGCGCGCTGGTGTATCCGGTAACGTCGTGGGTGTGTTCCCCTTCGGAACTGTGCGCCATCGCGCGGAAATGGCGCCGTTCCTCGTCATGTGCCTTCTTCGTTTCGGCCCAGACGAAACTGGGTGCCAGGAACGCGCGGCTGCGAATGGTATAGCGGAACGCACCCCGTTCCCCATGCGGCACTGTCAGTTCCAGCCGGTCGCCTTCCTGCACCAGTTCCGGCGCAAGACCGCGCTGTTGCAGTTCGTTCGCCACTTCGTCGATCGCAGGGCGCGCGATCTGGTTCAGGAAGTGTTCGATCTCGTGCCGGTGGAACAACTGCGTGATCGAAGCGAGGCGCTGTTTCCAGCTCAGTTCCGGGTCGGCCGGCGCGTTGATCGGTTGCGACAGATCGACTGCGGAACCGAGGTCTTCCATCTGCAAGGCCCTGAGCAGGCCGAAACAGATGAACACCATGATCACGGCGAACGGCAGGGCGCTGGCGATGGCCGCCGTCTGCAATGCATCCAGCCCCCCGGCCACCAGCAGAACGGCGGCGATCCCGCCCGCGCTGACCGCCCAGAAGATGCGTTGCCATACGGGCGGATTTTCCGCCCCGCCCGAAGTGATCATATCGATCACCAGCGCGCCCGAATCCGCCGATGTCACGAAGAAGGTGATGACCAGCAGCGTCGCGATCAGCGAAGTGATCGCGGAGAATGGCAACTGGTTCAGCATTTCGAACAGCGCGATCGGCAGATTGTTGGAAACGGTATCCGCGATCGGCGCGACCCCCGTCATGTCCAGATTGATCGCGGTATTGCCGAAGACCGTCATCCACAGGCAAGTGAACAGGACCGGCACCAGCAGCACCCCGGCAACGAACTGGCGGATCGTCCGCCCGCGTGAAATGCGCGCGATGAACATGCCCACGAACGGCGACCAGGCGATCCACCAGCCCCAGTAGAACAACGTCCAGTCGCCCAGCCAGGGATTGGGTTCGTAAGCGTACATGCGGAACGTCCGCTGGACGAACGAAGCCAGATAGGTGCCGATATTCTGCATCAGCGCTTCCAGCAGGAACACGGTGGAACCGGCGAACAGCACGAACAGCAGCAGCAGTACGGCCAGAATTATGTTCAGTTCGGAAAGGCGTTTGACGCCTTTGTCGAGGCCGAGGAACACCGACATCGTGGCAAGGCCGGTGATCACGGCGATCAGGGCCAGTTGGACCGGCGTCCCCACCGGCATCCCGAAGAGATACGCGAAGCCGGCATTGACCTGCAGAACGCCGACCCCCAGCGAAGTCGCCACACCGAACATCGTGCCCAGCACGGCGAACACGTCGACCGTGTGGCCAATCGGGCCATGAATGCGATTGCCGATCAGCGGATAGAGCGCGGAACGGACCGTCAGCGGCAGGCCGCGGCGGAACGAGAAATAGGCCAGCGCCAGCCCGACAACGACGTAGATGCCCCAGGCGTGGAAACCCCAGTGGAAGAACGTCAGCACCAGCGCCTGGCGCGCGGCGTCGACCGTGCCGCCCTCGCCCACCGGGGGCGAGGCATAGTGCTGGATCGGTTCGGCCACGCCGAAGAACACGAGGCCGATCCCCATCCCCGCACTGAACAGCATCGCAAACCACGAAAGATAGCCATATTCGGGCTCGCAATCGTCCGGGCCCAGCTTGATGTCGCCGTAGCGGCTGACCATCAGGAACAGCGCGAAACCGAGAAAGCCGGCCACCGCCGCGATGTAGAACCAGCCGAAGTCGAGCACGATGAACTGCTGGACCTGGCCGAAGACCATACCTGCCCGCTCCGAAAACAGCGCGCCGAACAGCGCGAAGGCCAGGATCAGGCCGGCCGAGGTGAAGAATACGGGGGGATTGACCTTGATGCGCGCGCTCTGCTTCACCGGCGCCGCTTCCTCCAGGATTGGGTCGTTCACGCCTCTCTCCGTTCAGTTCGTCCGTTCAGGAAGGGGGGCACGACCGCGCCTGACAAGCGCGGAAATGGCATGTCGTAGAATATCTCCGCGACAATCGCCCGACCGCTTCCTATATGGCCAGGCATAGGAGACCGGTATGTCGTTTGAAAACAATATCCCCTCCGGCAATGACTTGCTTGCAGAGATCGATCGCCTGCGCAAGGAGCGCAACGCGATCATCCTCGCGCATTACTATCAGACGCCGGACATTCAGGACCTGGCCGATTTCGTCGGCGATTCGCTCGAACTGAGCCGCAAGGCCGCCGAAACCGATGCTGACGTGATCGCGTTCTGCGGGGTCAAGTTCATGGCCGATACGGCCAAGATCCTCAGCCCGGAAAAGATCGTCGTCCTGCCCGATCTCGACGCCGGCTGCTCGCTGGAAGATTCCTGCCCGCCGGAAAAGTTCAAGGCTTTCCGCGAGGCGCACCCCGACCATATCGCGCTGACCTACATCAACTGCTCGACCGAGGTTAAGGCGCTGTCGGACGTGATCGTGACCAGCTCCTCCGCCGAAACGATCATCAGCCAGATCCCCGAAGACCAGCCGATCATCTTCGGCCCCGACCGGCATCTGGGTGGCTATCTCAGCCGCAAGTTCAACCGCGACATGCTGCTCTGGCCCGGTGTATGCATCGTGCACGAGGCGTTCAGCGAAACCGAGCTGCTGAAGCTGAAGGAACAGCACCCCGGTGCCCCGGTCGCTGCCCATCCCGAATGCCCGCCGACGATCATCGACCATGCCGACTATGTCGGTTCGACCAGCGGCATCCTGCAGTTTGCGCGCACGTTCGAAGGCGACACGCTGATCGTCGCCACCGAACCGCACATCATCCACCAGATGGAAAAGGCGCTGCCGGAGAAAAACTTCATCGGCGCACCGGGGGCTGACGGCAACTGTTCGTGCAATATCTGCCCCTACATGGCGCTGAACACGATGGAGAAGCTCTATACCTGCCTGCGCGATCTGGAACCGCGGATCGAGATCGAGGAAGGGCTGCGGCTGAAGGCCAAGCAGAGCCTCGACAAGATGCTCGAAATGGCCAGCGGCACGATCGGCAAGGGCGATCTGGGCAAAGTCTGAACGGCAATCGCCCCCGATCCATGCAACCGATAGCCGCCCCGGGCGTTGAAGCGCCATGAGGGTGGATATTCGCTGGTTCCTGGCCAGGCTCAACGCGAACTACTGGTTCTATCCGGCGCTGTTCGCGCTCGTCGCCGTGCTGCTCGCCTTCGGGCTCATCCAGGTGGACCGGATGGGCGCGGCGGAGTGGCTCAACCGGGTGGAGGCAATCGTCCCCGCCCGGCCGGAAGGCGCGGCCAACATGCTGACGGTCATCGCCGGTTCGATGATCGGCGTGGCCTCCACCGTCTTTTCGATCACGATCGCCGCCGTCGCATACGCCAGCGGCACATACGGCCCGCGCCTGCTGACCAATTTCATGGAGGACAAGGGCAACCAGCTCAGCCTGGCGACCTTCATCGGCACCTTCGTCTATGCGATCACGGTTCTGCGGTCCGTGCGCACCGGCGAAGAACCACCGGCGGGCACGGATCAGGCGATCGCGACCGCGCTGCCCGGCTTCGTGCCGCAGCTTTCGCTGCTGGTCGCTTACCTGCTGATGGCCCTTTCGATCGCGGTTCTGGTCTATTTCCTCAACCACATCCCGTCCTCGATCCGTATCAATTCGGTGCTGGAGGGGATCGGCCGGCGCCTGCTGCGCGACATTGCCGACAATTATCCGGACGATCACAACGGCGGCGAAACGCCGCCCGCGCCGGAAGGGCGCCCGCTGACCGCCCAGGCCACCGGCTACGTCCAGCTGATCGAGTTCGACGAGCTGCAGGAAATCGCGGAGGAGGCCGAATGCCAGATTGCGCTGGAAGTGCGCACCGGCGATTTCGTGCACGCCGGAATGCCCCTGATCCGCATCTGCGAGGGGAGCGTTGACGAACAGGTGGGGGAGAAGCTGCGCGGCGCGTTCACGCTGGGATCGACCCGCACGCCGACGCAGGACCCGCGCTTCCTGATCGACGAACTGGTCGAAATCGGCCTGCGCGCGCTGTCCCCCGGGATCAACGATCCCTTCACCGCCATTACCGCAATCCACTGGCTGGGCGCGGCTATCGCCGAACTCGGCCTGCGCGATCTGAAACGGCGGCGCGAAGATCATCCCGATGGCGACCGGGTCGAGCCGCTGCCGGACACGTTCAATCACTTCCTCCACCGCAGTTTCGGCACCATGCGCAGCGGCGTTGCCGTCAGCCCGGCCGCCGCACTGATCATGTTCAACGCCCTGCGCACGGCGGCAGAGCCGTTGCCCGATCGCGCGCGGAAGGAAATGCTGCGCCTGCAGGGGGAGAAGCTGTACGAGCAGGCCCGCCACTGCCTGGACGGCCCGGATCTCGAAACGATCGAAGACCGCTACGCCACGTTCAGGCAGGCTTTCGCCAACTGAGGATCACCCCCGTTCGGGCGCCACCCGCGCCGCACGCGGTTCGGCCAGCTTGGCGAGCAGGAGCGCGCAGGCGACCAGCAGCATACCCGCCATGTCCGGCAGGCCCAGAACCTCGCCAAAAGCAAACCAGCCCACGGCCGCCGCAATCGCCGGCTGCGTCAGCAGGGCAACACCGATCACCAGCGGCGGAAAATGGCGGAGGGAAAAGACCAGCAACCCCTGCCCGACAAGCTGGCTGGAGATCGCGAGCGCGACCACCGGGGTCCAGCCCGCATCCCCCGGCCACACTGGCTCGCCCAGGAACAGCGCGATCGCCAGCAGGACCGGCGCGGCGACCACGGCGACCATCAGCAGAACCGTCCATTGGCCCAGCGTGGCCCGGGCCCGTTGGGCCGGGATGAGGTAGAAGGCGTAGAAAACCCCGGCGAGCAGGCACAGCAGGTCGCCCACCAGTGTCGCAGCGGAAATTTCGAGGCTGCGCCCCATCAGGATGGCCGCGCCCCCCAATGCCGCCGACAGCGCCAGCCATTCGCGGCCCGCCGGCGCGCGGCGCAGCGCGACAAGGCCCCAGACCATCAGGATCACACTGCCCGAATTGCCGAACAGCGTGGAATTCGCCAGCCGCGTGCGCTCGATCCCGATATGCCAGCTGGCCAGATCGAGCGCGAAGAACAGGCCCGCTGCCGCAACCATCAGTGCGGTGCGCCGGTTTAGCGGCCCCGGCGTCCGCCCGCGCCAGGCCAGCAGCGCCAGCAAGGGAATGGGCAGAAGCATTCGCCAGAAGCCGGCGGCGACAGGCCCGGTGTCGGCCAGCCTGACCAGCCAGGGCCCGAGCGCGAGCGCGACGTTGCCGGCCATCAGCGCGAGAAAGTGCCACGCCCCGACCTGAAAGTTTTTCTCTGCTACCGATTCGGTTGTCAGCGTCATGGCGGGCACCTAGCTCCAATCGTTCGAAGCCACAGCAAAAAGGGCTGACGCGATGCACGAAAACCTGTTCCAACCGTTGACGATGGGCGCGATCGACGCCCCCAACCGGATAGTCATGGCCCCGCTGACCCGCGGGCGTGCCGATGTGCCCGGGGTTGTCCCCAATCCCATGATGGCGACATATTACCGCCAGCGCGCGAGCGCGGGACTGATCATCAGCGAAGCCACCGGGATCAGCGTGGAAGGATCGGGCTGGCCTGCCGCGCCGGGCGTGTGGAGCCAGGAACAGGTCGAAGGCTGGAAAGCCGTCACCCGCGCCGTGCATGACGAAGGCGGCCGGATCGTTTTGCAATTGTGGCACATGGGCCGTCTGGTCCATCCCGATTTTCTCGACGGCGCGCCGCCCGTTTCCGCCAGCGCGACGACCGCGCCCGGCCACGCCCATACGTATGACGGGCGCAAGGATTACGAACCGGCCCGCGCGCTTTCGATCGAAGACATCGCCCGCGTGGTGGAAGATTATCGCAAGGCTGCGCAGAACGCGAAAGATGCCGGCTTCGACGGGGTCCAACTGCACGGCGCGAACGGCTATCTGGTCGACCAGTTCCTGCGCGACGGCACCAATCACCGCGACGACGAATACGGCGGATCGCCGGAAAACCGCGCGCGCTTCCTGCGCGAGGTTCTGTCCGCGCTCGTCGATGTCTGGGGCGCGGAACGCGTGGGCCTGCGCCTCAGCCCAAATGGCGAAACGCAGGGCTGCGACGACAGCGATCCGGCGGCCACTTTCGCCGCGGCAGCGAACGTCGCCCAATCGCTGGGGATCGCCTTCCTCGAACTGCGCCAGCCCGGCCCCGATGGCACTTTCGGCAGCACCGATGTGCCCAAGCAGGACGACCTGATCCGCAAGATCTACACCGGCCCGCTGATCCTCAATTCCGACTATTCGCCCCAGGAGGCATCGAGCGATGTCGCCAGCGGGCGGTGCGATGCCGTCAGTTTCGGTCGCCCCTTCATTTCCAATCCCGACCTGCCCCAGCGCATCGCGCAGGGTGCGGACCTGGCACCGAACAAGGGCGTACCGCAGAGCTGGTACGGAAGCGGCCCGGAAGGCTACGTCGACTACCCCACGCTTCAGGAAGAACAAGTCTCGGCCTAGTTGCGATGAAACGAAGTTCGTACCGCTGAAGGATTGTCGCCCTGAACGCATTTCAGCGTGACGGGCGACAGCATCGAACTTCAAGCTGGGACACGACGTTGGGTCCCAAGGGGCCACCATGGATCCCCGCCTTCGCGGGGATGACAAGGAAGGTGTGGTTCGAGAACGATGGCCGCTTGTCATCGCTGAACTTGTCATTCCCGCGAAAGCGGGAATCCATGACCCGGCCTGCCCACCGGCTTAGCGGTTCAGGTCATACCAAAGATCCCGCCCTATTCCTGGCCGTCGCTCGTTCCGTCTTCATCGGATGCGGGCGGTTCGGGTTCGTTCGGTTCCCCGGCGGTCTGGGTGGCGGGCTCGCGATCCTGCGGTGCATCGTCGTCCGAACCATCCGATGCCGTTTCGCTGTCGCCGGCACCGTTGTTGCCGCCTTCCCCATCGGGATCGGTGCGCAGCGGCGGCGATTGCGAGCGGGTCGTGTCCAGCGGCAGCATCTCGTCGCTGATCGTCCCGCCCAGCACTTCGCCTTCCGCATCGCCGGTTCCGGCGGTGTCGTCCGTCTGGTCGCCGCAAGCGGCAAGCGCGACTGCGAGCGCGGCAGCAGCCGCCATCCTGTGCATCATCGTTTCACTCCACAAGCGCGTGCGAGCCCATCCAGAAATCCCGGCGCGCGCGCTTCCAATGCCTTATCCCATTCATCCGGCGCAACCGCGATTCCCAATCGTTCGAGGCTGGTGACGCCGTATTCGGCAATGCCGCATGGCACGATCCCTGCGAAATGCGACAGATCGGGCGCCAGGTTCACCGCGAACCCGTGCATCGTGACCCAGCGCCTCACCCGCACGCCGATGGCCCCGATCTTGGCTTCCGAACCGTCGATATCGCGGGTCCAGATGCCGATGCGCCCTTCGGCCCGCCAGGCGTCCACACCAAAATCCGCCAGTGTGTCGATCACCCATCCTTCGATCGCATGAACGAAACAGCGCACGTCCTTGCCCCGCCGGTTGAGGTCGAGCAGGACGTAGCCGATCCGCTGGCCCGGCCCGTGATAGGTGTACCGGCCGCCGCGCCCCGCTTCGACCACTTCGAACCGCGGATCGAGCATTTCGGCGGCTGCGGCGCTGGTTCCCGCGGTATAGACCGGTGGATGTTCGAGCGACCAGATCAGTTCGCGCGCTTCGCCCGCGGCGATGGCGCGATTGCGCACCTCCATCCGGTCGAGCGCCTCGCGATAGGGCACCTGCCCGCTTTCGCACCGCCATTCGATGTCGCTTGGGATATTGCCTGACATTGCCGATTGCGTGGCGTGCCTTGCAGGGCTTATCAAGGGGGAAGGCAAAAACACGAGGGGTTCGACGATGAAATTCGATATGGGACGCGCCTGGAGCGAAGCCACGGCACTGCTCGGCGCCAACAAGGAACTGCTCGCGGTAATCGCCGGCATCTTTATCTTTCTGCCCAATCTGGCGCTGGCCATGCTGGTCCCGGATATGATGCAGGGGCCGGCCGAGGTCGATCCCGAAAATCCCATGGCCACGATGCAGGCCTTCTACGCAGAAAACGGGATCTGGTTCTTCCTTCTGGCGATCGTGCAGGCTGTCGGCTCGCTTTCGCTGATCGCGATGCTGCACGACCGGCGCCCCACTGTGGGTGAGGCGATCCGAACCGGTCTGGTCACATTGCTGCCCTATCTTGCGGCGCAGCTGATCGTCGTGCTCGGGCTGGCTATCGTTCTGGGTGTGCCCGTGGGCCTCGCGGCGGGCGTCGGCGGCGCCGCGCTGGGTGTGATCGTGGGCCTGATCGCCGCGATCGCGCTGATCTATATCATGGTGAAGGTTTCGCTGGTGTCGCCGGAGATGGTGCTTGGCGGAACGCTCAACCCCATTGCCGCGCTGCGCAATTCGTGGCGGCTGACGAAAGGCAACAGCCTGCGACTGTTCGCGTTCTATCTGCTGCTCGGGATCGGGGTGGCCGTGGTTGCCATGGTCATCGGCATGGTGTCCGGCCTGTTCGTCGCCATGCTGGGCCAGAACACGGCCGGCCTGCTGATCGGCGGGGCGTTGAACGGCGTGCTCGCGGCGATCTGGAGCGTGCTGATCGTGTGCGTGATCGCCGCGGTGTACAAACAGCTTTCAGGGCCTTCGACCGAAGCGGTCAGCGAAACTTTCGAATAAGGGATTGGGCCGGGCGGTCGCGGTCCGCAGCGCGGATCAGGCCGCCTCGCCCTTCCAGCCCCAGAAAAGCTGGCACGGCAGGACATTCCACAGTTCGAACCCCTGTTCGATCCGGGCGAAGTGCTTGACCATGTAATCGCGGGCCTTCGCGCTGAACTGATAGACCAGGAATGCACCGCCCGGCCGCAGAACGTCGTGCGTCGCCTGCGCTATGGCCGGGCCAACGCCATCAGGCAGGGTCGAAAACGGCAGGCCGGATAGCACGTAGTCCGCTTCCTCATACCCGATCGCGCGGACGATTTCCTGCACGTCCGCTGCCGAACCGTGAACTGCGACGAAGCGTCCATCGGTGATCGTGCGCTTGAGATAATCGATATAGAGCGGGTTGGTATCGATCACGAGCAGCTTGCCATCACGCGGCAGCCGTTCCAGCACCGGGCGGCAGAACGTGCCGACGCCGGGGCCGTATTCCACGAACAGCTTGCATTCTTCCCACTTCACCGGGTCCAGCATCTTGCGGATCGTGAAGCGGGATGACGGGATGATCGATCCCACCATCCTCGGGTGTTCGACAAATCCCCGGAAAAACACACCCCACTGGCCGAACAGCCGGCCCATACGGTCGCGGAGCCGGGTGCGCGGCGAAACCGCCAGATCATTATAATTGGACAAGAAAAATGCCTCGCTCGATTGCGTTGGTGCCAAGCTGCCGCAATCGCGCGCCGTTTGCAAATCGGCGGGCATATTGCAAGCATCGCGCGCCCGGCCTAGCCCGGCCTGCGATGAGCGACCGCGACTCCGCCCCCGAACCGCAGATTCTGCAGGCCCCCCTTCCCCCCGCCCCGCCGCTCGGCATTTCGCGCGGCCGGATGACCCTGCTGTTCCTGGTCATGCTGGTTACTGCGGCGGGCAATACCGCGATGCAATCGGTCATGCCCTCCGTCGGCACCGCCCTGGGCGTGGCGGACGTGTGGATTTCGATCGCCTATACGTGGTCCGCGCTACTGTGGGTGATTTTCGCCCCGATATGGGCCCGCCGCTCCGACCGCCGGGGGCGCAAGGCGATGATGGCGATCGGGCTTGGCGGCTTTATCGCCTCGTTCGCGTTGTGCGGCCTTGTCCTGATGTTCGGCCTGGCCGCCGCAATCCCGGCGGCAGCCACGCTGATCTTCTTCGCCGCCGCGCGCAGCCTCTATGGCGGCTTCGGATCTGCCGCACCGCCGGCGGTGCAGGCTTACGTCGCAAGCCGGACGCCGCGTTCGGAACGGACCAAGGCAATGGCGCTGATCGCATCCAGCTTCGGGCTGGGCACGGTGATCGGCCCGGCCCTGGCACCGCTGCTGATCTTCCCCGCCACCGGGCTGGTCGGGCCGTTCTTCGCCTTCGCGGCGGTCGGGGTTGCGGTGCTGGTCGCGCTGCGCCTGCGGCTGCCCAACGATGCGCCCAGCTTCGCCGCGCGCGGCAATGTCGTGGCCGCCCCCTTCAGCGCCAATTCGAACCCCGCCGTGGGCCGGGGCGACGATGACGGTAGCGAGAGCGACGACGTAGCGGCAACGACGGACGCAGGCGGTGCTGCACCATCGGATGGAACCGTCGGCGCAGCGGCGATACCCGACCTTTCATGGCGCGATCGGCGATTGCGCCCGTGGGTGGTCGCGGGCCTTCTGGGCGGACATGCCCAGGCCGCGACGTTGGGAATTATCGGGTTCTTCATCCTCGACCGGCTGGGTCTGCGGGACGATCCCGCCGCCGGCACCGGCCCGATCGGCCTGATCCTGATGTGCGGCGCGATCGCCACCCTGTTGGCGCAGTGGGGCCTGATCCCGATGCTCAAACTGGGCCCGCGTGCCTCGACCTTGTGGGGCATGGCGCTGGCCATTGTCGGCGTTCTGGGCTTTTCGGTAGCGCAGAACCTGCACGCGATCGCGCTCGGGTTCGCCGTCGCTTCACTCGGTTTCGGCCTCTACCGGCCCGGCTTTACCGCCGGGGCCTCGCTTGCCGTCACCCGGCAGGAACAGGGCCAGATCGGCGGCATCGTCGCTTCGGTCAACGGTGCGGCCTATGTCGTCGCGCCCGCGATCGGAGTCTGGCTTTATGGCCATCATCAGTGGATCGGCTTTGCCGCGATCTGCCTTCTGTGCGCCGCCGTCTTCGTGCTCGGCTATCGCTCGCTCGATGCCGATGCGGTTCTGGAGGGGCGCGCAGCGGCAGAAGACGGTTAGAGGATTTCGTCGACCGCTTCCTTCGGGCGGCACAGGCGCACACCCTTTTCCGTTTCGACCAGCGGACGTTCGATCAGCCGCGGATCATCGGCCATCGCATCCAGCACCTGGTCGTCGCCCGCGTCGGGTAGTCCGCGCTCCGCAGCATCCGTGCCGCGCAGGCGCAACCCCTCACGCGGGGACATTCCGGCATCGCGATAGAGCTGGGCCAGCTTGTCCCGGCTCGGCGGAGTCTTGAGGTATTCGACCACCGTCAGGTCGATATCCTCCCGCGCTTCCAGAATGGCCAGCGTATTGCGCGACGTTCCGCATTTGGGGTTGTGCCAGATGGTTGCCTTCATCGTCGCTCTCCTGAAATTCGCAGTGCTGCCAGCTCCCTAGCGCCATCGCTCGTGGCGGAAAAGTCACAGCGGCGCCATTTCCCTGCGACTGCGGCAGATGTCGATTGCTATTGCGAGGGCGTTGCAATAGCGGCGCCGCCAATCATCCGCTGCCCCTTGCACAGGAAACCACCATGACACGTTACGCACTCCGCTCCGCGCTGATGGCAGGCATAGCCGCAATGGCCGCCCCGGGCCTCGCATCGGACGAGGCGTCGTCGGCCCCATCGGGCGACCGCGACTATCTGCCCAGCGAAATCGTGGTGACGGGTACGGCGGATGGTTATCGCCTCGACGACGGGTCGACGGCTACCAAGACCCCCACCCCGCTGATCGACGTGCCGCAGGGGGTGAACTTTCTGACCGCCGACCAGCTGGAAGACCAGTCCGTCCGCCAGTTGAACGAAGCGCTGCGTTATGTTCCCGGCGTCAGCCTGGAAACGGGCGAAGGGCACCGGGACGAAGTGTTCATCCGGGGCCAGGAAACCACCGCCGATTTCTATCTCGACGGCCTGCGCGACGATGCGCAGTACTATCGTTCGCTCTACAATATCGAGCGGGTGGAAGTGCTGAAGGGCGCCAATGCCCTGATCTTTGGGCGCGGTGCGGGGGGCGGCGCGGTCAACCGGGTCAGCAAGACAGCGCGCGCGGGCGAAACCTTTCTGAACGGGCAGGCTTCGGTCGATACGTTCGGTGCCTTCGCCCTGCTCGCAGACCTCAACCAGCCGCTCGCCGACAATGTCGCGCTGCGCGTGAACGGCACGTACGAGGAATTCGACAGTCACCGCGATTTCTACGAAGGGCGATTCATCGGGATCGCGCCGACGCTGACGGCGCAACTGGGGCCGCAAACGCGCGTGACCGCCAGCTACAGCTACGACGACGATAGCCGTGTCACCGATCGCGGCATCCCCTCGTTCATGGGCGAACCGCTGCGCGGGTACGACGATACATTCTTCGGCGATCCCGAGTTCAATCGCTCGCGCGCCAAGGTTCACATCGCGCGTATGCGGCTGGACCATAGCTTCGCCGAGGGGTTGAGCGCCAACGCCAGCGTGCAATACGCCGATTACGACAAGATCTATGCCAACATCGTGCCTTCCGGCACCGATGGGCAGAGCGTGACGCTGGGCGGATACCAGGACGCGACCGAACGTGAGAACGTGATCGGGCAGGCCAACCTTGTCTGGCAAACCGGCGGGGACGGGATCGGCTCGACCCTGCTTGTCGGGGTAGAGGCCACGCGGCAGGATACGCTGAACGCCCGCCGCACGGTGGATTTCACGACCACCAATCAGGTGCCGCTGGCGGAGCGGATCGCGATTCCCGCATTCACGCTGGCCCCCACCAGCCGCTCGCGCGATAGCCAGCTCGAAACGCTGTCCGCCTACTTGCAGGAACAGCTTCGCATCGGCCAGCACGTCGAAATCGTGGCCGGGCTGCGCTGGGATCGCTTCGACCTTCAGACCACCGATCTGATCGGCGGGACGCCGGGCGACCGGGTGGACGAGAAAGTCAGTCCGCGTCTGGGCCTGATCGTCAAGCCCGACACGCGGCTGTCGCTTTACGCCAGTTTCGCCGAAAGCTTCCTGCCGCAGGCGGGCGACCAGTTCCTGATCCTCAGCCCCGGCGACACTGCGTTCGAGCCTGAGAAGTTCACCAATTACGAAATCGGCCTGAAATGGTCGCCGCTAGACGATCTGCTGATAACGGCAGCGGCGTTCCGCCTCGATCGCACCAACACGCAGGCACCGGCCCCCGATCGGCCGGGCGTCGTGGTACTGGCTGGCGAAAGCCGGGTGGAAGGGTTCGAAATCGGCGCTGCCGGGTCGGTGACCGATTTCTGGCAGGCGAATATCGGCTACACCTATCTCGATGGCGAGTTGCGGACGACGTCCGACTTCGGCACCGCGGGTGCCCGTTTGCAGCAGCTTCCGCGCCACCATATCGCCGCCTGGAACCGCTTCGACCTCAACGACAGGCTCGGCTTCGGGCTTGGTGTTGTTCATCAGTCGGAACAATACGCAAGCTTTTCCAACACCGTCGTTCTGCCCGCGTACTGGCGGGTCGATGCCGCTGCCTACTTTACCGTCAACGAGGCTGTTTCCGTGCAGCTCAACATCGAAAACCTGTTCGACGAAACCTATTACCCGAGCGCGCACGGTAACAACAATATTCAGCCGGCCGAACCGTTCAGCGCCCGCATCGGCGTGCGGTTCGCGCTGTAACGGCTGCCCCGGCAGGAACGGCGGCGTTCAATCCCCCTCGGCGGGATCGGGCGCCGCCATCGCCGGCACTTCTCTCGCCGCGTCTTCGGCGCTGATTCCCGGTGCGGGCGCGGCACTGATCCGTTCGAGCCGGCGCGCCACACGCCCTGCCCGCTGAACCGCCCGAACGAGACGGGGATAGACACCGCACCGGCAGAGATTGGGGATCGCCGCCTTGATCTCGCTGTCCGAAGGATCGGGATTTCTGGCGATCAGCGCGGCAGCGGCCATCGCGATACCCGGCGTACAGAACCCGCACTGAATTGCCTGTTCCGCGACCAGCGCCTGCTGCACAGGGTGCGACCGGTCGCGGCTGAGCCCTTCGATCGTGGTGACGAACCGCCCCTCCGCCTCTGCCAGAGTGATCAGGCAACTGCGCAGCGCCTCACCATCGACGATCACCATGCAGGCGCCGCAATCGCCCACGCCGCACCCGTACTTGGTGCCCGTCAGGTTGGCCGCATCGCGCAGCGCCCACAACAGCGGGGTTTCGGGGTCCATCGCAAATTCGACGGGCCGGTCGTTGACGGTGAGCGCGGTCATGCGATGCCTGGGTCGGTGTCCTTTGCGGCAGCTATCGCACAGCCACGGCGGCGCGCACAAGCTTCCCGCTAGGCAGGGCGCGATCGGGCGGCTATCGGCGGAACCATGAACGAGACGGCCAAGTTGACGCGCGGATCGATCCGCGGCCATCTCGTACAACAGACGCTGCCGATGGTCGTGGGCGTCGCCGCGATCATGTCGGTGGGCTTGGTCGATGCCTACTTCATCGGCCAACTGGGCAGTGCGGAGCTGGCCGCGGTCGCTTTCGTCTTTCCCGTGACCATCGCCCTTTCCAGCCTGGGTGTCGGCGTGATGGTAGGGGTCAACGCCGTGATCGCCCGCGCGCTGGGCGAAGGGGATGTCGATCGGGCCGCGCGGCGGGCCAATTTCGGCGCCGTCTTCGCGGTTGGCCTGGGGCTCGCGCTCGGCTGCGCGCTATATCTTCTGCTCGATCCGCTGTTTCGGATGATGCAGGCCAGCGAGCAGCTTCTACCGCTGATCCGCGCCTATATGGTGCCCTTCTCGCTCGGCATGCCGATCCTGCTGTTGCAGATGGCGCTCAACGGCGTGCTGCGCGGCCAGGGCGAAGCGCGCAAGACTTTCCTCGTCTCGCTTTCCTATGCCGCGGCCAACTGGGTTCTCGACCCGCCGCTGATTTCCGGCGCGTTCGGATTTGCCGGGTTCGGCATCGCCGGGGCCGCTTACGCGACGATCGCCGGTTATGGCCTCGCGATCGCCATGGCGCTGTGGCTGATTGCCCGGACCGCACTGCCGATCAGGCCCGCACTGATCCGCGAATGCCGCTTTGCCGAATCCGCCCGCGCGATCGTGCGTGTGGCCGCGCCGGCGGCCTTTTCCAATGCCATCAACCCCATCGGGCTGTCTGTCCTGACCGCACTGCTCGCCTCGCAAGGGGAAGCGGCGGTGGCGGGTTTCGGCGCTGCCGGGCGGTTACAGAGCTTCGCTGTCGTCCCGCTGCTCGGCCTGTCGGGTTCGATCGGCGCGATCGTGGGGCAGAACTGGGGCGCGGGCCGCGCGGACCGGGCCAGCCGTGCAATGCGCGAAGCCGGTGCATTCTGCATAGTCTATGGCTTCGCCCTGGCGCTGGTGCTGTTCGCCGCCGGGGAATGGTTCGCCGGCTTTTTCACGGCTGATCCTGCGGTCGTCGCCGAATTCGACAGCTATCTGCGCATCGCGGCCTGGGGCTATGCCGGCTTCGGCCTGTTGATCGTGGCCAACGGGGCGCTCAACGCGGTCGACAGGGCAAGCTGGGCCCTGTTGCAAAGCTTCGCCCGGGTGTTCCTGATCATGCTGCCAGTGGGCTGGGTGCTGCGCCCGGCATGGGGTGCGGAATCGATCTATGCCGCTGAGCTGGCGGCGAACCTGATCGGGGGCGCGATCGCCCTCTATGTCGTCGCACGGGCCCTGCGGAAGACCGCCACCTCCCGGTGACATTTCGTTAACCATCTAAGTCCATACCGCTCGCCATTATCCGGGGGCATGGACTTAGATGGACGACCTGCTGGCAGACTTCGTGGCCGAAACCCGCGAGATGCTCCAAGCGATCGAGGGTGAGATCGTGGCGTGGGAAGCCGATCCCGCGGACCGCGAGCGGCTGGATGCCATTTTCCGTTTCGTCCATACGGTGAAGGGGAACTGCGGGTTTTTCGACTTCCCGCGCCTCGAAAAACTCAGCCACGCAGCGGAAAGCGCGCTTTCCGAAGTGCGCGCTGGCCAGCGCCGCGCCAGCGGCCAGCTGGTGAGCGCGGTGCTGGCGATCATCGATCGCATCAACGACATGATCGACGCGATCGATGGGGGCGAAACGATCCCGGACGGCGCCGACGAGATACTGATCGCAGCGCTCGAACCCAAGGGCGACGAACCCGACAGCGAAAGCATACAGGCTGAAGAGCTGTCGGGCGGCAGGGCACCCCGGCAAGCCAGCGGATCACGCTCGATCCGTCTGCCCGTCGAACTGCTCGACCGGGTGATGAGCGGCGTTTCCGACATGGTCCTGGCCCGCAACGAACTGGCGCGAAGGTTGCGCGAACACGGCACCGACCCTGCGCTGGAGGGGCCTTTCGATCGCCTGTCGTCTATCCTGGATACGGTTCGCGAAGGCGCAACCCGGATGCGGATGCAGCGGCTCGAACATCTGTTCGGCGCCCTGCCGCGCATGGTCCGCGATCTGTCGGCCGAACTGGGCAAGCAGGTAATGATCGACCTGGATGGCGGCGACGTCGAACTCGACCGCGAAATGATCGAATCGGTGCGCGATCCGCTCACCCATATCCTGCGCAATGCGATCGACCACGGGATAGAGCCGCCGTCGGAACGCCTCTCCGCCGGCAAGCGGGAAATCGGCACGATCACCGTTTCGGCCCGGCGGACCGGCAATCGCATCGTGATCGCGGTCAGCGACGACGGTCGCGGGATAGAGCCGGGCAGGTTGCGCAAGAAGGCGGTAGCCGCCGGTCTGATCGATTCAGCCCAGGCCGCCGCGCTGAGCGAAGAACAGACGCTGGAACTGATTTTCGCTGCGGGATTTTCCACCGCCGACCGGGTCAGCCAGGTTTCCGGCCGCGGGGTCGGAATGGACGTCGTGCGCGCCAATATCGAACGGATCGGCGGATCGGTGACCGTGTCGAGCAAGGCCGGCCAGGGCACGATCGTGTTCCTCTACGTCCCGCTGACCCTGAGCATCGTCGAAGGCCTGACAGTCACCGTCGGCGCCCACACGCTGGGCCTGCCGCGTTCCTACATCGTGGAGATCGCCCGCAGCGCCTCGCGAGCGATCTCTGTCGACCGGCTGGGAGACGGCATCTTTCTGACCTTTCGTAACGAGAGAGTCCCCTGTCTCGATCTGGGAGAAGTCCTGGGGCTGGATCAGGGCGTCGATCTCGACCGCGCCACTTTCGTTTTCATACGTCTGGTCAGCGGCGATCTCTTCGCCGTAGCGGTGGACCGCGTGCTCGATAACGAGGATCTCGTTCTCAAGCCTCTCCCCCCAGTGCTTGAAGGCATCGGGCTGTTCGGCGGGACCGCACTGCTCGACGATGGCCGACCGATCCTGAAGCTCGATATTCCAGCCCTGGCGGACCGCTACGGTCTTGCCAGTCAGGCACGGGCACGCCCATCGGTTCAAGGCGCGGCCGACATTCATGCAGAAGATCCCGGCGAACACGTTGTGGTGTTCGAGGCGTTCGGCAGCCGGCGGCTGGCGATACGAATGCCGGCGATCCGGCACATACACACACTGCCTGCTTCGGCCATCGATCGATCCGGTCCTACCCCGCTGGTGAGCGTAGATGGCATGATCCTTCCCATTCTGGGCTTCATTCTGGACGACGAGGACGCCACCAGTACGCGTGACAGCGTCATCGCGCTACGGCTGAGCGATGGAGGCTCCGACATCCTCTATGCCGCCCGCAGCATCATCGACACGGCCGAACTGACAGGGCCTGTCGTTCCTGCGGAAGACGATCCGCTTCTGGAAGGAACAGTGCTGATCGACGACACGATCGTTGGCGCGATTGATACCCACCGGCTCTTCGCACGATATGGACGGATGGGCGCATCCACCCACCGCCCGACCTGCCGCCTTGCCCGCACGGACGCCTGGGCGAAGGGCTTTCTCGAACCGCTGATCCGTTCTGCCGGCTACGACATTCTGGACGAGGACGATCCCCGCACAGCCGATGTCGCGGTGGTTCTGGATCAGGCGGAACCGGCCGCGACGACGGGCGATGTCGTGCGTCTGCGTTCGTATCCCGATGCGGCCGGCACCGCGCCGGACAGCATATATCGGTACGATCGCGACGCGCTGCTTTCGGCGCTGGCCCGTGCCCATTCGAAAGGCGGATGATGAACGATCTGATGCTTCTGACGCGTATCGCGAACCGTCCCGCAGTCTTTCGCGCGAGCGACATCGCTTCGATCATAGAGATCGACGCGATTACCCCGGTCCCGCAAGCGCCCGACTTCGTCGCCGGGCTGACTGCGCTGCGCAGCCGTGCACTGACGGTGATCGACAGCCGTATGGCGCTGGGGCTTGCTCAGCCTGGACCGGCCGATCCGCGCAGCCCGGTCGTCGAAATTGGCGGGCATCCTTATGCGCTGCTGGTCGATACGGTCGAAGATGTCGTCGCCATGGTCGGTGCCCCCACCCCACTCGCCGCGACGCTGGGGCCACAATGGAGCCGCTGCGCACACGGCATGATCGAAACCGCCGCCGGACCGGCGATCGTGATCGACGTATCCGCCCTTATCTCCGGCCCGCAACGGGCCGCCGCTTAAAAATATGGTTACCCGGACGGTATAACCGGGAACTGCAAAACCAAGGATCGCATCCATGAAAACCTGCCTGATCGTCGACGACTCCCGCGTAATTCGAAAGGTTTCCCGCCATATCCTCGAATCGCTGGGCTTCGCGGTGGAAGAAGCGGAAAACGGTCAGGCCGCGATCACCCAGTGCGAGGCAGCAATGCCCGATCTCGTACTGCTCGACTGGAACATGCCGGTCATGAACGGCATCGAATTTATCGGCCATCTCCGGCGCATGCCGGGCGGCGACGCGCCAAAAGTGGTTTTCTGCACGACCGAGAACGACGTCGCGCACATTCGCGAAGCGATCGGTGCGGGTGCCGACGAATACGTGATGAAGCCGTTCGACCACGAAACCTTACAGATAAAGCTGCAGCTCGTCGGGATGGCCTGAGGGGCAATGAACGCGCAAAGCAGTATTGCCGCCTATGGCGAGCGAAGGCGGACCACCCCGATCCGGGTGATGATCGTCGACGATTCGCTGATTGTGCGGACGGTGCTGTCCAAGCTTATCGCGGCCGAACGCGACATGGTCATCGTGGGCAAGACCGGCAGCGCGGAAACGGCGCTGGCCTTTCTGGTCAAGACGCCTGCCGATGTCGTTCTGCTCGATCTGGAAATGCCGGGCATAGGGGGGCTTCACGCCCTGCCGCGCATTCTTGCCGCATGTCCCGGCACTCAGGTCCTGGTCGTCTCCTCGCTGACCGAGGAGGGTGCCGAACATACTCTGGCCGCACTGTCGACAGGCGCGGCAGACACCATGCTCAAGCCGCGCAGCGGCGAGTTCGATGAAGCCTATCGCCTCGCGCTCCTCCAGCGCATTCGTGCTCTGGGACGGCATGGAGGCAGGTCGGCAGGGACGGCACGGCCATCGCCGCCAGCGGTGCGATCGCGCAATCGCAGCGCCCCGCTCGAAGTCATCGGCATTGGCGCGTCCACCGGGGGGATTCACGCGCTCTGCATGCTGCTGCGCGCCTTGCCTCGCCAGCTCGCGATCCCCATTCTGGTGACACAGCACCTGCCCGCAAATTTCATGCAGGTCTTCGCACGCCAGCTGGAAATGGCCAGTTCGCGCGACGCTATCGTGGTCGAGAGCGAAACCGCAGTCCGGCCGGGATGCATACTGATCGCTCCGGGCGGCAGCCATCTGCTGCTTCGCCGCGATTGTCGTCAATTCGTTGCACACACGCAGCGCTTCGACACCGCCAGCGGATGTATGCCTTCGGTCGATCCGATGTTCGAAAGCATGGCCGGTGCTGCCGGCCCGGGGGCACTGGGCGTCGTCCTGTCGGGCATGGGCCGCGATGGGGCGGCAGGTGCGGGGCAACTGGTGGCAGCGGGCGGAAACCTGATCGCACAGGATGAAGCGAGTTCTTCGGTCTGGGGAATGCCCCGGGCGGTGGTGGAAGCCGGACTGGCCTCTGCCGTGCTGCCGCCCGACAAGATCGCGCTGCGTATCGGCGTGCACGCAGGCGATTCGGCCTGGGCGTGATGCAGATTTCGCACCGAATAATCGCCGACCTTCTGATGCAGCGCACGGGCCAGCAGCTAACCCGCGGTCGCGAGTGGCGGATCGACAGTGCGCTGGCCGGATTGTACCGCGAATGCGGCATAGCCAATGTGGAACAGCTGGCATGCCTGCTCGCAGACCCCGACTCCGGCGATCTGTCGCAGCGCGTCGTCGAAGCGCTGTTGAACAACGAAACCTATTTCTTCCGCGATCGTCAGCTGTTTCAGCAACTGACCGAAACGGTCCTGCCCGATCTGGCAAAACGGCGCGCGCATGCCCGCCGGCTGTCGATCTGGTCCGCCGGATGTTCGACCGGGCAGGAGGCACTGTCCCTGTCGATGCTGTTCGCCGATCAACCGCAAACCTGGCGCGGATGGACGATCGACATCCTCGGCACCGATGTTTCGGCCCAGGCTGTCACCGCCGCCCGGCGCGCCTGTTACAGTCAGTTCGAGATCCAGCGCGGCCTGGGCGTCGCCCAGATGCTCAAGCACTTTCGCGAAACGCCGCAGGGCTGGCAGCCCGATCCGGTCCTGTTGCGGCCAATCCGCTATCGCGTTGGCAACGTGCTGGACGAACAGCCGCGCCCCGAACGGTTCGACCTCGTCCTGTGCCGCAATGTGCTGCTCTATTTCGATCATGAAACGCGGCGGACGGCGTTCGAGCGGGTGGCTTCCAGCCTGCGCGAAGACGGGTGGCTGATGCTGGGATCGGGAGAAACGGTGGCGGGCAAGACCGACGCCTTCGCCCCAGCGACGGCCGTGCAGGGGTTGTACCGCCGCCCAGAGTGGAAAGAGACAGACGACAGACAAGGTAAATCTGCGCTTAACGGTTCGTTAGTGCAGGGTCGCTAAATCGAACAAAAGAACAGGGGTTGGGACTCAAGCGGTGACACTGGAGGCAGAACAGCACGGTTTCGCGCCGCGTCTACTCGTCATTCTGCCGCTGGTGGTTCTGACCGCGATATACGCTGCCATTTGTGCCGCACTGCTGTTCGGCAACGATTACGGCTTTGCCAGAACATCGCATCTGATCCTGACCGGCAGCGTAATCTACGCAGTCGCGGTGCTGCTTCTGCTGCGTTTCGGATTTGCGCATGTCGCACGCCTCGAACGGCTGGGCACTACCGACAGCCTCAGCGAACTGCCCAATCGCCGCGCACTGCACCGCAATGTCACCGCCGGCGCCAGTTCGGATCGGGAAATCGCGGTTGCCCTGATCGATCTCGACGGATTCAAGACGATCAACGATCTTTACGGCCACGGCATGGGCGACCACCTGATCAAGGAAGTCGCCGCTAACCTGCGCCATCTGTGCGGCAGCGAAGCGGTCGCCTATCGCCTTGGCGGCGATGAATTCGCGATCAGCATGATCGGGCCTTTATCCGGCACCCTGCTGGAAGGCATCTGCCGCGGCTTTCTCGAAATGCTCAGCCAGCCGGTCAACGTTGAAGGCAAGCAGATACCGATCGGGGCCAGCATCGGCCTGGCGCGCTGCCATTCCGGCGAATCGCTCGATTCATCGGAGCTGCTGCGCCGGGCAGACGTTGCGATGTACGTTTCCAAGCGCGACGGGAAAATGCGCTGCACCTGGTTCAAGCCCGAGTTCGACCACAGCCTGGCCGCATTGCGCGATCTGGATAACGAGCTGCGCGCGGGGCTGCTGAACAACGAATTTCTCGTCCACTACCAGCCGCTCGTCGATGCCCGAACGCACGAAATCGTCGGGGTCGAGGCACTGCTTCGCTGGGCACGGCCCGACGGCAGCGAACTGGGCCCCGGCGTATTCGTGCCGGTGGCGGAGGAATCCGGCCTGATCAATCCGATCGGGCTGTGGGTTCTTCGGCGGGCATGTACCGATGCACTTGCCTGGAACATCAAGCTGTCGGTCAACATTTCGGCTGCCCAGCTGCGCAATCCGGAATTTCCGTTTCAGCTCGGCCAGATACTCGAAGAAACCGGATTTCCCGCTGAACGGCTGGAGCTTGAAATAACCGAAACCTGCCTCGTGCTCGATCCGATCGTGGCCGAACGGACGCTGGACCTCGTCCGCGGGCTGGGGGTCGATGTCGTGCTCGACGATTTCGGGACCGGCTATGCCTCCATCGGCTTCCTGCGGCAGTTCCGGTTCGAAAAGCTCAAGCTCGACCGCTCGCTCGTGGTCGATTCTGCCAGCGACGAAAGCTCGCGCGCGATGATGCTGTCCAGCATCTCGATGGCGCGCGCCCTGGCCATGCGGGTTACCGCCGAGGGGGTCGAAACCGCGGATCAGGCGGCAATGGTCCGCAGTGCGGGATGCGACCACCTTCAGGGCTGGCTCTACTTTTCGCCCATGCCGTCGAGCGACATCGCCCGGCATCTCAACCAGTCGTCGACGGGCAACGACACCCGGAAGCAGCCGGGAAGGATAACAGCATGAACGCCGAAACAACGATCATCGTCCCCGACGACATGCGTGAGGAAATCGAACAGGTCGTTCTGGAAGATACCGATCAGGCCGCGCCGCCGGCGCGTTTCGTTCTCGTGCGCCGTTTCAACGATCTGTCATTGGGGCGCAAGCTCACGATCCTGTGCGGCGTGCCGCTCGTAGCCCTGGCCGCGATTGCCGCGCTTGCCTGGATCGGACTTGGTTCGGCGGATCGCGAGTTCGCGGCTTCGCTGCGCTGGCCAATCGTCGGGGTAACGGCGCTGCTGATCGTCGCCGGCCTCGGCGCAATCGGCATCGTGATGAAGGACACCTCGAACCAGCTTCGCAAACTGGCGGACGACATGACTGCGCTGGCGGCCGGGCATCGCGACTTTGCGATAACCGGGCTGGAACGGCGCGACGAGATCGGCGACATTGCCCGCGCGTTCGAAGTCTTCGTGAAGTCCGGCCGCAAGCTGGACGAAATGTTCGCCAATCGCCGCAAGGAACGCGAGAAACGGCGGAAGGAAATGCAGGCGCTGGTGCGGTCGTTCGAAACGAACGTGGGCCATGTCGTCAACGGCGTGGGCACCGCCGCGGTCCAGCTCAAGGCAACCGCCGGATCGATGGCAAGCGCGGCCGAAAAGGGCGCGGAGCAGACTTCGCGCGTGGCCCAGGCAATGGCGGAGGCATCGTCGGGTGTGACAGCCGCCGCCGCCGCATCGGATGAATTCGCGATGTCGATCGGAGAAATCAGCCGCCAGGCCGCACAGTCGGCCGAACTGGCCCGCGAAGCGACCGGCTCCACCCAAACCGCCAACGACACGATCTCCGCACTGTCGAAAACTGCGGAGGAAATCGGGCATGTCGTCGGCCTCATTTCGACGATCGCGCAGCGGACCAATCTGCTCGCTCTCAATGCATCGATCGAGGCAGCGCGCGGCGGAGAGGCCGGGCGCGGCTTCGCCGTGGTCGCTTCGGAAGTGAAGGAGTTAGCGGCACAGACAGGCCGCGCGACCGAACAGGTGGCGCAACAGATCCAGGCGATTCAGGATTCGACCGGCGCCAGCGTCGGCGCGCTTCGGGCAGTCGCCGAACAGGTGCAACAGCTAGAATCGACTGCGATCTCCATCGCATCGGCGGTCGATCAGCAATCGGTCGCCGGCCAGGAACTGGCGCGGAACATCGATCTTGCCGCCCGGGGAACGAACGACGTCCGCTCCAGCGTCGAGAAGATCCGCGAAACCGCGCTGTCGACGGGGGCAGCCGCTTCGCAGGTGCTCAGCTCCGCGACCGAACTGGAAGGCCAGGCCTCATCCCTTCGAACGCAGGTCACGCGGATACTGGAAGCCGTTCACAAACGGAGCTGACGGCCCTGCGGCGCAACTAGTGATTGCTGCCGCGCGGATGACAGCGCTATGTGGCCTCGGACCGGATGCCTCGGCGTCCGCGAACGGGAGAGAAACGTGCCGGGCGCAACTTTATCCCGGATCGACAAGAGCTTCGGCGCCGCCGCGCTGTTCCAGGACTTCAATCTTTCCGTGGGCGATGGCGAGTTCGTCGTCCTGGTCGGTCCATCGGGGTGCGGCAAATCGACCCTGCTGCGCCTGATCGCCGGGCTGGAAAGCGCGGATAGCGGGGAAATCCGTATCGGACAGCGGCGCGTGGACCACTTGCCCCCGGGGGAGCGGGGGGTCGCAATGGTGTTCCAGTCCTATGCGCTCTATCCCCAGATGACGGTCGCCCAGAACATTGCTTTCCCGCTGCGCATGGCGGGCTGGCCGCGCAGCAGGATCGATGCCAGCGTCGCGCAGGCATGCGAGCTGCTGGGTCTGGACACCCTGACAGATCGGCGACCGGCGGAACTGTCCGGCGGGCAACGCCAGCGGGTGGCGATCGGGCGCGCGATCGTGCGCGAGCCAGAGCTGTTCCTGTTCGACGAGCCCCTTTCCAACCTCGACGCCAATCTGCGCGCGCAGATGCGGCGCGAATTTGCCGAGCTGCACGCCCGGCTGCGCGCACCGACCATCTACGTCACCCACGATCAGGCAGAGGCGATGGCCCTGGCGGACCGGATCGTGCTGATGCGCGAAGGCAGGATCGAGCAGCAAGGGACGCCGGAAGACATCTATCACCGTCCGGCATCGCTGTTTGCGGCGCGCTTCTTCGGCCAGCCGCCGATCAATACCTTGCAGGCGCGCATCGACCGTGCTGACGAACACGGCACGCTGGTTGTGACCGAATGCTCTGGCGAACGGCTTTCGCTGTCGCCGCTGCGCGAAAGCCAGCGCGGCAGCGCCGATGTGATCGTGGCCGTTCGGCCTGAGGCGCTGACCACCGCGGCAGGTGACGGGCGGATCGCATTCGCCACGCGCCAGGTCCGTTATGTCGAATGGTATGGCGGTGAATGCCACGTCGGCCTGGGCGATGACGGCGACACCCTGATCTGGCGCGCCGTCGGGGCGAATGGGATCGCACCGGGCGACAGAATCGCACTCTACGCCGAACCTCGCGATATCCACCTTTTCGCGGCAGACGGACAGGCGCTGGAACGCGCGCCATTGCCGATTTTGTGAAAACGGTTACATAGGGGCTGGAGGGGACGACATGGTCACGATTCGGGATGTTGCCAGGGAAGCGGGCGTATCGGTCGCCACGGTTTCCCGCGCACTCAACGGTCGGACAAATGTAACCAAGGATACGCGCGAGGCGATCGAAGCCGCGGCCAAGGCCCTGAATTTCGTACCCCATTCGGGCGCCCGCAGCCTGACGATCCGCCAGACCGACACGATCGGCGTGATCCTGCCCGACCTGTTCGGCGAATTCTTCTCCGAAATCATCCGCGGGATCGACATGATCGCCCATGGCGCGGGCAAGCATCTGCTGTTGGGCAACATGCACGGCAGTTCGCACGAAACGACCAGCGCGATCCGCGCCATGCGCGGACGGGTCGACGGGCTGCTGCTGATGCCGCCGGATTCCACCGCCGAGCTGCTTGCCGACCATCTCGACCCCGGGATGCCGACGGTCCTCCTCAATGCGCAGGCGGGGGAAAGCGACATCCCCTTCGTCGCGGTCGACAACTATCGCGGCGCGCGCGCGATTACCGAACATCTGATCGCCTGCGGTCGCAAGCGGATCGTCCACATCGCGGGGCCCAAGCATAACCGCGACGCGCGCGAACGCCTGCGCGGGTTCACCGATGCGATGCGCGAGAAGGCGGGGGAGAAGCATCCCGTCGTGCTGCCCGGTGATTTCACCGAGAGCGCAGGGCGCGAAGCCGCGCAGCTTCTCCTGGCCGGGCAAGTTCCCGCCGATGCCGTGTTCGCGGCCAACGACGTCATGGCCGTCGGGCTGATCTCCGTGCTCGACGACGCTGGCGTGCTGATCGGACGGAAGATGCTGGTGGCGGGGTTCGACGATATCCCGCTCGCTCGGCACATCACGCCCCGGCTTACCACCATGCAATCGAACATCGCGCAGCTCGGCTCCACTGCCGCCATGCTGTTGCTGCGGATGTTGCGTGGGGAGCCGCTGGGCATGGCCCACGGGGTAGTCCTGTCCCCCACCCTCGCCGGCCGGGAATCGACTCTCGGCCCCGATGCGAGCGGAGCACGAACGCCAACCGGAAGCGGCTGATGGGGCCCGGTCTGTCGCGCCGCCGTCTGCTCGCATCGACGCTGGCCGGTTCCGCGGCGCTGGCGCTCGGCGGCTGCGCCCGGTCCGACCGGCTGACATTCTGGGCAATCGGAAACGAGGCCGCCGCTCTGCCGGCGCTGCTCGACAGCCACAACCTGGGCGACCTGAAGGTTCAGCCCCTGCCCTGGTCGGGGGCGCACCAGAAGCTGCTGACGGGTTTCGCCGGCGATGCGCTGCCGGACCTGGCCCAGGTGGGCAACAGCTGGCTGGGCGAACTGGACGCGATCGGGGCACTGGCGCCCGTGCCCGATGACGTCGCGGCAGGCATTGATCCGTTCCCGGCCGTGATCGAAAGCAATCGCATTTCCGGCCGACTGATGGCGCTGCCATGGTATGTCGATACCCGGGTCCAGTTCTATCGCAGCGATCTGTTTGCGCGGGCCGGATATGCCGCGCCCCCGCTCGAATGGCAGGAATGGAAGCGGGCGCTGGCGCGCATCCGATCGCAGAGCGGCGGCGAGACTTACGGCGTTCTGCTGCCGCTCGACGAATTCGAGCATTTGCAGACCCTGGCGCTTTCCGCAGGGGCGGATTTTCTGCGCGACGAAGGCACGCGAGGCGCCTTCGCCGCGCCCGCGTTCGTGGAGGCACTGGGTTTCTACAAATCCCTGTTCGACGAAGGACTGGCGCCGATCGTCACCGGTGCCCAGATCGCCAACCGCTGGGCGGAGTTCGCCCGCGGATGGTTCGCGGCCTATCCGTCAGGGCCGTGGATGATCGGCGAGATGCGCGAACGCCTGCCCGCCGCAATGCAAGGGAAATGGGCCACGGCGCCCAATCCCGGCCCGTCCGGCATTGGTGCTTCGGCCCCGGGTGGTTCCAGCCTCGTCGTCTTTGCCGGCGGCGCGCGCCAGCGCGAAGCCTGGAACGCCGTCCGCCGGCTGCTGCGCCCCGACGCGCAGCTCGCCCTCCACCACGCGACGGGGGATCTGCCGGTGATGCGATCGGCATGGACGCGCGGAGAGCTGGCGCGGGACCCGGTCGTCGCCCCCTTCGCCCGCCAGCTGGAACGGGCCCGCCCGCTGCCCAAAGTGCCCGAATGGGAACGGGTGGTGACCGAAATGCAGATCGTCGCCGACCGCATGGTTCGCGGAGAGTTCACGGTTCGCGGCGCAGCGCGGGAAATGGATCTGCGGGTCGATCGCATTCTGGCCAAGCGGCGGTGGATGGCCACGCGGGACAAACGAGCATGACCGGCCTGGCTTCCCGCGCCGAACGCCGCGCCGGCTGGCTGTTGAGCGCACCGGCGCTGATCGCCATTGCGCTGTTCTTCATCCTGCCGACGGTCGCGTCGCTGGCGCTGAGCCTGACCGATTTCGACATTTATGCGCTGGCCGACATCGGCAATTTGCGGTTCGTCGGCCTCGCCAACTATTCCGCGCTGCTTTCCGACCCGCTGTTCTGGACCGCGCTGGGCAATACGTTCTGGTTCGTCCTGCTGGGCGTGCCGCTGGTCGTGGTCGTCGCCTTCTTCGCCGCGATCCTGGTCAATGAACGGATGGTCGCCTGGCGTCCGGCATGGCGCGCGGTGTTCTTCGCCCCTTACGTGACCACTCTGGTCGCTGCGGCTGTGGTCTGGAAATACATGCTCCACGCCCGGTACGGCCTGTTCAATCATGCTCTGGGCGCGATCGGCCTGCCCCCAGTCGACTGGCTGGGCGATCCGCGCTGGGCCATTCCCGCGATCACTGTGTTCGTCGTCTGGAAGAGCTTCGGCTATTCCATGCTGATCTTCCTCGCCGCCCTCCAGACCGTCCCGCGCGAACTGGACGAGGCGGCCCGGATCGACGGTGCGGGCTGGTGGTCGCGCCTGCGGCACGTTACCCTGCCCGCGGTCGCCCCCGCCGCCGGGCTGGTCGCGGTGCTCGCGGTTATCGCCATGTTCCAGCTCTTTGCGGAACCTTACGTGATGACCGAGGGTGGACCCGCCCAATCGACGATCACGGTCCTGTATCTGATGTTCGATCAGGGCTTCCAGTGGTGGAACCTGGGCATTGGCGCAGCTGTCGCGGTCGTGCTGTTCGCCTGCATTCTGGCGGCCGCGCTGATCCCGGCGCTGGCGCTGCGGATCTATCGCAGGCGGCGCGCATGACGGCGCGCCTCGGCATGACCGCGCTGGTTGCAGCCTTCGCGGCGATTACGCTGGCCCCGCTGCTGTGGATGGTTTCCGTCAGCCTGATGCAACCGGGCGAAGCCGGGCAGTTCCCTCCGCCGCTGATCCCCGGCGACCCGACGCTCGCTAATTACCACGCGCTGTTCGCCAGCCAGGGCATGGGGATGTTCCTGATAAACAGCCTGCTGATCTCCACCCTCGCCACGCTGCTCGCGCTCGTTTTTACATTGCCCGCCGGATATGCTTTCGCCCGGCTGCGCTATCCGGGGCGCGACACGACAGTGCGGGTCCTGCTCGCGCTGCTGCTGATACCCGGGCAGATCGGGATGCTGCCCCTGTTTCTGGAGCTCAAGGCACTGGGGCTGGTCAATTCCTATGCCGGTGTGCTGGTGCCGTGGCTGGCCGGGATTGTCGGCATATTCCTGGTGCGGCAATATGCCCTGTCGATTCCGCTCGACCTGATAGAAGCGGCCCGGATCGACGGTGCCAGCGAATGGCGCATCTTCCGCCATATCGTTCTACCGATCATGCGCCCTGCCGTCGCGACGCTGGCGCTGTTCGTGTTCCTCGGCAGCTGGAACGATTTTCTGTGGCCGCTGATCGTGCTGTCCGATCACGATCTCTACACCCTGCCCGTCGCGCTCGCCGCCATGGGGCGCGAGCGTGCGCAGGATATCGAGCTGATGATGGCCGGTTCGGTGGTGACCACGGTTCCGGTGCTGATTCTGTTCCTGGCGCTGCAACGCCAGTTCATCGGCGGCCTGCTCGCCGGAAGTGTCAAAGGATGACGATGAAACGACTGATCTCTCTCGCCCTCGCCTGTCTTGCCGCGGCCTGTACCGCCCCCGGTCATCTCCATGCCCGTTCGCCCGCCTTGCAGGCCGGGCAGCATCCACAGCCCCCGGTCGCGGCTGGCGGCTATGAATATCAGCTCCACCTTCCCCCCGGTGCGGCACGGGCAGAACCGGATGAGGAACGCTGGCCGCTGATGATCTTCCTCCACGGATCGGGCGAACGGGGCAGCGACATTGCGAAAGTGAAAGTCCACGGCCCACCGAAGATCGCCGATCGCGATCCTGCTTTCCCGTTCATCCTCGTGTCCCCCCAGTTGCCGGCGGAGCAAGACTGGGATCTCGCCAGGCTGGATGCCCTGCTCGACCATGCGCTGGCGACGCTGCCAGTCGACCCTGCGCGGATCTATCTCACCGGGCTCAGCCGGGGTGGCCATGCCTCGTGGCGCTGGGCCGCGGCCGAACCCGGAAGGTTCGCCGCCGTGGCCCCTGTCGCCGGGCGCGGCGATCCCGCCACGGCCTGCGCGCTCACCGATGTGCCGATCTGGGCGCTGCATGGCGATCGCGACGATGTCGTGACCCCGGAAGGCAGCTTCGCCATGGCCCGCGCGATCCGCGCCTGCGACGGGCGCAAGAGCCGGCTGACGATCTACCCGGATCTGGGCCACAACGCCTGGGACCCGGCTTACGACGATCCGGCGCTGTACCTGTGGCTCCTTTCGCACCGGATCGGGGGAGACGCACGATGAGCGGCGCGTTTCCCGAAGGCTTTCTGTGGGGTGCTGCGACCGCTGCCTATCAGGTCGAAGGATCGCCGCTGGCCGATGGTGCCGGCACCAGCATCTGGCACCGCTTCACCCACGATCCGCGCCTGATGATCGCCAGCGGCGACACCGGGGACGTCGCCTGCGACCACTACAACCGCATGGAAAGCGACGTCGACCTGATGAAGCGGCTGGGCCTGCAGGCCTATCGCTTCAGTATCTCGTGGAGCCGCATCCTGCCAGGCGGCACGGGGCGGGTGAACCAGGCCGGGCTCGATTTCTATCGCCGCCTGGTCGACCGCCTGAACGATGCGGGTATCATGCCCCTGCCCACGCTCTATCACTGGGATCTTCCCGCCGCACTGGATGATCGAGGGGGCTGGCTCAACCGCGACATTGCCGAATGGTTCGGCGAATATGCCGCCGTCATGTACCGCGCGCTCGACGGCGAGGTCCGCCGCTGGGCGACGCTGAACGAACCCTGGGTCGTGGCCGACGGTGGCTATCTCAACGGCGTGTTGGCCCCCGGGCATCGCAGCATTTTCGAATGCGCGATCGCCAGCCGCAACCTGATGCGCGCGCATGGCCGCGCGGTGCAGGTCTATCGCGAGCTGGGCCGGCACGAAGTCGGCGTGGTCTTCAATATCGAACCCAAGTACCCAGCCAGCGACAGCGCGGAAGATCTCGCCGCCACGGCCCGCGCCGATGCCTACATGAACCGGCAATATGCCGACCCCGCGCTGCTGGGCACGTGCCCGCCGGAACTGCGCGAAGTGTATGGCGAAGCGTGGGAAGACTGGTCGCAGGACGATCTCGCGCTTGCCTGCCAGCCGGTCGATTTCGTCGGCATCAATTACTACACCCGCAGCGTCGTGCGCGCATCCGACACCGCCTGGCCGTTCTACGCCGAACCCGTGGTGCAGGAAGGGGCCCAGCACACCGAAACCGACTGGGAAGTCTTCCCCGAGGCGATGACCCGCACCCTGCTGTGGTTTCGCGAACGCTACGGCGACATCCCGCTCTACATCATGGAAAACGGCGCCGCCTTCGCCGACCCGGCGAGCAGCGCCGGCGCGCTGATCGCGGACGACCACCGGTGCCGCTATCTCGCCGATCATATCGCCGCCGTGGGCGATGCGATCGCGGCGGGTGTGGACGTTCGCGGCTATATGGTCTGGTCGCTGTTCGACAACCTCGAATGGGCGCTGGGCTATGCCAAGCGGTTCGGGATCGTCCATGTCGATTACGAGACGCTTGAACGCACGCCGAAGAAATCGGCCGACCTCTATCGCCGGATCATCGAAAGCAACGGCACGGCAGTCGCAGGGGCGGCCACCGAAGACGCGGCATCGTGATCCGCCTGTTGATCCTGCTCGGCGCCCTGCTGGTCGGCGCCTGTGCCCATCTGCCGGGTCAGGAAGCGGGCGCGGCGCCGATCCGCGCGATGACGTTCAACATCAGGCTCGACACCGACAGCGATGGCCCCGATGCCTGGCCGCACCGCAAGGACATGGTGGCCGCCCTGATCGAGCGCGAGGCGCCCGATCTGCTGGGCCTGCAAGAGGTGCTGATCCATCAGAAGCGCTATCTGGAAGCGGCGCTGCCCCGGTATGCCTTCGCCGGCGTCGGCCGCGACGATGGCGCGGGGGCCGGCGAATTTGCCCCCCTGGCGTGGCGGCGCGACCGGTTCGACCTTCTGCAGTCGGGCACTTTCTGGCTCTCCCCCACGCCCGGCACGCCGGGCAAGGGGTGGGATGCCGCCTATCCCCGCATCGCCACCTGGGCCGTCCTGCGCGACCGGCGCACCGGCCGGCGGCTGCGGGCGCTCAACACGCATTTCGACCATGTAGGGGGGCAGGCGCGTGCGGAAGGGGCGCGGATGATCGCCGAATGGGTTGCGCGCGACAGCAGCGCCCCGGCAATCGTGATGGGTGATTTCAACGCCCTGCCCGACAGCCCGCCCTATCGTATTCTTGCCGATACCGCGACCAGCGGACTGGTCGACACGCGCAGCGCCAGCCGCACGCCGCTCTACGGCCCGCCCGGCACTTTCACCGGGTTCGATATCGCCACCGCGCACGACGCGCCGATCGACCATGTTTTCGCGACCCGCGATCTTGCCGTCGCCGCCCACGCGGTGGTGACCCAGCATTGGGGTGGGCGCCTGCCTTCGGATCACTACCCGGTCGTTGTCGATTTCGAACAGGCGCCCTGATGCGCTGGCTCGCCTGCCGCTGCGGACGCTAAAGGGACTGACGCCCGACGGCGCCCAACCGGCGGCGCCCCGCTACTCGCTTTTTTCCAGCCAGCCGCCGGTGAAGCCCAGCCGTTCCAGACCGCGCCGGATATGCGGGTTCTTGCGCATCGTGAGCCAGACCAGCTCGGTACGATAGTTCTCCATCATCGCCAGGATCGGGCCCTGATCGATGCCCAGGTGGTCGCCCGCAATCCAGCCATGTTCGGGATCGACCGTTCCGGTGGTGCTGCCGGCATCGGTGAAGGTGTAACTGGGATTGAACGCGTCCTTGAACCCGTAACGGGTGTATAGCGCATCGCCATAGGCATCGCGCATGTTCATCAGCGCCGGGATCGTCACCTCGGGCGCGAAGGGGATGGAACCGCCTGCGGCCGTGGGCACGATCGTCCCGTCGTCCACCACCCGCTCCGCACTGACGCCGCGGGCCGCATATCCCAGGAATTCGCGCGACTTTCCATTCACTTCACGGCCATTGCCCGCGCCGGTCGGCCCATCGGACGCCGTCCAGCCCCACATGTCGCCCGAATACCCGATCCAGTCGTTCGGGTTGTCCGCGCCGTAAGCCTGCTGGCTCAGGGTCGCGCGGCGGCTGTTCTCGAAATAGTCGATCCCCTTGGACCGCATGAATTCGTCGCGAATGCCGCGAAAATCGACCCAGACATGGCTGTACTGGTGGCCGAAGAGCGGCTCGAACTGGAGGTGTTCGTGGCCGTAATAGTCGCCCCAGTCCTTCTCCAGATCAGCGGCCCAGCCGGTGTTCCAGGCGTCCTTGTCGATCGGATGGGTCGGCGATCCGGCTGCCAGGATATAGACCAGCATGCCTTCATTGTATCCGACCCAGTCGTGGGTTCCGAAATCGCCGCCCTCGCCGCGTTCGGGATACCAGCCCATGACGATCGCCTTGCCGCTGCCGCCGTTGGCCGAAGGGATGGCGCTGTTTTCCCGCTGGACGAATGTCCAGTCCACACGGCGATAGATCTTCTCCGCCAGATCACGGATTTCCGCTTCCACTGCATCGTCACGATCGAAATAGCTTTGCGCGAACAGGACACCGCCCAGCAGCAGCGATGTATCGACGGTGGACAGTTCCGTCTGCCCCCGGCGCGTGCCGTCCTCGTTCGTCAGGAAGTGATAGAAGAAGCCCTTGTGCCCGGCGGTGCCCGACACTGCCGGGCCCTGCGGCGCGTTCCAGTAGAATTCCAGGCAGTCGCGAGTTCTGGCGGCTGCATCTTCGCGCGAGACGTAGCCCCGCTCCGCCCCGATGCCATAGGCGGTCAGCGCGAAGCCGGTCGCCGCGATGGAGGAGAAGGGATTGCTGGGCCAGCGGTCGGGCGCGAGGCAGCGCTGCGTATCGGTGGTTTCCCAGAAATAGCGGAAGGTGCGGAGCGACAGATCTTCCGCAAATGCGGTCTTCGCCGCGGGCGAATGCGGCCTAGCGGCGGCGGGCGACGGCGGCATCGCTGCGGGCCCACAGGCGGTGAGCGCCAGCAGCGGCACGGCGAAAGCAGCAAAACGAGCGGACATCATGGCTCCCAGGGCAAAGGGCGCCTGGCCACCCCGGGGGGAGGGGATAGAGTGGCCAGGCGCCCGAACGTGACCGGTCAGAATTCGAAACCGGCCGACACCTTTACCGTGCGCGGCGGGTTGCCGCCAACGCCCAGCCCCGAAATGCTCAGGTAGTCGGGCGAGCTGGGATCGTTGTTATAGTCGACATAGTTGCGATCATTGAACAGGTTGATCACATCCGCCCGGACCCAGACACGCGTGTCGTCGGTGATGAAGGGCAGCGAGAGATACTTGGTCACCGCCAGGTCCATCTGCCGGAAGCCCCAGCGATCGCCGTTGCTGTCCGCCTCGTTCGAGATCACGTCGCGCGACGGGTTTTCCCCGCCAGTCGAAATGAACCGCTTGAGGTAGGGCGGCGACGCGATCTGGAATTTGCCCGACAGAACCATACCGATGGGCAGGTCAACCGAACCGGTCATCACCAGCCGGTGCTTGCGCACCCCGCTGGAGCGGGTGACCGGGTAGTCTTCCAGCGCGGGGAAATCGAGGGCGAACGTCTCGCCGAAGCTCCGGTTCTCCTCCGCCTCGGTATAAGTGTAGGTGGCCGAAAGGCTCCAAGGCGATGCGACCGTGTAGCTCTTGTTGAGCTTGAGATAGGCCGAATCCGCGCTCGTCTCCAACCCGTTGGTCCCGATGATGATCGAGCCATATCCAGATGGCGCGAAGCCCCAGGGCGAATTGGGCACGGCCGGCGCCGGCTCGAAGAACGACCCGTCGGGCCGCCGGTTGCCGAGCAGGTAGGCGAAGCCATCCTTGCTCTCGATATGGCTGAAGCCGATTTCCGCATCGAAATTCGACGTCAGGCGCCCGCGCAGGCCCAGGCTGAACTGGTCCGAATAGGGCATCTTCAGGTCGTTATCGATAAACCGCAGCTCACGCCCGCCGCCGGCCCCGGCACCGGCGAGCAGCTGCTCGCGCCCGGCTTCGGTCAGATAGATCGGGTCCCAGGCGACGCAGGTCGGCCCGGGATCGCAGGTGTTGTTGGGATCGCCCGTGATGAAGTTGAACGTGCGCGTGCTGTACGATCCGACGCTGATTTCCTGCTGCAGGAAATCGAACTGGTTGCGATCGTATGATCGGCCGAACCCGCCGAACACCGCATAACGACCGTCTTCGTCCAGTTCGTAAGTAAAGCCAATGCGGGGCTGGATCGCGCCCATGAAGGCTTCCCGTTCGGAACCGGTCGAGATGTAATCGTTGATGTCGTAATTGGCGCCTGCGAGGTTGGGATAGTTTTCCGGCGACACCGCATCGACCGCATCCTGAGGATGAACGAAGTCGAGGAACGAAGGCGTTTCCTCGTAATCCCAGCGCACGCCCAGGTTCAGCGTCAGCCGGTCGGTCACCTCCCAGTCGTCCTGGATGTAGATGCCGAACTGCCAGTTCTTGGAATTGACGATCGGGCTGCCGGTACCGGTCTGCGCGCCGAACTGCACGCGGTAGGGGATAGTGTCGTTGAACGTGCCGCCGCCGGGATTGTGGGCGACGTTATAGGTGTAAACCGGGTTGAAGTTGTTGAGCTGCAGCGTGTTGAGTTCGACCCACTTGCTCTTCACGCCCGCCTTGATCGTGTGGCCTTCGAACCCGATCCAGGTGAAATCGTTCTGGATCGCCCAGCCCTTCTGCCCCTTGTCCTGATAGTTGCCGCCACCGCCGATGCGCAGCAGGTTGTCGCGCACGACCTCGCCCGGCTGCGGATTGGTCGGCGAAGGCCCGACATAGGCGAACAACGAAGCGTTGGAGAATTCGACCGGGGTCGGCGCCCACTTCACGTCTTCATAAGTAACCTTGAGATCGTTGATCCAGTTATCGGCGGTGTGTTCCCACCGCCCGGTTACGCGCAGTTCCTCGACATCCTGCGAACTGATGGTCGAACGCGCGTTGATCCCGTTGCCCAGAAATTCGCCGCTCTCGTCGCGGTACTTGGCCGATATCTCGAACAGGTCGCTGTTGCTGGGGACGAAATCGATCTTCCCGAAATAGAGGTCTTCATTGAAGGTCGAATTGGTCGGACCGAACTCGCCCTGATACTCCGCGGGGAAGTAGGAAACCGGCAGCCCAAGCCCGGGCGTGATTTCAACCGGCCGTTCCTGACGCTTGCCTTCGTAGGTAACGAAGAAATGCATCATGTCCTTGATGATCGGACCGCCCAGCGCCCCGCCGAACTGGAAATCCTTGGTTTCCACCTTGCCAGGATTATTTCCGTACAGCTCCAGCGGAGTGGCCGCGCGCAGGCTCTGATCGGTGTAATCGATGAAGCCCTGGCCGTGGAATTCGTTGGTCCCCGAACGGGTTACGGCAGTGATCGCGACCGAACTGACCTGATCGAACTCCGCCTTGTAGTTCGAGGAGATCACTCGGTATTCGCCGATCGCCATCTGCGGGAAGGGATTGCCCTGCGACGAATCCTGCCCCGTTACGCCGTTCTTCAGTACGTAGTCCTTCTGTCCGACGCCATCGATGAAGATATTCACCGTGCGGCTGTCCTGCGCACCACCCTGAAGGCGCGACTGACCGTTCGCCCCCGAGATGAACTGTACGCCGGGCGCGAGATCGGCAAAGGCGAGGAAATTGCGGTTGTTCTGCGGCAGGGTCTCGATCTGGCGCAAAGAGATATTGGCGCCGACTTCGCCGCCTTCCATCGTCCGGATGCGATCGGCGACCACGACGATCTCGCCCCCGCCCGCAGGCGCTTCTGCCCCTGTGGTGGCCGCGGAATCTTGTGGGCCGAGATCGAAATCGAGAACGGCATTCTGGGCGACGCGCAGCGTGAAAGTTTCGGTCGTGCGCACGCCGTTGGCCGTTGTCACCTCAAGGCGATACGTCCCCGGACGCAACGATGCGAAGTTATAGTCGCCGGCGGCATTGGCCGCGACCGTGCGGCGCACGCCGGTGTTCACCTCGATCGCGACGACCTGGCTGATGCCTTCGGCGCCGGTGATCTGCCCGCGCAGCGACGCGCCGGATTCCTGCGCATGGGCGGGCGCGACGAGCGCGATGGACATCGCGCCGCCTGCAACGCCAACGGCCAGCGCAGCCGCGAGCCTGCGGGCCAGATGCGAATCGTTGGCGCGCGATTCATTAATTGGATTGCGAGACTGGATCATGGTCATGGTTTCCTCCCCACACGGCCGCCCTTCTGGGCGATCCGATAGCTGCCTGCATGACGGCGGACCTTGCGTCCGGCCGCCGAATCAACTTGATCTAGGGCCTTGTAACCGGTTTCATATGGCCTGTATAGCCTTCACCAGATCGCCGAATCCGGCATAGGAATTCACAGCCCGGCGTGCGGTAATGCACGCGGGTTCAGGGAGAGAGTTCATGAAGAAGTCCGTCAATGTCCTCCTAACCAGCGCCGCCGCCCTCGCCCTCGCCGGCTTGGCGAGCGCAGCACAAGCCTCCACGCCGGAGGCGCCTGCGGCCAGTTCGCCGACGCAGGTTTCCGTCGCGCAGGCCCAGCCCGAATGGGCCCGGCAGGACCCGGCAATGGACGCCTTCATCGCCGACCTGATGGCGAAGATGACGCTGCAGGAGAAAATCGGTCAGCTCACCCTGCTCACCAGCGATTGGGAATCGACCGGCCCGACGATGCGCGAAGGGTACAAGCAGGATATCGCCGCGGGCCGCGTGGGGGCGATCTTCAACGCTTATACCGCCGATTACACGCGCGAACTGCAACGCGCGGCGATCGAAGGTACGCGGCTGAAAATTCCGCTGCTGTTCGGATACGACGTCATCCACGGCCATCGCACGATTTTCCCGATCTCGCTGGGCGAAGCGGCCAGCTGGGATCTCGACGCGATCGAGAAATCCGCCCGGGTTTCCGCGTTGGAAGCGACGGCGGAAGGCATTCACTGGACCTTCTCGCCGATGGTCGACATCTCGCGGGATGCGCGCTGGGGCCGCGGTTCCGAAGGGGCTGGGGAAGACGTGTTCCTCGGCAGCGAAATCGCCCGCGCACGCGTACGCGGCTATCAGGGTGACGATCTGGGCGCGGTCGACACCCTGCTTGCCACGGCCAAGCACTTCGCCGCCTACGGCGCCGCGCAGGCGGGGCGCGATTATCACACGGTCGATATTTCCGAACGCACGCTGCGCGACGTGTACCTGCCGCCGTTCAAGGCCGCGGTCGACGAAGGCGTGGCGACTTTCATGACGTCTTTCAACGAGTACGACGGTGTCCCCGCCAGCGGGAGCAAGTACCTGCTTACCGACGTGCTGCGCCACAAATGGGGCTTCGACGGGTTCGTGGTAACCGATTACACGTCGATCAACGAGATGGTTCCCCACGGCTATTCCAAGGATCTGGCTCAGGCCGGCGAACAGGCGCTGAATGCCGGGGTGGACATGGACATGCAGGGCGCGGTGTTCATGGAAAACCTCGCCCGCTCGGTGGAGGAGGGGCGCGTCGACACGACGCAGATCGACCAGGCGGTGCGCCGCATTCTGGAAATGAAGTATCGCCTCGGCCTGTTCGAAGACCCTTATCGCTATGCCGATAACGAGCGGGAAAAGGCCACGCTGTACAAGCCGGAATTTCTCGAAGCGGCACGGGATGTCGCGCGCAAGTCCATGGTCCTGCTCAAGAACGAAGGCGACGTGCTACCGCTGGCTGCCGAAGCCGGCCGGATCGCGGTGATCGGCCCGCTGGGTGACAGCAAGCCCGACATGATCGGAAGCTGGGCCGCGGGCGGCGACCGGCAAACGCGGCCGGTCACGATCCTGGAAGGGATCGAAGCCCGCGCCGGTGCCGGTGTCAGCGTCGAATATGCGAAAGGCGCCAGCTACGAATTTGCGGACGCCGGCAAGACCGACGGTTTTGCGGAAGCGCTGGCCCTGGCGGAAGGTTCGGACGTGATCGTCGCCGCGATGGGCGAAAAATGGGATATGACCGGCGAAGCCGCCAGCCGCACCTCGCTCGATCTGCCCGGCAACCAGCAGGCCCTGCTCGAAGCGCTCGTCGCCACTGGCAAGCCGGTGGTTCTGGTAATGCTGAGCGGACGGCCCAATTCGATCGGCTGGGCCGACGAGAACGTTCCGGCGATCCTGCACGCCTGGTATCCGGGTACCCAGGGCGGCCACGCGGTCGCCGACGTGCTGTTCGGTGACTACAATCCTTCGGGCAAACTGCCGGTCACCTTCCCGCGCAATGTCGGCCAGGTGCCGATCCATTACGACATGAAGAACACCGGGCGTCCGATCGAGCTGGGCGCGCCGGGCGCGAAGTACGTTTCGCGCTACCTCAACACGCCGAACGATCCGCTGTACCGGTTCGGATACGGTCTCAGCTACACGACGTTCACCTATTCGCCGGCGACGCTCTCGGCCGCCTCGATGGGACCGGGCGGGTCGATCACCGCCAGCGCCACGATCACCAACACCGGCGATCGCGCGGGCGAGGAAGTCGTCCAGCTCTACGTCCGCGACCTCGTCGGCTCGGTCACCCGGCCGGTCCAGGAACTGAAGGGGTTCGAGAAGATCATGTTGAAGCCGGGCGAATCGCGCACCGTCAGCTTCACGCTGACCCCGGCGGATCTCGCCTTCACTCGCGCGGACATGTCGCATGGGTGGGAACCGGGCGAATTCCAACTGTGGATCGCGCCCTCCTCCGGCGCGAAGGCCAGCACGCCGGTCACTTTCACGCTGACGGAATGAGGCGGTGCGAAGCCCGCTGATCGCGCTTGCCACCCTCGCCACGCTGACACTTCCGGCGTGCGCGACGGCCGCCCCCTCCCCATCGCAGGCCGCATCGGTTGCGGGGGAGGAAGCAGCGCAGCAGCGGCGACCCAACATTGTCTTCATCATGTCGGACGATCACGCCTACCAGGCGGTGTCCGCCTATGGCGGAGAGATCGCGCAACTGGCGCCCACCCCCAATATCGACCGGATCGCGCGTGAAGGCGCGATCTTCGCCAACAGCTACGTCACCAATTCGCTCTGCGGCCCCAGCCGCGCGACCATGCTGACGGGACAGTTCAGCCACCTGCACGGCTTTACCAAGAACGGGCAACGGTTCGACAACGCCACCTGGAACTGGGTGCGGGAAATCGGCGCCGCAGGTTACCAGACCGCGCTGTTCGGCAAGTGGCACCTCAATTATTCGCCCGAAGGCGCCGGCATCCAGACGTGGAAGGTGCTCGACGATCAGGGCAAGTATTACAATCCCGATATCATCACGCCCGAAGGGCGCAGCGTGGTGGAAGGCTATGCCACCGACCTTGTCACCGATTTCAGCATCGACTGGCTGGAGGAGGAACGCGATCCGGACAAGCCATTCGCGATCCTGATCCATCACAAGGCGCCGCATCGCAATTTCATGCCCGCGATCCGCCACTTGCAGACCTATCTCGGCACCGAATTTCCGGTGCCAACCAATTACTTCGACCACTACGACGGACGCCCCGCCGCGGCGGCGCAGGAAATGAACATCTACGCGGACATGTACGAAGGGCACGACCTGCACATGACGGAGGAAGCAGGATCGAACGCGCTGCGCTTCGACCGCTGGCCCGACGATTTCGCCCGCATGACGCCGGAACAGCGCGCGGCGTGGGATGCGCAGATGCAGCCGGCCAACGACGCGGTTAACGAAGCCGGGCTGGCCGGCCGTGAACTCGCGCTGTGGAAATATCAGCGGTACATGAAGCAGTACCTCGCCACCGTCGCCGCGGTGGACGACAGCGTCGGCCGCGTGCTCGACTGGCTGGAGGCGAACGATCTGTCCGAGAACACGATCGTGGTCTATACTTCCGACCAGGGTTTCTACCTCGGCGAACACGGCTGGTTCGACAAGCGCTTCATGTACGAGGAATCGCTACGCACCCCGCTGGTGATGCGCTTCCCCGGCCAGATCGCGCCCGGCACACGGGTGGAAGCGCCGGTGCAGAATGTCGACTATGCCCCGACGTTCCTCGATTACGCCGGCATCCCAGCACGCGCCGCCATTCAGGGCCGCAGCCTGCGCGAGGTGGTGGACGGTGAGGCCCCGCCCGACTGGCGCGAGGACATCTATTACCACTACTACGAATATCCGGGGTTCCACTCGGTCCGCGCGCATTATGGCGTGCGGACCGACCGCTACAAACTGATCCGTTTCTACGGCGACATCAATCAGTGGGAATTCTATGACCTCGCGACCGATCCGGGCGAGATGCACAACCGGATCGACGATCCCGCGGTCCAACCGATCGTCGCCCGGCTCCAACTGCGGCTGGAGGCTCTGCGCGCCCAATACCGCGACAGCGACGGGCCGGCGGTAAGCGATCCGCTGACCGCGGCGGCCAAGGGGCGACGCGATGCGGAGGCAGCCGCCGGCATCGCGGGGCACGCGCACTAGGCCGCAGCGCTACTCCGCCGGGCGCAGCGACAGGGCGAAGCCGCCGCCTGCTTCCATCGTCAGGGCCAGCGTTTCGCCGGCCCGAACCCGGCGTGTCTCGCGCACCATCGCGAAGCGATCGCCGTCGATCCCGCCGCCTTCGCCGTCGCGCCAGATCTCCGCAACATAGCGCGCACCGGCGGGCAGGAAGGCAAGGTCGATTGCAATCTCGCGCCGCTCGCCATCGGTGACGCCGCCGATCCACCAGTCATCCCCGTCCCTGCGCTGCCGCGCAACGACTGCGTATTCGCCGATCTCGCCGGCGAGCACCTGCGTGCGTTCCCAATCGACCGGAACCTGCTCGATAAACGCCAGCGCATCGGGCGCTGCGGCGTAGTTTTCCGGCAGGTCCGCCGCCATCTGAATCGGCGAATAGATCACCACGTAATCCGCAAGTTGGCGCGCCAGAGTGTTGGGCAGCGGCCGCGCATCACGCCCTTCCAGACTGACGATGCCCGGCGTCAGGTCGAACGGACCGGACAGCATGCGCGTGAACAGCAGGGTCGGTTCGTGCTCCGGCGGGTTCGGCGGTTCGCCCCAGGCCATATACTCGGTGCCGCGCGCGCCTTCGCGAGTGACGAGGTTGGGCCAGGTGCGGCGGAGGCCTGTATCCTTGACCGGCTCGTGCGCATTCACCGCGATGGCGTGCTCCGCCGCCCGCTCCGCCACCAGGGCGTGATGGCGCACCATGTATTGCCCGTCATGATATTCCCATTGCTCGGTCCCGTCCGGGTCTTCGCGCAGGGCCATGCCAGCATCGGCGACATAGCCGGTCTTGACCGAATGGATGCCATGCGCGGCATAGTAATCGAGGGCATCCTCAAGCTGCCGTTCGTAAAGCCCGGCGTTGCCTGCGGTTTCATGGTGGCCCATGATCTCGACGCCTTTCGCCCTGGCATGGGCGGCAACACGGTCCATGTCGAAATCGGGGTAGGCTTCCGCGAACTGGAAGTTCCGGCCGCTCTCGCTCCACCACCCCACGTTCCAGCCTTCGATCAGGACCGATCCGAAGCCGTGATCGGCAGCGAAGTCGATATAGCGCAGGGCGTTTTCGGTCGTCGCGCCGTGCTTCGGCCCGTCGTTCCAGCTCCAGATATCGAGATGCATCCCCCACCAGATGCCGACGTACTTGTGCGGCGTGAACCAGCCCAGATCCGCAATCCGGCTGGGTTCGTTGAGGTTGAGGATCATGTCCGAAGCGGCATAGAGCGCAGGCGCATCCTCCCCGATCAGCACCGTCCGCCAGGGGGTGGCGAAGGGAGCGGCCCGGCGGACCTTCCACGGTTGCGAGGACGGCGCGAGACGGGTGCGAAAGCGCTGCCCCTCCACCCGCTGGAGCCAGAAGGCCGCGTAATCGACCAGCGCAGCCTCGTGAATCGCGATGTGCAGCCCGTCGGTACGGCGGAAGGTGATCGGGCTATGCGCCGTGCCAACCTCGTGCGCAGGGGTCCGGCGATAGAGATACTCGTAGCGATTCCATTCGCCGCCGGGGATCCACCAGGCTTCGGTGTCCCCACCCTCGGTCGCCAGATTGAATTCGGTCAGCTCCTCGTCGATCCTGACGTCGGCCAACTTGTCCTGCTCCGGAAATTCGAAGCGGAAGCCGACGCCGCTGTCGAACACGCGCGCCACCAGTTCGATCGTGCGCCGATCGCGCACCTGTTCCACCATCGGCACGCGAATTTCGCGATAGTCGTTGGTGACCAGCCGGCTTTCACCCCAGTGCTGTTCCCAGGTTTCGGTGTGGCTGGCGTGCGTCGCCTCGCCCAGTTTCACGCCATGCTGCCACTTGCCCGCACCGCGCAGCATGAAACCGAGCGCGGAAGGGGCGATGATCTGCCGGCCATCGCGGGTCACCGTGTACGTCGGCACGCCATCCACCGTTGTCAGGGCGAAGCATATCCGGGTGTCGGGCGAACACTCGCTGTGGCTGACACCGTCCTGCGCCTGCGCGGCGGCGGTTTGCAGGCCCATCGTGACCCCCAGCGTCAATACGCTGGCGCGCAAGCTGCGTGACCGGCGCCGATCGCGAGACTGTTCGTCGTTCATCCAACTCTCCCTAGCCGTTCACGCGGTCGGTTTGATGACCGTTCGGCGGATTTCCTGCCTGCGGTTGTGGGCGAAGAAGAAACCGCGTGCAACCGGTTACATGATCGGTTAAGCCGCTTCAAAAGCAGATGACCCTGGGAGGGAAGCAGAATGGCCGTGGCACCCGAAACCGCATCGAGCACGGACCCGAATCCGGTGGAAGACGGCGCGCAGCCGATCAATGCGCCGGGATTGCAGTATTTCGTGTTCGGCCTGTTCTTCATCTTCGGCGGGATCACCAGCCTCAACGACGTGCTGATCCCCAAGCTGAAAGAGCTGTTCACGCTCAATTACACCCAGGCGATGCTGGTGCAGTTCTGTTTCTTCACCGCCTATCTGGTGATTGGCATTCCCGGCGCGAAGCTGGTCAAGAAGATCGGCTATATGCGCGGCGCAGTCGCCGGCCTGATGACGATGATGGTCGGCTGCCTGCTGTTCATCCCGGCAAGCCAGACGGCGACATACGGCATCTTCCTGTTCGCCCTGTTCGTGCTGGCCAGCGGCGTGGTGATCGTTCAGGTAGTCGCCAACCCGCTGATCAGCCTGCTCGGCCCGCAGAAAACCGCGCATAGCCGGCTGACTTTCGCGCAGGCGTTCAATTCGCTGGGCACGACGGTGTTCCCTATCGTCGGGTCGGTCGTGATCCTGGGCAGTCTGGCCAATGTTACCGCCGATGACCTGTCGGGCGCGCAACTGCTCGCTTACCGTCAGGCGGAAAGCGAAGCGATCTGGCAGGGATACCTGGGCGTCGCTGCGCTGATTGCGCTGGTCGCCTTCGCTGTGTGGCTGTTCCGCAATCGCCTGAAAGGCGAACAACATGCCCCGTCCTCCGGCCTTGCAGGGTTCGACCTGCTGAAGCGCGCGCGTTTCGGATACGGCGCGCTCAGCATCTTCCTCTATGTCGGGGCAGAGGTTGCGATCGGATCGATCATCATCAACTACCTCGCGCAGGATCGCGTGCTCGGCCAGCCCGAAAGCGTGATCGGGTGGATGATCGGCATCTACTGGTTCGGTGCGATGGTCGGCCGTTTTATCGGTTCTGCCGTGCTGCGGATGTTCAGCCCCGGCAAGATCCTGGCCTTCAACGCGACCGGCGCAATCCTGCTGATCCTGATTTCGGCCAACACCAGCGGCGTGATCGCCGGATACAGCCTGCTGGCGGTGGGCCTGATGAATTCGATCATGTTCCCGACCATCTTCTCGCTCGCATGCGAGAAGTTAGGCCCGCGTGCGGCGGACGGATCGGGCATCATCAACGTCGCGATCTTCGGCGGCGCCGTGGTCCCGGTCCTGTTCGGCGCCCTTGCCGACCTAACCGGCAGCCTGGCCGCCGCGCTGGCGCTGCCCGCGACCTGCTATGCAATCATCGCAGGCTTCGGCATCTTCGCGCGCCGCCCGGCCTGAGCGCGCGACAGCAACGGCGCGGCAACCTTGCCGAACGATCCCTGCACGGGGCGCGGGATCATCCGCGCTTCCCCACAGGCGGCGGGCTGGCGCGTTGCTTCCCCGCGAGGGAGCGGATACGCCTCTCCCCAAGGGGAGACTGCCGTGCTGACCAGACTGTTCCTTTGCGGGCGCCTTCGCCACGATCTGAGCGATACGGAAATGCGCGCGATCGAGGATGCGATCGCGCGGACCGTGCAGCTGGAGCCGCGCGAACAGCTCGTCGAACGCGGTGAAAGGCTGGAACGCAGCCTCTATATCGTGGAAGGCACGATGGTCCGGCATATCGACGACAAGCGCGGCGAACGCCAGCTCGTCGGGGTCAACATCGCCGGCGATTTCATCGATCTGCACGGCTATCCGATGAAGCGGCTCGACCACAGCATTTCATCGCTGACCCGGGCGACGCTGGCCGAGGTGCCGCACCATGCGATCACCGATATGGTCGCGAACCATCCCCATCTCGCCCGCGCGCTGTGGTTTTCGACCCTGCTCGATGCCGCCATGCACCGCGAATGGATATTCCGCCTCGGCCGGCTCCACGCAGAAGGGCGGATCGCGCACCTGATCTGCGAACTGATCGCGCGATTGCGCTTCGTCGATCTGTTCGACGGGTGCCTGCTACCCATCCCGCTGCTGCAGCGCGACTATGCGGAAGCCTGCGGGATCACCCCCGTCCACGCCAATCGCAGCTTCCGCACGCTGAAGGAACGCGGCCTGCTGACCCCCCTCGGCGATGGGCGGCTGGAAATCCACGACGAAGCCGCGCTGCGCGATCTGGCGCAGTTCGATGCGTCCTATCTCTATGGCGAAGGCGACCTGGCCCCGACTACGCTGGAAGACCGCGAATAGCGGGGCGCCTGCCACACGGCGATCAATCGTCGCCGCGCGCCATCGGCATTCGGGCGACTGCGGGCGAGCATTCGCCTTCCCGCGCGCTCGAAGCATCGCCCGCGCCGCGCCCCATCGTCCAGTTTCGCGCCAGCCGCACTTTCGGATTGGGCGCGCACCATATCTCGCCCGAATCGTCGAGCGCGGTAACCCAGATCAGGTTGTGTTCCGGCCCATAGTCGATCACCGCGAAGGCAAGGCCGGGGCCGCGATCCACGACATGGACCGGAAGCGGAGTCTGCAGTTGCACAAACACAAAGATACCTCGCAGCCAAAATGTACGCGCCCAGATGAACCGCCTCCGCCATGCGGGAGGCAAGTCAGGACCGGTCGTCCCCGTCGCTGTCGTCGCCGGCAGGCTCGATCCGGTAGTCGATCGGTTTGAAGCTGCCCCCGTTCGAAGCATAGGCGGAACAGGCGGTCAGCCCGATCACCAGCGGCATCAGCGCGCGCAGCCGGATCTGGTCACCTGGGCTGGTCGACGGCGGCAGCACCGCGATCTTTCCGCCTGCCGGATCGACCGGCACGTTCATGAACACGTTGAATGCCGTGGGGATCGCGTCCTCTTCGATCCCATACGGGGCGAGCGCTTCCGCCAGATTTCCGAAGCAACCGCGATGGGCCGGCTTGTCGGGATAGAAATGACGGAAAGTATCGACCGAACACGGCGTGAGCAGGAAGTCGTGACGGCCAGCCGTATCCTCGACGATTTCCAGCATCCTGCGCGAGCGGTTGGACCACAGGGCATTGCCCGTCGTGAGGCTGATCGTTTCCTCGTAATCGAACGTCCGGCCGTTGGAGATGACTTCGCGAACGTCGGCGCGGGCATAGGCCACCAGATCGCTGACCTGGCCCCCTTCGGGGTCGAGCACGACGAGTTCGTCGCCGTAATCGAGTTCGAAGGCCGTGCCGCTGCGGGGGGCGATGCGGTCGGTCATGCTGCCGACCGCGGATCGCGGAACGGACACCGCCAGTCTTCCCCCACCTGCCGCCCGCTGTACTGGCGCGCTTCGCTGTTGTCGCCATGCCGCGCAAGCATGGGGTTGATGGAGCCGGCCAGTTCCTCGTCACGCGCGAGAATCCGTTCGCGCATCCGTTCGTAACGGTTGGCCGCGCGGAGCTGTTCGAACTGATCGTGCAGGTTGAACACCAGCGTCGGATGCGGCGCGCGGCGTGCCGGGCGCGAGGCATTGGGGTGCATCCCGACCACGAAATAGGCCTGCTTCCCGAACGAGAGCGAGAAATGCGGGTCTTCCGGGTCGCTGCTGACATTCTCGTCATAAGGATGGCCGATCCAGCCATCCTTGTCGGCCAGCGACTGGAGGCGTTCCCACATCGCCTTCTCGAATGCGCTCTCGCTCATCGTCCCCGGTTCGGAGAAGACCACGGCGAAGCTGCGCAGGCCGGTGGGGTCGCGCGAATAGTCCGCGCTCCATTCCAGCAGCCGCTGATGAATGCGCACATCGTCCCAGCCGCTCACCAGCGACCAGGCGGGTTCGATCCGAAGGGTGCCCTTGGCGAGCGCGGATTTCGCCCCGACGCAGGGAAATTCGGTCGCTGCGACATGGGCCCGGAGCGACGATTCGAGATGGGCGCCGTCGAGCGGGATGAGAGATCGATCGTAATCGGATAGTGGGGACATGCCCCTAAATACTCGGGAAACGCGTTACGGTTTCCGCGCATCAACATTGATCAGTCGGATCGCTTGCCCCGCCCCCGCGCGCCGAAGCGCCGACCGATCAGCAGACCCGCCAGGCCGAGACCAAACAGCGCAAGGCCCGAAGGTTCGGGCAATTGCGTCGCCTCCGCCGCCGCTGCCGGAGCCGCCAGGCCCGCGAGAATGATCGCCCAGATGCGCATGATACCCACAGCCGCTCTGCCCCTATGCCCGAACAGGCAAGCGCAATTCCTCGCCCGTCCCGCATTGGCACTCGCCGCCGGGCACTATCCCCGCGCGGGAATGCCCGCTGCGCGCAACGCCGAGTGGGCATCAGCAATCGAATATTTGCCGAAATGGAAGATCGATGCGGCCAGCACGGCACTTGCGCCGCCCTGCATCACGCCGTCGACCAGATGATCGAGCGTGCCGACGCCGCCGCTGGCGATCACCGGCACTGCCACCGCATCGGCAATCGCGCGGGTCAGCGCGAGATCATACCCGGCCTGAGTCCCATCCCCGTCCATCGAAGTGACCAGCAGTTCGCCGGCGCCCAGCCCGGCAAGCCGCCGGGCATGGGCCACGGCGTCGATCCCGGTGGCCCGGCGGCCGCCGTGGGTGAAGACTTCCCACCCCGATCGGGTTGCCCCCTCGCCCACGCGGCGCGCATCGACCGAGGCGACGCAGCACTGGCTGCCGAACCGCGCGGCGATTTCTCCCACCAGCTCGGGCCGGGCAACGGCGGCGGAATTGACCGCGACCTTGTCCGCCCCGGCGAGCAGCAGCGCGCGCGCATCCTCGACCGTGCGGACCCCGCCGCCGACGGTGAAGGGCATGAAGCAGACCTGCGCCGTGCGCCGCACGATGTCGAGCAGGGTCCCGCGCCCTTCATGGCTGGCGGAGATGTCGAGGAAGCACAGCTCGTCCGCGCCGGCCGCGTCATAGGCCTGGGCCTGTCCGACCGGGTCGCCGGCATCTTTCAGGTCGACGAAGTTCACACCCTTGACCACGCGGCCTTCGGCCACGTCGAGGCAGGGGATCACGCGCACGCGAACGGTCATGCCCGGTCCGCCATCGCGATCGCCGCGGCCAGATCCAGCCGCCCGTCGTAAAGCGCGCGGCCGGTGATCACGCCCTCGATCCCCTCGTGCGCGTGGAGCGCGAGGAGGTGGATATCGTCCAGCCCCTTGACCCCGCCGCTGGCGATCACCGGCATGTCGACCCGGCGCGCCAGATCGACCGTCGCGTCGATGTTGCAGCCCTTCAGCAATCCGTCGCGCCCGATGTCGGTGAACAGGACGCTGGCAACGCCGGCATCCTCGAACCGGCGGGCAAGATCGGCGACCGGCACGTCCGACACCGCGGCCCAGCCTTCGGTCGCAACCATGCCGTCGCGCGCGTCGACCGCGACCACGATCCCGCCGGGAAATTCCGCCGCCATGTCCTTCACGAACTGCGGGTCCTTCAGCGCGGCGGTGCCCATGACGATCCGCGCCACGCCCAGATCGAACCAGCCTGCGACCGCATCGCGCGTGCGGATGCCGCCGCCCAGCTGGACATAGCCGGGAAAGGCGGCGACGATCGCTTCCACTGCCTCGCGGTTTTCAGCCCGCCCGGCAAACGACCCGTCGAGATCGACAACGTGGAGATGCTGCGCCCCCGCCTCGGCAAACAGCATGGCCTGCGCGGCGGGATCGTCGCCGTAAACGGTGGCGCGATCCATGTCGCCTTCGGCCAGGCGCACGACCTGGCCAGCCTTGAGGTCGATTGCGGGAAAAACGATCACGGGCGCCACTCCAGGAAACGGGTCAACAGGGCCAGCCCGTAGGCCTGGCTCTTTTCGGGATGGAATTGCACGCCCAGCAGGTTGTCGCGCGCGACCGCGGCGACGATCCCGCCCCCGTGGTCGGTCATCGCGGCGATCGTCTGCGGATCGTCGGCGGCGAAATGGTAGGAATGGAGATAGTATGCCTCCCCCTCCTCCAGCACGGTTCCGGCATGGGCGGTCGGGGCGACATCGTTCCAGCCCATGTGCGGAACCTTGATCGCAGGGTCAGTCCTCTCGATCGCGCGCACTTCCCCGCCGATCCAGCCCAGCCCGCGCGTCACCCCGTGCTCAAGCCCGCGGTCCGCTAGCAGCTGCATCCCCACGCACACGCCCAGAAACGGCACGCCGCCCCCGCGCACGCGCTCGTCCATCGCGTCGACGAGGCCGGGGATCGCGGTCAGGCCGCGCGCGCAGGCCCGAAACGAGCCGACGCCGGGCAGGACGATCCGGTCGGCAGCGCGCACTGCATCGGGATCGGCGGTCACCTGCACCGCCGCCCCCACCGTGCGCAGCGCGTTTTCCACCGAATGCAGATTGCCCGCGCCGTAATCGATCAGCGCAACGGTTTCAGCCACCCAGAATGCCCTTGGTGCTGGGAACCGCGCCGCCCTTGCGCGGGTCGATTTCCACCGCGGTGCGCATCGCGCGGGCGAAACCCTTGTAGATCGCTTCGCAGATATGGTGGTTGTTCTGACCATAAAGCAGTTCGACATGCAGGGTGATCCCCGCTGCCTGCGCCACCGACTGGAACCAGTGTTCGATCAGCTCGGTATCCCATTCGCCCAGTCGCGGCTGCGAGAAGCCGGCCCGCCAGGCGAGAAAGGGCCGACCGGAAATGTCGAGCGCGACCCGCGCCAGCGTCTCGTCCATCGGCGAATAGGCGTGGCCATATCGCGCGATCCCCGCCTTGTCGCCCAGCGCCTGGGCCAGCGCCTGCCCCAGCGCGATGGCGCTGTCTTCGGTCGTGTGGTGCTGGTCCACGTGAAGATCGCCGTCGACTTTCATCGTCACGTCGATCAGCGAATGCTTGGCAAACTGTTCGACCATGTGATCGAGAAAGCCGATCCCCGTCGCCACCGTATAGATACCGCTGCCATCGAGGTTGACCTCGATTTCAATGGCGGTTTCCGCCGTCTTCCGCTCGATCCTGCCTGTTCGCATGTCTGCGGCGCTATACGCATGGCTGGGCATGGCGCAAGCATTGGCGCTTGACCGGCGCGCCGAGGGTCGCCACGAAGCGGGCGAGATGACCGACGATACACCCGACAGCCTGATCCCTTATGACGAGATCGTCCAGGAGGCGCTGCGCGCCGTGGTCGGTCGCGTGCTGGGCGAAATCCAGGCCGGCGGCAGCGAACTGCCCGGCAGCCACCATTTCTACATTACGTTCAAGACTCATGCGCCGGGTGTTTCCATCCCGGCCCATCTGCGCGAACGTTTCCCCGATGAAATGACGATCGTGCTGCAGAACAAGTTCTGGGATCTGAAGGTCGACGAAGAAGGGTTCACCGTCGGCCTCAGCTTCAATCAGGTTCCGGCCAAGCTCGACATTCCGTTCTCCGCGATCACCGCGTTCGTCGATCCGGCGGTCGATTTCGGACTGCAGTTTCAGGCCAGTGTCGCCGATATGGCGCCCGAAGCGCACGACGCGGCAGAAAACGACGCCCCGGAACAGGGCGACCAGCCGACCGTTGGCGAAAGCGAGGACGGCTCCAACGTCGTCACGGTCGATTTCGGCCGCAAGAAATAGCTGCGGCCCTGGCCTTGCCCCGGGCCGCGCAACAAGGTGAGGCAGATGGCCAGGGCGAGAAATTCCACCAATGAACATGCGACCGATAAAATCGGGGCGGCGATCGACAGCGCCGGCGACCGGCTGCATCCCGGCAACGACGACGTGGCCGGCGTCAGCCCCAATCCCGCGACCAACCTGCTGATGGTCGACGTTCTGATGCGAAGCGGCGGGCGTCTGTTGCGGCTGGGGCTGGAAAAGGGGTTGCTGGGCAACCGCTATGGCGGCCCGGCAGCGAAAGAGATGGTCGAGCAGCGTTCTATGGTGCAGACGCTCACATCCTATGCCGTCGCGCGCGTGGCGACCCGGTCGGTTCCCGGCGCCATCGTCGTCGGTGGCGGACTGGTCGCCAAGGTCCTGCTGGACCGCAGCCTCGCGCGCCGCGCTGCCCAGCGCAAGGGCGACCGGACGCTGCGCAAGCGTGTGGAAAAGGACTGACGCGGGCACATGGGGTTGATTTCCCCGCGCCGCTCGGCGCATGAGCGCGCATGGCCGACCAGGATACGCTTCACCGCCGCGGATTGATGTTCATTCTTTCCTCGCCCTCCGGCGCAGGCAAGACCACGATTTCACGCATGTTGCTGGAAGCCGACGGGGAAATCCGGCTCTCCGTCTCCGCCACCACGCGGCCCAGGCGGCCCGGTGAAATCGATGGCGTGCATTACCACTTCGTGTCCGATGCCGACTTCGATCGCATGATCGAGGAAGACGATTTCTACGAATGGGCGCATGTCTTCGATCATCGCTACGGCACGCCCAAGGGCCACATCCGCGCAGGATTAAAGGATGGGCACGATTTCCTGTTCGATATCGACTGGCAGGGCACGCAGCAGCTTTACCAGAAGGATCAGCAGGACGTGGTGCGGGTGTTCATCCTGCCGCCCAGCCTCGACGAACTGCACCGCCGGCTGATGGCCCGCGCGACCGACAGCAGCGAGGTGATCGAAGGCCGGATGGAACGCGCGCGGGCGGAAATCAGCCACTGGGACGGATACGACTATGTCGTGGTCAACGACGACGTGAACGTCTGTTTCGGCAAAGTGCGCGCAATCCTCCACGCCGAACGGATGAAGCGCGCCCGCCAGACCGGCCTGATCGGCTTCGTCCGCGAACTGATGGATTAAGCCCTGCACCCTCGCGCAGGCGGCGACCTGAGACCGCTGGCGCTCCGCCTGATAGCCTGAGACCCCCGCCTGCGCGGGGCATCGGCTATATGCGGGCTTTGGCACATTCGACTTGACATTTATAACCGTTTTGGTTATGTGGTGAGGGCCAGTCCATACTGGCACAAGCGACGGGGTCGAAGCGTGTACGCGTCACGTCTGGCCGCTTCGTCCTTACGGCCGGTGCCTCGGGGGGCTAGTGACCTTCTAGAGAAAGCACCCTGTGCCGGGATGCGAGGAGTTTTGGAACTGCAGGTTCGTTTGTCGCGGTGGCCCTCAACGCCGCGAACGACAGGGACCCGCATTCCAAACGGATTGGGTGAGCGCGAGCCCTGGCCCTCTTCCGTGCCTTGCACCCCTCCTAGGGCTGAGCGGCAGGTTGTGCGTAACCCCTTCCGCCACTCGCGACGATGTTACCAAGGCAACCCTGTGACGCCCAGGTGGCAATCCTGTGATGCCCAGGCGGCACCGGCCGATTCCGTCCGCTTGCCTTTCCCGGCGCAACCGTCCGCACTCGCCAGCGGATGATCGGGCGCGGGCTGGCCCTGACCGCCCCCCCCGTGAGTTCCTGCGAAAGCAGGAACCCAGACGCAGCCGCAACGCCCGCCATCATGGACCCCTGCTTTCGCAGGGGATCACCTCGGAGAGACCGACCTTTCCCCCTCCGATCCCCCGCGCAGGCGGGGGTCTCATGCTATCGGGCACAGCGCCTGCGGCCTGAGGCCCCCGCCTGCGCGGGGGATCGCGTGAGGGCAGTTTGATGCCCCCACCCGTCCGCACCAGTGGACGGTTCTCTACCCGCCGCGATGGCTCAGCCCGGTTGCGCGAAGTGGTTGGGCAGCAGGGCGTTGACGATGCCGCCGTCGACGGTCAGCGTTTCGCCGATCGTGTAATCGCCCGCGCGGCTGGCGAGATAGACTGCGGTTCCGCCCATATCGAGCTTGTCCCCGACCCGCTTGCTGGGAATGCCGGCGGCCGACTGTTCTTCGTGGTCGCGCGCGGCGCGGTTCATGTTCGAGGGGAAGGCCCCCGGTGCGAGACTGGTGACATAGACATGGTCCTTCACCAGCCGCGCGGCCATGCGCCGGGTAAGATGGATCAGCGCCGCTTTGGATGCCTGATAGGAATAGGTTTCCCACGGGTTCACCCGCTGCCCGTCGATCGAGGTGATGTTGATCACCTTGGCCGGGCGGTCCGCACTGGCTGCCGCAGTCAGCAGGCCGTGCAGCTTCTGGGTCAGGAAGAACGGCGTCTTGACGTTGAGGTCCATCACCTTGTTCCACCCGTCTTCGGGAAATTCGGTGTAATCCGCGCCCCAGGCCGCCCCGGCGTTGTTGACGAGGATGTCGAGCTTGCTCTCGCGGCCGGAAATTTCCGCCACCAGTTCCTCGATCCCTTCCATCGTCGAAATGTCGCCCTGGATCGGCACGACTTTCTCGCCCATCTCTTCCGCCGCTTCGTGCAGCTCGCCGCCCTTGCGCGCGGTGATATAGACTTTGTCGATTCCGGCAGCGAGAAAGCCTTCGACGATCATCCGCCCGATTCCGCGGCTGCCGCCGGTCACCAGTGCAACGCGCCCCTTGAGGCTGAACAGGTCTTCGAGGGTCATGAATTTCTCTCCCATTTGCCCCTCCCGCAAGCGAGAGGGGAGAATATCAGTAGCCCGAAAGCTCCGCCACGCGGCCGGCGTGGTAATGCGCGTCGCCCAGGAATTCGGCCAGCGCCCGGTCGCGTTTCATGTAGAGGCCGATGTCGTATTCGTCGGTCATGCCGATGCCGCCGTGCATCTGCACCCCTTCCTTGACCGCGAGGCTGGCGGCCTTGCCCACCTTGGCCTTGGCGACCGAGGCCATAAGCGAGGCGTTCTGCGCCCCGGCATCGAGCAGCTGCTGCGCCTTGATCGTCACGGCACGGGCGATCTCGACTTCGGAATAGAGGTGCGCGGCGCGGTGCTGCAGCGCCTGGAATTCGCCGATCAGCTTGCCGAACTGCTTGCGCTGCTTGAGGTAATCGACCGTCATGGCCATCGCCCCCCTCGCGACGCCGACACCTTCGGCAGCGGCGCCGACCCGGCCCGCGTCGATCATCCGGCTGAGCACTTCGCGCCCGCCGTCGACTTCGCCGATCACGGCATCACCGTCCAGTTCGACCCCGTCGAGCGTCAGGTGGCTCGCCATCGAGCTGTCGACCAGCCGCACGGCATCGTGATCGAGGCCCGCCGCATCCTTCGGCACGGCGAACAGGGTCACGCCGTCGGCATCGTCTTCCGCGCCGGAAGTGCGGGCGGCGACGACGATCATGTCCGCGCTCGCGCCCTGGACGACGAAGTCCTTGCGGCCCGACAGGCGGAAACCGTTGCCCGATTTTTCGGCCCGGGTGGCGATCCGCTCGGGCCGGTGCTTGGCCCCTTCGTCGATCGCCACGGCGAACACGCTGTCACCCGCGATCAGGCCGGGCAGATAGCGCCCGCGCAAGTCGTCGCTCGCCTGGCCCAGCGCGCTGGCGGCGATCACCGAGCTGGTGAGGAACGGCGAGGGCGTGAGATTGCGGCCGATCTCCTCCAGCACGATGCCGGCCTCGACATGGCCCATGCCCAGGCCGCCGTCGGCTTCGGGCACCAGAATGCCGGTGAAGCCCATTTCGGCCATCTGTTTCCACAGCGCGTGGCCGAAGCCATCTTTGCATTCGCGGTCGCGCCAGTGGCGCAGCTGCTTCGCGATTGCGCCTTCTTCGGCCATGAACTGGCTGGCGGTATCGGCGAGCATCGTCTGATCGTCATCGTGATAGAGCGGCATTTCTTTCTCCCTGGCCCCATCCCACCTGCGTGGGGGAGCGAGACCTGCGCTTGCGCGGCAAGCCCTGATAGCGGCGGGGTGGGCTTGCTGGCCGAGGCCCACCCCCGGCCCCTCCCGCAAGCGGGAGGGGAAATTGGCTCAAGCCCCCGGCAGCTCCAGAATACGCTTGGCGATAACGTTGAGCATGACTTCGCTCGTCCCGCCTTCGATCGAATTGGCCTTGGTCCGCAGCCACGACCGCGCGGCTGATCCGCCACGCGATTCCTCGCTGTCCCATTCGAGCGCGGCGGACCCGCCGGCGGCCATTACCAGTTCGTGCCGGCGCTTGTTCAGCTCGGTCCCGGCATACTTCATCATGTTCGGCTGCGCCGGGTGCGCCTTGCCGACTTTCACTTCGTCGAGGAATTTCTCGCCCATCGCGGAAAAGGCCAGGGCGTCGACGTCGAACATCGCCAGCTCCGCGCGCAGGACCGGGTCCATCTCGCCCGCCTGGCGCTTCAGCATCGCGCCGATGCCCGCGCCGCGTTCGGAGTTGTCGGCACCGGAAATCATCTCGCGCTCGTGCCCCAGCAGGTACTTGGCCACGTCCCAGCCGCGATTGATCTCACCCACGAACTGGTCCTTGGGCACCTTCACATCGTCGAAAAAGGTTTCGCAGAAGGGGCTGTTGCCGCTGATCAGCAGGATCGGCTTGGTCGAAACACCGGGCGATGCCATGTCGAACAGCATGAAGGTGATGCCCTGGTACTTGTTCGTCTTGTCCGTGCGGACGAGGCAGAAGATCCAGTCCGCCTTGTCGGCATAACTGGTCCAGATCTTCTGGCCGTTGACGACCCAGTGATCGCCCTTGTCCTCGCCAAACGTCTGCAGGCTGACGAGGTCGCTGCCCGACCCGGGTTCGGAATAGCCCTGGCACCAGCGGATTTCGCCACGGGCGATCTCGTTCAGATACTTGCGCTTCTGTTCCTCGGTGCCGAATTTCAGCAGCGCGGGGCCGAGCATCCAGATGCCGAAGCTGGACAGCGGCGAACGCGCGTTGATCCGCGCCATTTCCTCGCGCAGGATCTTGGCTTCGGGCGGGGAGAGACCGGCCCCACCATATTCGCGCGGCCAGGCCGGAACGGTATAGCCCTTGTCGCGGCACGCCTCGAACCAGGCTTTCTGCGCCTCGCTCTGGAACGTGGCGTTGCGGCCACCCCAGTAGGCATCGTCTTCGCCCTGGGCGGGCTCGCGCATTTCGGCGGGGCAATTGGCTTCAAGCCATGCGCGCGTTTCGGCGCGAAAACTCTCTAGGTCGGACATGTCAGGCAGGCTCCTCTCGGGAAAATCGGGCGGCAATCGATGCCGTCTGCTTTACGTGCAGGTTAAGGTGATTCGGCCCCTTTCCGCAAGCGCGTTCGTGTCGCTCCGCCATGCCGTAACGTCATCAGAACCGCGTTGACGCAAGTTTACCTTCCCGTAAGCTTGGCGGCGAAAATCGGGAGGAGAGGCCTGCATGACACACCCAGCCCAGACGGCGGCAACCGGCTGCGAATCGCCATCGTGACGGCGCAGGCCCGAACCGGCCCGCTACCGCTGCGGATCAAGCTGGCCAACGGCTTTGGCTCGATCGCTTTCGGGGTGAAGGACAACGGCTTTTCCGTCTTCCTGCTGACCTTCTACAACCTCGTTCTGGGGATGGAGGCGTGGCTGGTCAGCCTTGCCCTCGTGCTCGCGCTGATCGTCGATGCTTTCGTCGATCCCCTGCTCGGCAATCTCTCGGATCGCACATATACGCGCTGGGGACGGCGCCTGCCCTGGCTCTATCTCGCCCCGCTACCGCTGGGGATTGCGTGGTATGTGCTGTGGTCGCCGCCGGTCGACGGCCCGCCCAGCTTCGCACTGCTGCTGGGCATGGCGATATTGATCCGGCTGTTGCTTTCCGCCTGCGAAGTGCCCTCCGCCGCGCTCGTGCCCGAACTGACCCGCGATTACGACGAACGCACCACACTGTTCCGTTTCCGCTACCTGTTCGGCTGGACCGGCGGCCTGGCACTCCTGTTCCTGACTTACAGCGTATTCCTGAGCGATGGCCTGCTGGATCGGGATGGCTATCGCATTTACGGCCTGGTCGGCGCGATCGTGATCGTGGTCACCACGCTCCTTTCCGCCTTGGGACAACACAAGTTTGTGGCCCGTTACCCGGACGCCAAGCCACCGCCGTTCAGCCTCAAAATCGCCTTCGCCGAAATCGTCGAATCGTTTTCCGAACGGGCGTTCCTGATCTTCGCGCTGGGGGCCGTCGCGGCCTACATCACCCAGGGGATGACATTCGCGCTGTCCAACTACCTGTTCTATTTCGTGTGGGAATTCACCGAAGGCGCGCTGGCGATCTATCCCTTCGTGCTCCTCGCCAGCGTCATCATCGTGTTCCTGTCGCTGGGCGCGCTTCATCGCCGGTTTGGCAAGATCCGCGTAGCCTCTGGTGCGACAATCCTGGGCGCGGTGTTCTGGCTGATCCCCTACGGCCTGCGGCTTGCCGGGATGTGGCCCGAAGTCGGCGGCACTATCTCCACCGCGATGCTGTTCGCGTTCGTCCTGGTCAGCAACTGTTTCACGGTGATGGTGCTTGTTTCGGCATCGTCGATGGTCGCCGAAATCGTCGAAGCGTTCGAAGAACGGACCGGCCGCCGGGCGGAAGGGGCATTCTATTCGGGCAACTGGTTCGTGCAGAAATGCGCGACCGGGCTGGGCATCCTGGCCGCGGGAACTGTGGTTTCGCTGTCCGGCCTGCCCAGCGACGCCACCCCCGGCAGCGTTGCGGCGCCGATTATCGACAGTGTCATCGTGCAATATTGCGTCATGATCACCGTGCTGGGCGCGTTTTCCGCATGGTGGCTGGCCCGCTTCCCCATCGACCGCGCCGATCACGAGGCGCGGCTGGCGGCGCTGGACGCTGCGGCACGCGGCGATCTGGATGCCAACACCATGGCACCTTGAGCCCAGGCAAGACGAATGCGCTTGGCGGGCCCCGGCGGCTCTGCCAGTTTCACCCGGAAACGGAATCGAGATTTTAGAGAGGAACAGCGAGAACCATGAACTTCGAACCCACCGAAAGGCAGCAGTACTGGCGCGACCGCGTGCGCGATTTCATCGAAACGAACGTGCGCCCCAACACCGGCACCTATACCGAGCAGGACGCGCAGGGCGACCGCTGGAAAGTCATCCCGATCGTCGAGGACATGAAGGCCAAGGCGAAGGCGCAGGGGATCTGGAACCTGTTCATGCCGCCGCAGGGCCAGCTCAGCCACGTGGACGATTCGTTCGAATTCGACGGCCCCGGCCTGACGAATCTCGAATATGCCATGTGCGCCGAAGAAATGGGCCGCATCGGCTGGGCGAGCGAAGTGTTCAACTGTTCCGCGCCCGACACCGGCAATATGGAAGTCTTCCACCGCTACGGCACGCGCGCGCAGAAGGATCAGTGGCTGAAGCCGCTGATGGAAGGCGAAATCCGCTCCGCCTTCCTGATGACCGAACCGGATGTCGCCAGCTCCGACGCGACCAATATTGAAACCCGGATCGAACGTGACGGCGATCATTACGTGATCAACGGGCGCAAGTGGTGGTCATCGGGCGCCGGGGACCCGCGCTGCAAGATCGCGATCGTCATGGGCAAGACCGATTTCGGCGCGCAGCGCCATGCACAGCAATCGATGATCGTCATGCCGCTCGATGCCGAAGGGGTCACGATCGAACGGCACCTGCCGGTGTTCGGATACGACGATGCCCCCCACGGCCACATGGAAATCGCGCTCGACAACGTGCGCGTGCCGGCGGACAATCTGCTGCTGGGCGAAGGGCGCGGGTTCGAAATCGCGCAGGGGCGCCTCGGCCCGGGCCGCATCCACCACTGCATGCGCACCATCGGCACGGCGGAAGAAGCGCTGGCGAAGATGTGCCGCCGCCTGCAGGAACGCGAAGCCTTCGGCAAGCCGATCTACAAGCATTCGGTATGGGAAGAACGCGTGGCCCGCGCCCGGATCGATATCGACATGACCCGCCTGCTGTGTCTCAAGGCGGCCGACATGATGGACAAGGTCGGCAACAAGAGCGCCAAGCAGGAAATCGCGATGATCAAGGTCCAGGCGCCGAACATGGCGCTGAAGATCATCGACGATGCGATTCAGGCGCATGGCGGCGGCGGCGTGTCGAACGACTATGGCCTGGCCAATTCCTACGCCCACCAGCGTACCCTGCGGCTCGCCGATGGGCCGGACGAGGTTCATGCACGCTCGATCGCGCGGATGGAATTCGCCAAGCACGCGCCCCAGCCCAATAGCGACGCCGTCAGCTCGGGCGATATGGGGGCGACGCGCTGATGGCAAAGGCAGCGATCCTGGAAAAGCCCGGTGACGGCCTCGTCATCGGGGAGATCGAGGTGGCCGAGCCGCAGGCCCACGAGGTTCTGATCGACACCCGGGCCTGCGGCCTGTGCCATTCGGACCTGCACTTCATCGACGGCGCCTATCCCCACCCCCTGCCGCTGGTCCCCGGACACGAGGCAGCGGGCGTGGTCCGCGCGGTCGGCAGCGAGGTGAAGACGGTCAAGCCGGGCGATCACGTGGTCACCTGCCTCAGCGCCTTTTGCGGCCACTGCGAATTCTGCGTGACCGGGCGCATGGCGCTGTGCCTGGGCGGCGATACGCGCCGCGCGCAGACCGAAGCGCCCCGGCTGACGCGCGGCGACGGCAGCCCCGTGATGCAGCTTCTCAACCTGTCCGCCTTTGCCGAGCAGATGCTGATCCACGAACATGCCTGCGTCGCGATCGACAAGGCGATGCCGCTCGATCGCGCGGCGGTGATCGGCTGCGCGGTGACGACCGGTGCCGGCGCGATCTTCAACGCCTGCAAGCTGGTCCCCGGCGAAACCGTGGCTGTCATCGGCTGCGGCGGCGTGGGGCTGGCCACGGTGAACGCGGCGAAGATCGCCGGCGCGGGCAAAGTCATCGCGGTCGATCCCCTGCCCGAAAAGCGCGCGCTGGCCGAAACGCTCGGCGCGACCCACACCGTCGATTCCCTGGCAGACGATGCGGTGGAACAGATCGTGCGCATTTCCGGTGGCGGCGTCGATCACGCGATCGAGGCGGTCGGCCGGCAGGCCAGCGCCGATCTGGCGGTCAAGGTCCTGCGCCGCGGCGGAACCGCCACCGTGCTGGGCATGATGCCGCTCGACTGCAAGGTCGGCCTGGGCGCGATGGATCTGCTCTCGGGCAAGAAGCTGCAGGGCGCGATCATGGGGATGAACCATTTCCCCGTCGATCTGCCCCGACTGGTGGATTTCTACATGCGCGGCCTGCTCGATCTCGACACGATCATTGCGGAGCGTATTTCGCTGGAACAGATCAACGACGGTTTCGACAAGATGCGCGCCGGCCACAGCGCGCGCAGCGTGATAGTGTTCGACTGATGACAGACAATTCCAACAGCTCGATCGATTACGAGAAGGAAATGGTCGGCACGATCGACGTGCCCGACCGCGACAGGCTGGACGAAGGCGCGCTCACCGCCTGGATGGATGCCAACGTGGAAGGGTTCGCCGGGCCGATCACGCTGTCGAAGTTCAAGGGCGGGCAATCGAACCCCACCTATCGGGTCGATACCCCGCAGCGCGCCTATGTCCTGCGCCGCCAACCATTCGGCAAGCTGCTGCCCAGCGCCCATGCGGTCGACCGCGAACACAAGGCGATGTCCGCGCTCGGCCCCACCGGCTTTCCGGTCCCGAAGACTTACGGCCTGTGCGAAGATCCCGAAGTGATCGGGTCGAAGTTCTTCGTCATGGACCTGGCCGATGGCCGGTCGCTGTGGAACGGTGCCCTGCCGGACAGTTCGCCCGATCAGCGCCGAGAGATCTACCACGCGATGATCGACACGATCGCGGACCTTCATCTGAAGGACCCGCAGGCGATCGGAATGGGCGATTTCGGCAAGCCGAACGATTACTGCGCCCGCCAGATCGCCCGCTGGGCCAAACAATACCGCCTGTCCGAAACCGAACATATGCCGCAGATGGAACGGTTGATCGAATGGCTGCCCGAAACTGTGCCGCCGCAGCACGAATCGAGCGTGGTGCACGGCGACTACCGGCTCGACAACATGATCTTCCACAAGACGGAAAACCGCGTGATCGCGGTGCTGGACTGGGAGCTTTCGACGCTGGGCGATCCGATTGCGGACTTCGCCTATCTGATGCTCAACTGGTTCAGCCCGGCCGATGGCCGCGCAGGGCTGGAGGGTCTCGATCTCAAGGCGCTCGGCATTCCCTCGGTGGAGGATGCGGTCGAACGCTATGTCGCGCGCACTGGATATCCGGTTCCGCCGATGGACTGGTATTTCGCCTACAACCTGTTCCGCCTCGCCGGGATCATGCAGGGGATCAAGAAGCGGGTGATCGACGGCACGGCATCTTCGGCCCATGCAAAGACGATGTCGGAGCGGGTCGGGCCGCTGGTGGACCGCGCCTATCAGTTCGCGCAGGCAGCGGGGCTAGATTAGCTTTCTTGCCGCATCGGCATGGGGCCGCTAGCAGCCGGGGCGACTTTCACATCACCGGAGCGCCACCATGTCCGCCGAACTCGAATCCGCCATCGAAGCCGCCTGGGAAAACCGCGCCGAAGTCAGCCCGCAGTCGGTTGAAATTCGCGAGCAGGTGGAAGCGGCGATCGAGCTGATCGACAGCGGTCGGGCGCGGGTTGCCGAACCCGACGGCGCGGGCGGATGGAAGGTCAACCAGTGGCTGAAGAAGGCGGTGCTGCTCAGCTTCCGTCTGCGCGACAACGCCGTGATCGACGGCGCCGTGGGCGCCCCCGCCTACGACAAGGTGCCGAGCAAGTTCGATGGCTGGGACGAAGCCCGCTTTGCCGCCGGCGGCTTCCGCGTGGTTCCGGGCGCGATCGTCCGCCGCGGCAGCCATATCGGCAAGGGCGTGGTGCTGATGCCCAGTTTCGTCAACATCGGGGCCTATGTCGGCGACGGGACGATGGTGGACACCTGGGCTTCGGTCGGAAGCTGCGCCCAGGTCGGCTCCAACTGCCATATTTCCGCCGGGGCCGGGATCGGCGGCGTGCTGGAACCGCTGCAGGCCAACCCGACCATCATCGGCGACAACTGCTTCATCGGCGCGCGCTCCGAAATCGTCGAGGGGGTGATCGTCGGCGAAGGCAGCGTGGTGGCGATGGGCGTTTTCATCACCCAGTCGACCAAGATCGTCGATCGCGCCACCGGGGCCATCACCCGCGGCGCGATCCCGCCCTACTCTGTCGTCGTGCCCGGCACGCTGCCCGATCCGGCGGGCGGGCCCTCGCTCGCCTGCGCGGTGATCGTCAAGACGGTCGATGCCCAGACGCGCGCGAAAACCGGGATCAACGAACTGCTTCGCGACTAGCCGCCTCCGCTAACCGCCCGCACGGAACAGGAACATTCGCCCCCGCCGAACGTAAATGGCCCATCAGGGTCGCTTTACGGGAGCAGGAACGATGGAACGACAGGGCGAAGAGGTTCACATGAACGAGACCGAAGCAAGCGGTGGTTCCAAGGAAGGCGTCGTGCGCTGGGTCCTGATCGTCGGCACGTTTCTGGCAATCGCGGCCCTGACCGTCATCTGGGTGACCGGTGCGCTGACTCAGGGCGAGGCCGAGAGCGAAGCCACCGCCAGCGGACGGATCGAGGCGTCGGAACGCGACACCGCCACCGACAGCATCGTCGATGACCGCTTCGAAGATATCGAAGGCGCTGCGGAAGGCGGCGACAGCCCCGCAGACGAGCCTGGCCGCGTCGGCACCTGAACTGCCGGGCACCTGTGCGTGCCGGCGGACAGAGGAAAGGATTTCATCATGCCCGCACAATCGAAAGCTCAGCAACAGGCAGCCGGTGCCGCGCTTTCCGCCAAGCGCGGTGACACCGACGTTTCCGATCTCCAGGGCGCATCGAAACAGATGTACGATTCGATGAGCGAAAGCGAACTGGAGGATCTGGCCGAAACCGATCGCGAAGGTTTGCCCGACAAGAAATCGGACGACTGACCGGACCCGTCCCGCAGGCTGACGCTATTCGGGCACCGGCGTTTCGATCGGCGGCATGTTCGCCTGCTGCGCCGCGACGGCTTCTGCCGCACGCATGACTCGCAGAACATTGCCCATCGCGATCTTTTCGAGATCGGCCTGGCTATAGCCGCGGCGTGCCAGCTCCACGAACAGCGCGGGATAGCCCGTTACGTCTTCCATACCCACGGGCCCCGTCGGCATTCCGTCGTAATCGCCCCCGATCCCGATGTAATCGATCCCGGCGACGTCGCGGACGTGATCGATATGGTCCGCCATGTCGGCGATGGTCGCCGACGGCGCGGGGTTGGCCGCGTCCCATTCGCCCAGCGCCGAGGCGGCCATGTCGGGCCGCCCCTGCCACAGCGACTGAAGCCGCGCCTTCTCCGCCTGACGCCGGGCGTTCCACTGACGCATATCTTCGCTGAGATAACCGGGCAGGCCGACGACCATGACCACCCCGCCGTTCTCCGGCAGGCGGCGCAGGATCGTATCGGGCACATTGCGCGAATGGCCGTTGACCGCCTGTGCGCCCGAATGGCTGAAGATCACCGGCGCGACGGCGACGTCCAGCGTGTCGGCCATTGTCGCTTCGCTCACATGGCTGAGATCGACGAGCATGCCGAGCCGGTTCATCTCGCGCACGACCTGCCGGCCGAAGTCGGTCAATCCGTCATGTTCGGGATCGTCGGTCGCGCTGTCGGCCCAGGGCGTGTTGCGCGAATGGGTGAGCGTCAGATAGCGCGCGCCAATAGCGTGCATCTGGCGCAGAACGGCCAGGCTCGATCCGATCGAGTGGCCGCCTTCCATCCCCATCAGCGAGGCGATCTTGCCCTCCTTCACCGCGCGTTCGACATCCTCGGCCGTCAGCGCGAGCGCGAGCCGGTCGGGATAGCGGTCGATCAGGCGGCGGGTCACGTCGATCTGTTCGATCGTCGCCTGCACCGCTTCCGGCTCGTCCATTGCCGCCGATACATAAACCGACCAGAACTGCGCCCCGACTTTCCCCTCGCGCAGGCGCGTCAGGTCGGTGTGCATCGTGCGGCCATCCGCGTGGTCGCTGCCGGTATCTGTCGTATCGACGAAATCGAAATCGCCGATCATGTTGCGCCAGCGTGACCGCAGCTGAATGGGGACGTCGTTATGACCGTCGAACACCGGCGCGGCATCCAGCGCAGCCTCCGCCACCTGTTCGGGCGTCTGGGCCACTGCGCCGGTGGGGATCGCCCCCGCCAATGCCAGGATCAACGCGCACAGCGGCAGCGACGACGGTATTCTCATTGCAATCCCTCCAGTATTTCGGCGAGCGCCATCGCGGCCGCCGGCGCGCGTTCCTTCGCGCCGTTGATCATGAAGGCGAAGACATCTCCGCCATAGTCCTGGCTGTCGGTCGGTTCCGCGGCATACGCCAGGCCCTGCGGCGCGGAACCGCCCGACCACGCACGGCACATCCCCGCTATCCGATCCAGATCCGCCCGGTCGTATCCGGTCTCGCACTCCGGTTGCATCTTCTGGCACCGAAGATAGGCGAAGCCGGCGGTCCGGTCGGCGATCGGCACGCGGCCATCATCCTCGGACCAGACGATGGCGACCCTCGCTTTACGCGCAAGCTCCACAAATTCCGGGCAGGCGAAACTCTCGTGCCCCGCTTCGATCGCGTGGCGCAGCGGCAGGCCGGCGACTTCGGGTGGCAACAGCGCCAGAAACGCCGCCATCTCGTCGCGTTCGAACCGTTTGGTCTTGGCAAGTTGCCACAGGATCGGGCCGAGCCTGTCGCCCAGTTCGGCGATGCCCTGCCCCACGAATTTATCGATGGATTCGCCGGCCTGCGACAGATCCTTGCGGTTCGTGACGAAGCGCGAACCCTTCAATGCGAAGACGAACCCCGGTGGGGTGTCATCGCGCCATTTGGCAAAGCTTTCCGGCTTTTGCAGACGATAGAACGTGCCGTTGATCTCGATCGCGCCGAGCCGTTGTGCGGCGTAGGAAAGCTCGTCTGCCTGGCGCAGCCCCTTGGGATAGAACATCCCGCCGCGCCAATCGGGGTACGTCCATCCGCCGATGCCGGTTCGGATTGTCATAGGCCCCAGAAACCTTCGTCGAGCGCCGGGAGCGGTCCCGGACATCATCGGCAACAACGCCTGTCCGGCGATCTTGCCGCCGCCGAGCGCAAAGTTCGCGCAGGGTCCATGCCCCGCGCCGTATCCGGCGGCGTCAGCGACAGGCGCGACGCCGCCGGCGGATCACAATCAGGTGAGGTGCTTGGACACCGCAGCCGTCATCTTGAACATCGAGATCTGCGCAGTGCCGATCACGGCGCCCAGCTTGGCGTCGGGATTGATCATCCGCTTGTCCTGCGAATCCTGCAGGTTGTTGCCCTTGATGTATTCCCACACCTTGGACGTGACCTGAGCGCGGGTCATCGGCCCCTTGCCCACGACATTCTCAAGGTCCGATGAGAGGTTCACCGGCTTCTGCAGTGCATTGTTCTTGCCAGCCATTTTAAGGTCCTTTCCTTCTTGGCTTGTTGCTGGTTACACAGAATCGTCTTCGTCCCAAGCGCCTTCCCCTGCATCCTCCGGCTGGCGCTGGTACTTTCCCGTCAACACGGCGACCGCGGTGACGTGGTTCTTCATCGCCGCGATCAGATCCTCACGCTCTGCCCCGGGCATGAGCGTCAGTGGCAGATCGAGGGCGAATAGCTGAAATACATAACGGTGCGCGTCGTCTTCCCGCGGCGGCTCCGGCAGAAGCCATTCGGAATTGCGATGCGAATTCTTGCCGACCCGCGGCGGCACTTCGCCTTCCAGCAGCTTGCCCCGCTGACCAGGCAACCCCCACACGAGCCAATGGCACGACGGAGAGTCACCCGCCGTATCCGCATCTTCGACCACCAGCACGAGTTCCTGCGTGCCCGGCGGCGGAGCGGTCCATTCGAGAGGGGGCGCCACGGCATCCTCCTCATCCGCAGTAAAGCAGGGATCGAGTTCATCGCCATCGGCAAATGCCGGACTGGACAGCGCAAACCCGCCGCGCGCCAACATGCGCTCGTCCCCCAGATGCGCGACCGTCAGCCGCCCATCGCCCGGACCCGAGCCCTTGAGCGCTCCAGCAAGCCAGGACGGAACGGTACTCGACATTGGAACTCCTGTTGTTTCAGACGGAACAACCTAGGGGCAACCGCCCGGTCCCGCGAGAGCGGTAAGGCGTAAATACGAGGTTTTCCACCGATCAGAGCCTCATTTTCAGCCGATTGGGCGTTAAACTCATGTAATATTCGCAGTTTACACTGCTCAGCCAGCTTGCACCGGTCGCCCGGGGCGGGCATCCTGCTTCCCACAGACCGCCCCTGCCGCATGCCAAGGGGCTGACGGGAGGACGACAATGGGTCGAGGTCGCACTGCACTCAGCATCGTTTTGGCAAGCTCGCTTGTCGCCTGTGGCGGGGGTGGGGGTCGCAACGATTCCGGCAGCGGCGGACCGACCAGCGGCAATCCCACGCCTACCCCGACTTCAGGCACTTCCGAATGCTCGCTGTCGGCCCGGCAGGATTTCGTTCGTGCCGTGCTCGATGAATGGTACCTGTTCCCCGACCTGATCGCGACCGGCGTGAACAAGGCCGACCATACCGATCTGCAATCGTACATCGACGCGCTCGTTGCCCCGGCCCGCGCACAGTTGAAGGACCGGTATTTCACCTACATCACCTCGATCGCCGAGGAAAAGGCTTACTACAATTCCGGCTCCAATGCGGGTTTCGGGATCAGGCTGGGGTACGATACCGGCAGCAACCGGGTGTTCGTGATCGAAGGGTTCGAGGAAGGCCCCGGGGTCCCGCAGGGTCTCGACCGCGGTGTCGAACTGCTGGCGGTCGGCACCAGTGCCTCGACCCTGCAGAACATATCGGACCTGATGGTTTCGGGTGGACCGCAGGCGGTGGTCAATGCGCTCGGGCCGTCGGACCCCGGCGTCCAGCGCGTGTTCCGTATCCGCGAGGCCGGCGGCACGGAGCGCCAGATCACGGTGACAAAGACCGAACACGCTCTCGACCCGGTATCGGACCGCTATGGCGCCAGGATCCTCAACGATGGCGGCAAGAAAGTCGGCTATATCAATCTACGGACCTTTATCGGCCCGGCCGAAGCCGACTTGCGCGAGGCGTTTGCCAATTTCCAGGCACAGGGCGTGACCGAGGTGATCGTCGATTTCCGGTACAATGGCGGCGGTCTGGTGGAAATTGCGGAGCTGATGGGCGACCTGATGGGCCGTGGCCACGTCGGTCAGGTCTTCAGTCGCACCACGCTGCGGCCTTCGAAGTCGAGCGAGAACGAAACTCGCCTCTTTGGCGCTCAGAACCAGGCGATCGCCCCGACGAAAATCGCGTTCATCGGTACTGGCGGGACTGCTTCGGCCAGCGAACTCGTCACCAATGCTTTTACCCCTTATCTCGGCACCGACATGGCACTGGTGGGAACGAACACCTACGGCAAACCGGTCGGCCAGTATGGCTTCGATCGCCGCAATTGCGACGATCGGCTGCGGGCGGTCACATTCAAGACCGACAATGCCGATGGCCAGGGCGAGTATTTCACCGGGCTGGCTAGCGTAGTCCCGGTGACATGCCGCGCGACCGACGACATCCTGACACCGCTGGGCGATCCCGGGGAAGCTTCGATCGCACAGGCCCTGGCATTTCTGCGCGGTGGAGCTGGCGTGTGCAGCGCGATCAGCGGCCGCGATGCCACCGCGGCGCAGAGTGGGGCCACCGGCCGGTCGATCACCGCCCAGCGCGAAGTGCTCCAGCCCGATCGACCCACACCCGCCCAGCGCGAGACGCCGGGACTGTTCTAGCGCGCCTTTCGCGGGGATTTGCCTGGCGCGGGCCGGCGTGGCATTATCGCGTCATGGCCCGTGCCTATTCCACATTCGCCGAATTCTGGCCCTTCTATCTGCGCGAGCATTCGCTGCCGCGCACACGGGCGCTGCATTATATCGGCACGACGCTGGTGCTCATGATTGCCGCATTCGCGCTGGTGACGGGGCGCTGGTGGTGGCTGCTCGCGCTGCCACTCGCAGGCTATTTCTTCGCCTGGGTCGCCCATTTCGGTGTCGAGAAGAACCGCCCGGCGACGTTCACTTATCCGCTGTGGAGCCTCGCCGCGGATTTTCGCATGTGGTGGCTGTGGCTCACCGGCCGGCTTGGGCCGGAACTGGATCGGGCCGGCGTCAGGGGTTCGCCGGGCCGCTGAACGGCTTGCTTTCGCTCCAGGCGCAGCCGTTTCGCTGCTCATCGCCGATCTGCAAGGTAACGGTAAACGGGTACGTCCGATCGCTCATGCCGTCGGAGCATTCGCCGGGCGTCACGGTCATGTCGAACGCCTGCCCATCCAGTGTTCCTGAATAGCCAAGACCATTGTTGCCTGCGAACCGTTCGACCGGGATCGTCGTACCGTCGATATTTTCGGGCGTGGAGTAAGTCAGCGTTTCGCCGGTGATTTCGCCGCCCCAGAACGGCTCGGTACCGGTGAAGGTCACCGTTTCGCGCGGTGCGATATCAGAAAACGCCTCTCCGGGCGTGTCGCGCGTGGTTCCCTCCGGTCCTTCGGGTCCGGGTTGGCACGCGGTGAGCGAGATTAGGGCGGCGGCAGCGGCGATGAATGAACGGGTCATGCCTCCATTCTAAGCGCGCCGACCTGCAATGGCCAGTGGCAAGAGGCGGTTCGGTCTACCGAAAGACCAAGCGACACAAAGTCGGTATCTTTGCCTCGGCGCAGTGCAGCGGGCGCCCTATTGGGGAGGGCAGGCTTCCAGCGCTTCTTCTGCGCGGCGGACGGCCTTTTCATGCTCCACCCGAATTCGCTCCTGCGCGACGGCGCGCGCCTGATCGGCCAGAGAACGCCAGGTTGCTTCCGAACGCAGCGCGCGATCGCGCACGTTGTCCAGCACGGCGACCCGCGCTTCGGCGGCCGCTTCGTTGGCGCGTGCTTCGTAGAATTCGAAACCCTGGCTCATGGATGGAGTCCTTCTTTCGAAACGGAGTGGGATGCCGGGCGCGGACCTGGGGCGCGCGCCCGGCAAACCGGATTAGTCGGCGGTGGAAAGGTTGATCGCGCTTTCCTTGCCATTGCGGCCACGCTCGACTTCGTAGTTCAGACGCTGATCCTTATCGAGCGACTGCATACCGGCGGCCTGAACCGCGGTGATGTGAACGAAGCTGTCGGGCGAGCCATCGTCGGGCTGAATGAAACCATAACCCTTATCGGCATTGAAGAACTTTACGGTGCCGGTCTTGGACATCGAGTGTTTCCTTTCAAGAAACGGTATTGCTGGCGGACGGAATTGCCCGCCGGTCGTGCGTCGGGTCGTCAAATGAAAGGAAGTCGCCGTCTGGGTTGCGCCGGTGCCGCGCGAGGGCGGCCAAAGGCGGTCGTCAAAAGCCGAAGTCCGTCGCAATTTTCGACGTCAGCGCCGGCCATCTAGCACGCCCGGGACGATTCACCTAATCATCGCTGCGACTGCGCCGCGCGCCCGGCTCTCCGGGGTCGAGCTTGCGGATCATGCGCACGGGGCACACGCGCGGGCCGAAGGCAGGATCAGGCACCACCAGGTCCACGTCGATACCGCGGCATATCCGCCCGATTCCCCGGTCGCGCAGGCCGATCCGCCACGAGAAATCCAGGTCGGGACATCCCCCGAACGTTTCGAACAGATAAGTGTCGCGCGCGCCGACATCGACATAGATCCGCTCTGCCCCGTCCTCGCTCTCGGGCGCGGAACGATAGCCGGTGACCGACCGGGCGCTGAAGCATTCGCGCGGGCTGGCGGACGCATTGCCGGCCGCCGAAGGTCCGTCCGCAGCCGGAGTGCAGGCCGCGGCGAACGCCAGGCCGAGCGCCCCCAGCGCGGCGATTGGGAGATGGGATGGTGTGGGCATGGAAACCTCCGTTCTCTCTCGCGTCGATCCGGCAATGCTGCCGCACCTGTCAGACGGTGCCGCTGCCCGGCGGCCTTGCCAGCAGATCGTCGGTCACTTCCATCAGCAGCAGCGGATCGTCGGCGGTATCGGCGATCGCTTCGGTGAAGGCGCGCCGCGTTTCCGGCTCGTCGTAAGCCATCTTCGCGTCGTAGGCCGCTTGCCAGGTTGCCCTGTCGGGCCATTCGGCGACCCCGACGAAACGGGCGTTGTCCGCATCCCAATGAAGGCGCGAGCCGAGCGAGCCGTATTTGCGCGCGATCAGTTCGGTGCCGCGCCGCCAGGCTGCGCGAAACTGCGCTTCCTTGCCCGGATGGACCTTCCACCAATAGGCGGCGACGAACATGGCACGGCCTCCTCTTACCGCCATCAACCCGCGCCGCGCTTGCCTGTTCCGGCGCTGCGCAAAGCGCCTTGTGCCCGCCGCGCCGCGCGTTATCCTGCGGCGGCAAGATCCAACCTGTCGAGGAGCCCGCCATGGCCGATCCCGTCCCGCTCGATCCGCCGCTCGAAGGGCGCTGCCTGTGCGGTGCCGTCACCGTTCGCCTGAACAGGGCGAAGCCGGGGATCGAGGTTTGCCATTGCGACATGTGCCGCCGCTGGACCGGGGGCACGTTCTTCTCGCTCCACGGTCTTCAGCCCGAAGCGTTCGCGCTATCGGGGGAGGATGCCGTGCACCGTTACGATTCGTCCGAATGGGCCGAACGGGCGAGCTGCGGGCGCTGCGGCAGCAACCTGTGGTACAGCTTCAAGCCCGCCGGAACCGTATCGTTCATGGCCGGCCTGTTCGACCTGCCGGCGGACTGGAAGCTGGACGAGCAGATCTTCATCGACGAAATGCCGCCCCACACCGAACTCGCCGCCGATACCCCGAAGAAAACCGGGGCCGAAGTGATTGCCGAGGCGAAGGCCGCCGGTTTCAGCTTCGACTAGGGCGCAACGGCTCGCCCGTGCGAGGGCGGCAGACCGTGCTACAGCGCCTTTTCGGGGCGCGGATCGTGGCTGTGTTTCGCTTCCTTGCCGAAATGCCGTTCGAGCCGCTGGGCAAGCGTGTTCGCTGCCTTGCGCGCGGCATCGTCCACTGTCGCGGCATGTTCGGTCACCCCGATCGCGCGGCCGCCGCGCGGGCGCGCCTCTATCGTGCAGGCCTTGTCGTTCGCCCCGCCCTTCGATCCGTTCTCGTCACGCACATGGATTTCGAGCCGGGTCAGCCGTTCTTCGAACCGCGCCAGCTTCTCGCGCACGCTGGCCTCGATCCGTTCGGCGACGTTTTCCGTACCCATGACCGACGAGTCGGAATTGAACTGGACCTGCATAGCGACATGCTCCTTTTGTGGTTGCGGCTTTGTCATATACCAAAATGGGAAGCACGCCGCGGGTTTCCAGTAAAATCGGCCGGCCTGCCCGCGGGGGACGATTTCATGCAGGGCGCGCGCATAAAGCGCGTATCGTGGCCGGCGGGGCACCCCGCCCCGCTAGGAAAACGATCATGGCCAAGGGCCAACGCAAATCGAACCGCGAAATCCGCAAACCCAAGGCGGAAAAGGCGCCGAAACAGAATGCCTCCAACCCCAGCCTCAAACCCGGCGGGATCAAGGGGCTAGAGAATATGAAAAACGCCTGAGCCGCACGCCGGCTATTCCCCGCCGCCGCCGCCGCCGCCACCCCCCGCGCCGCCGCCAGCGTCACGCCCCTGCTTGCGGGCGTGGGCCGCCATCGCTTCGTCCAGTTCGGCGATCCGGCGGCGTTCGGGCGTGTCCCTGGCCAGCCCCTTGAGCCGGCAGGTCGCCCACAGCGCCTTGCGCTCCGACTGCATGGATTTGAGATAGAGATCGGCCATCGGGGGCCTCCTTTCTTTCGCGGGCCTATGGGCGCGGCGGGGGCGAATGGCCAGCGCCGTGCGCGAATGGCCCGAACGCGTACCCGCCAATGACTTCGCGCGACAGGGACGCTAGAGCGCGCCGGGTGAACGCCGACCGCCCCCCTCTCACCATCCTCGTCGATGCCGACGCCTGCCCGGTGAAGGAGGAGATCTACCGCGTCGCCGAACGCTACCGCGCCCATGTCGCCGTGGTCAGCAACGCCCCCTTCCGCGTGCCGCAAAGCCCGCGCATCCGCCGCGTGGTCGTGTCCGACGCGTTCGACGCGGCGGATGACTGGATTGCGGAGGAGGCTGTCCGCGCGGCCCCGCGCTGCGTGGTGGTGACGGCCGATATCCTGCTGGCCGAACGCTGCCTGAAGGCGGGCGCGAGGGTCATCGCCCACAACGGCAGGCCGTTCGATTCCGCCAGCATCGGCGGCGCGATCGCCACCCGCGCGATCATGGCCGACCTGCGCGCGGGGATGGATGGCCCGCTGGGCGCCAGCGGCGGCGGCCCGCCCCCGTTCGCGAGGGCGGACCGATCCCGCTTCCTCCAGGCGCTGGACCGGGAACTGGTCGCGCTGAGCAAGTGATCCGCCGAACTGCGCGGCCGCCGACCATCGGCGGGTGACGAAGGCGACACCGCGTCACTTTTCGCTCTCGCCGCCAAGCCCCTGTAAAGCCGCGATCAATTCGTCGTCGCTCCAGCCGGACGGACAGGTGGCGGAGGGGCTGTATGTCGCCTTCGCGCTGCTCTGGCGCAGGATCGTCTCCAGCTCGCCCGGTTCATCCGGCCCCGGCGCGCCAGTATCGACCGCCTCGCCCGCCTCGACCCGCGCCAGCAGCGCCTCGAAATCGCGCGCGTGCAGTTCGGCGCGAGGGCCGAGCCGCCCGAACACCGGATTGCCGCCGAGCGTGAAGCGGTTGAGCAGCGCGACCGTCAGCCGCTCGTCATACCGGCGGTAAGTCCCGACCTGCTCGCCCTGGAAATAGACCGGCACCTCCACCCCGTTGAGCGCGCGCTCGAGCGCGGCATGGGCGAGCACGTCGTAACTGTGGTGGAAGGCGACTTCCCACGCCAGATCGAAGGCCTTGCCCTTCAGGCGGGAACGCAGGCGATAGGCCGACTGACGGCTCATCCCGACCGACTTCGCCGCCGCGCTGACCGAATGCGTGGCCGACAGCGCGCGCAGGAAGCCCGCCTGCCGCTCGAGCGTCCAGCCATCGTGGCGAGTGGCTGGCCCGCCCCCGCCCCCCTCCCCACCGGACGCGGCGGAGCAAGAGGCGGGGGACGCGGCGGAGGTTTCGCCGCCGTCCGGGCCGCTGGCGGCCCCTGCGGCGAAGGCGGAGGGATCGGGATGCGTGCTCATCGCGCAGGATAAGGCACAGATGGGGCCCTGTAGGAAAATGGTTTTTGCCGGTGGGGCGTGCGGGGTGGAGGCGGTGGGGGGCTCAGTCGATGATTTCGGGCCCGCCCTCGGCTTCCATCCGCGCAAGCGCCGCCTTCATCTCCGCCAACCGCTCGGGCGGATGGGGTTCCCACGTCTCGACCTCGCCGACGACCTTGAGCGGCTCGCGCGAGCGGTACGACTCGGTCGGGTTGCCGGGGAAGCGCTTGTTGGTGAGGTTGGGGTCGTCCTCGAACGCGCCGGTCGGCTCGACGATATAGATGCGCTCCCGGCCCTCGCCCTTGGCCAGTTCACACCCCCAGACCGCCGCGTCGATCGTACCGGAAAAGTAAATCCACGACAGCTTTCGGTCGGCGTAGTTGGAGGTGAAGCCGGGCGAGAGCAGGTCGCCCGGCGCGAGATCGGCGCGGGCGCCGTGGTAGAAAGGCCGGAGGCGTTGCGGGCGTAGGTCATGGCCTCGTCCTCAGGAGAGAAGCGTTCTAAACGTCAAATTCACACGTGGTCCGCACGGTCGAGTCTGCTTATTAATGCCGTGCTTCCAGTTGTGCTGTGTAGACCCTTTCATCAAAAGCACGGTGCCTGCCTCTAGAGGAATTTTTACAGGCGGAATCTCTTTGGCGAACTTATGTTTCATCACAAAAGTCCGGGTGGCCCCGAATGTCACCGATGCTATGATTGGATTCTTTCCTAATTCCTTTTCGTTATCGCTGTGGAAACCCATGCTGTCGTTGTGATCCCGATACAGATTCAAGAACACTGCATTGAATGTTGCATCGGTGCAGTCTTCAACCCGCCGTTTTATTTCACGCAATAAATCGGTCCAAGGAAGAGGATGAAGAGAAATTCCTGAATAATCATAGGTCTTTCCCTTGTCGGCATATAAAGCCACAAGGCGGGGCTGGTCATGCACCTTACCGTATACGCGAACCTGCTCCTGACGCCACTTAGTGTCATCAATCAATCTCCGAAGCATTTCAGGATACGATAACGGCATCTCAATCTGATGCAGGATTGAAACATCCGCGTCGGGCAAGTCTAGAGCCTCAAATTGTCGGTCGAGAGAGAACAAGTCTCTCATTTCACACCCTTCTCAAAAACTTCGAAAGCGCATCGCTCGTCGTGTGCGGAGTAGCATCGTAAGCGCATGAGTAACTCGAATAAGTTCCCCCCAATTCCTCTTTAAACGCAATTTCCTCTATAACCTCATTAACTTGACTAGCTCTTCCAAAACCTTTCACAAAAGTTTTAGAGTCATTAAAGAACTTATAAAAGCTGTATGCATTGCTGTCATTATAAAAAATATATGAACCACTATCCATCGTACCGTATAAATGCCTCAAACCTTCAAGTATCTCATTCTTGTCTTCAAGAGCACACAACTCCGATATGACAAAACTCAATATTAAAAGATCATCGCCTTCCAGCGAGATCGCTTTGCATTCTTTCTGGTTTGCGAGATCAAGCTCGTCATAGATCAATTTGATCGGTAAGTGATTTGAGAGATCATCGATCAAAGCTTGGCAAGGGTGTTCCCACTCCGAATCTTTATCGAGCACCCAATACTTTATAGATTCGACGCTTTCACCGCTGGATTCATCTAGAAGATACATGACCAGGCCCGCGAGCTCGCTACCCGGACCTCCACCCAGACTTGTGACCCTCGCGACATCGGCGCTAAAAATTGGCTCCTCGAGTTCTTTGCGATGCTTCTTCAAAAGTTCGTAGGTAAAAAATGCTCGCCCTACCCCATATGCATACACGTAAGCGGCTTGGGTCGCCAAATCTCCATAGTCGATTATGGTACGACCGGGGTCTGTCAGCTCATTATAATCGGAACGGAGTTGCTCAAGCCTTTCACCAACGAGGCCAACCCACGCATCTCCATATCGCTCCCGCCCCTCGCCATCGAGACTGTTCAACAAATTCTCGAATACCTCAATGATCACTTGAGCGCTCCTTGTTCTCCATCTGTTCTCGTAAAGCGCTTGGGTCTGGTTTGCAACCTATCGTGCGATGTTAGGTCGCAATCGAGCGAATCCCATTTACTCATCCGGGAGATATAGCTTCTCCCCCTTCTCCCGGTAAACCTTACTCATCTTCTCCATCCCCCTCGGCCTCGGCCCCCTCAACCGGCGTCGCCGCCGCAAGGTAGCCGTCCGAGTTCTGTTTCGCCGCAAAGTCCCGCACTTCCTGCGTGATCTTCATCGAGCAGAAGTTGTCCTCGCTTCGCTCGTTCGCGTCGGCCGCTAAGCGGCCTCGGCCCGGGCCCGCACATCGAGCGGACGTGGTCGGTCTCGGCGACTTCCGCGGAGAGCGTCTGGTCGTGATATTGCTCGGCGGTGCCGGGGACGAGGCTCAGGCAAGAACCGGTCGCGCCAGCGGAATTCGAGGAGAGCCGCTTCGCTACTGTATTGTCGGGCCGTGACCGTTGGCTCGCAGGATTTCCAGAAGATCCCGTGCGGAGAGCCCCTTCCGCTGGGCTACGGCGATCGGGTGATCCTCATCGACTACAAGCAGACGCGGCCTTTGTTGGCCCGAGCGTGGACATACGTCTACTGCGACAGGATCGACGAGATGCGGCTTGAGGCTGTTGCACAGCCAGCCGAACCATGGCCCCGCGTCTTCGTACTCTCCACTGTCGAAACCCTCGACATACTCCTCGAAGTTCTCCCGGCTGAGCGACGACCAGCAGCCGAACCCCCAGGAATGCTCCAGCCCGCACACGGGAAACTCCAGCACGCAGCGGACGAGAAAATGCTCACCATCGAGCACGCAAAAATCCTCAGAGAGGAAGTCGCCGTCCCTCCGTAGCGCGGAGTTGGGTTCATGGCTCGCGCCGTAGCTCCAGGGATCAGGATGATCCGCCGTGAGATCGGTAATACCATGGAACCATTCCCCGCAGCAGGAGCACTGCCAATCGCCCTGCAACATCTGTAGGGTCAGCGAATCCTCACAGGCCAGTGGATCGGGCGGCGATTTGCGCTCGAACAGGCGACGGAAGATCATTTGGCCGGCATGTAGAGATCGCCGCCCTCGCGGTACTTTTCGGCCATCTCATCCATACCCTCGTCGGCACCCTCGACCGGCGCGGTTGCCGCGAGATAGCTATCCGAGTTCTGCTTCGCCGCGAAGTCGCGCACTTCCTGCGTGATCTTCATGCTGCAGAACTTCGGCCCGCACATCGAGCAGAAGTGGGCGGTCTTGGCGCCTTCGGCGGGGAGCGTCTGGTCGTGGTACTGCTCGGCGGTGTCGGGGTCGAGGCTGAGGTTGAACTGGTCGCGCCAGCGGAATTCGAAGCGAGCCTTTGACAGCGCGTCGTCGCGCACTTTCGCTGCCGGGTGGCCCTTGGCGAGATCGGCCGCGTGGGCGGCGAGCTTGTAGGTCACCACGCCCACCTTCACATCGTCGCGGTCGGGCAGACCGAGATGCTCCTTGGGGGTGACGTAGCAAAGCATGGCGGTGCCGTACCAGCCGATCTGCGCCGCGCCGATGCCGCTGGTGATGTGGTCGTAGCCGGGCGCGATATCGGTGACGAGCGGGCCCAACGTGTAGAAGGGCGCTTCGCCGCAGGCCTCGAGCTGCTTGTCCATGTTCTCCTTGATCTTGTGCATCGGCACGTGGCCGGGGCCCTCGATCATCACCTGCACGTCCTGTTCCCAGGCGCGCTTGGTGAGTTCGCCCAGCGTGTAGAGCTCGGCGAACTGCGCTTCGTCATTCGCGTCGGCGATAGAGCCGGGGCGCAGGCCGTCGCCGAGGCTGTAGGCGATGTCATAGGCCTTCATGATCTCGGTGATCTCGTCGAAGCGTTCGTAGAGGAAGCTCTCCTTGTGATGCGCGAGGCACCATTTCGCCATGATCGAGCCGCCGCGCGACACGATGCCGGTGACGCGCCGGGCGGTCATCGGGACATAGGGCAGCCGCACGCCGGCGTGGATGGTGAAATAGTCGACGCCCTGTTCGGCCTGTTCGATCAGCGTATCGCGGAAGATTTCCCAGGTCAGGTCCTCGGCAATGCCGCCGACTTTCTCCAGCGCCTGGTAGATCGGCACGGTGCCGATGGGGACGGGGCTGTTGCGGATGATCCATTCGCGCGTGTCGTGGATGTTGCGGCCGGTCGAGAGGTCCATGACCGTGTCCGCACCCCAGCGGATCGACCAGACCATCTTGTCGACTTCGCTCGCGACGTCGCTGGCGACGGCGGAATTGCCGATATTGGCGTTGATCTTGACCAGGAAATTGCGCCCGATCGCCATCGGTTCGGCTTCGGGGTGGTTGACGTTACTGGGGATGATCGCGCGGCCGCGGGCGACCTCGTCCCGCACGAATTCGGGGGTGACGAATTCGGGGATTTCGGCGCCCCACGAATTGCCGTCCATCTCGCGCCGCACGAATTCGCGGCCCAGGTTCTCCCGCTCCGCCACATATTCCATCTCGGGCGTGATGATCCCGCGGCGGGCGTAGTGCATCTGGCTGATGTTGCCGCCGGCTTTCGCGCGCAGCGGGCGGCGCAGCGCGGTGGGGAAGGCGGGCACGCCGCCGCTGCGGTCGGGGCCAAGCTGGCCGTTGTCTTCCGGCTTCACCTCGCGCGGCTCGTATTCTTCCACGTCGCCGCGCGAAAGCTGCCATTCGCGGCGCAGGGCGGGCAGGCCCTGGCGAATGTCGATCTGCGCCTCCGGGTCGGTATAGGGGCCGGAAGTGTCGTAGACCCGCACCGGCGGTTCGCCGCCCTCCAGATCGATCTCGCGCATGGCGACGCGCACGCCGCTGCCGGTGCGCGCGCCGACATGGATCTTGCGGCTGCCGCGGATCGGGCCGGTGGTCACGCCGATGTCGAACTGGGAATTGATGTCGGCCATAGAATCGCTCTCCGTACAAGTTCGGAGCGAGGCCACGGATTCCTGTAGCGAAAACCGCTTCCCTCCCTCCGCCCGTATTACCGGGATCAGGTTCGACGGGTCGCGGGCTATTCCGCTCTCAACCTGCGATTGCGCGACAGGCTCCCCGGGGATGGCTCGCGTCTAGCCGATGCCGGGGGGCGTGTCACGCATTGCGCGGTGGCTATTTGCGATCGATCTCGATCACGGCGACGGTGAGGCGCGAAATGCAGACCAGCTTGCCCGCCTCGTCCTCGATGCGGATCGACCATATCTGGGTCGTGCGCCCCAGGTTCTCCGCCCGGACGGTGGCGAAGACCCAGCCGTCGCGCGCCGGGCGCACATGGTTGGCGTTGATTTCCATGCCCACCGCGGCAAAGCGCGCGGGGTCGATCGTGCTCGCCGCCGCGACCGATCCGACCGTCTCCGCCAGCGCGACCGAAGCCCCGCCGTGAAGCCGGCCAAACGGTTGATGCGTCCGGCGATCGACCGGCATCCGCGCGCGCATGAAATCGGGGCCGACTTCGACGAATTCGATCCCGATGTGGCCGGGCATCGACTGATCGCCCAGCTCGGTCAGGGCGGCGACTTCGGGGGTGACGCCGCCGTGCCAGATCGTCGCGCCGCTCATTGCGCGGAAGCTCCCCCGGGCGCGGAAGGCCCCCCGACCGCGATCCAGCGGTCGATCTTCGTCTCCAGCACCGGCAACGGCAGCGCGCCGGTGCCCAGCACCTGGGCGTGGAACGCCTTGATGTCGAAATCGTCGCCCAGCCGTTCTTCTGCCTTCTCGCGCAGTTGCTGGATCTTGAGCGCGCCGATCTTGTACGCCAGCGCCTGGCTGGGGATAGCGATATAGCGTTCGACTTCGGCCACGACTTCGGTCCGCGTCATGCCCGAATTTTCGAGCATGAAATCAATCGCCTGCTCGCGCGTCCAGCCCTTGGCATGAATGCCGGTGTCGACCACCAGTCGCATCGCGCGCAGCTGTTCGTCCTGCAGGGTGCCATAGCGATTCCAGGGATCGTCGAAGAAGCCCATCTCGTACCCCAGGGTTTCGGAATAGAGCGCCCAGCCTTCGACATAGGCGGTATTGCCGCCGAAGCGCATGAAGGCGGGCAAGGCATCGTTTTCCTGCGCCAGGCTGATCTGGAAGTGATGCCCCGGCGCCCCTTCGTGCAGGTAGAGCGTGACATTGCCCGTCGTCAGCCGGCTGGGCAGATCGTAGGCGTTGAAATAGAACGTGCCCGGCCGCGATCCGTCAGGCGCGCCGGACATGTACGATCCGCCCGCCTCGAACTTCTCGCGGAAAGGTTCGTAAGGCTTGATCTCCAGCGGGGTCTGGGGGACGAGCGAGAAATACTCGCCGATCTTCGCATCGACCTGTTCGCCGATATCGTAATAGCTTTGCGTCAGCGCCTCGCGGCTTTCCGGCGCAAACTTGGGATCGGTGCGAACGTAATCGAAGAATTCGTTGAGCGTGCCGTCGAAGCCGACTTCGGCCTTGATCTCTTCCATTCCGGTCTTGATCCGCGTGACTTCGGCCAGGCCGAGTTCGTGGATTTCATTCGCATCCAGCGCCAGCGTGGTCGTGCTTTCGATCAGGCGATCATACAGCTTCGCCCCGCCCTTCATCTGCGACAGGCCAACCGAATCGCGCGCATTCGGCAGATAGTCGTCGCGCAGGTAATCGCGCAGACGCTCGTGCGCGGCATAGATCGCCTGAACGGCGGCGCGATAGTCTTCGGTCAGGCGTTCCCTGTCGGCATCCGAAAAATCGTCGGGGAACATGCCGACCGGCCCCCACAGCGGCGATTCTTCCAGCGGCATGGCGAGCTGAGTGTCGAGCTGTTCGACCACGTTGCCGATGGTCAGCTTCGTCGCATAAACGCCCGTCGCCTGGCCCTGACGGAACCGGTCGATGGAACGGTCGATCAGATCGACATATTCGGCATGACGGCTGAGGTTGTTTTGATAATCCTCCAGCGTCTTAAAGGGCGCTGCCCCCTGCCCGCTGGCGAAGGTCGGGTAAAACGTGTGGTAGCCGAAGAAGTGGTTGATCGGGCGCACTTCGGTCAGCGCCAGAATATCGGGCGCGTAATCCTTCAGCGTATTGCGCTGGTTGTATTCGAACACGTCGTAGGCAAGCTGGTCGGTGGCGTTCAGCGCGGTACGGTCGATCTTCGCCAGCGCAGCCAGGTTCTCGCGCGCAAAGGCAATGGTCTGCGCGTTGTATTCATCAGTCAGGAAGCCGCCGAGCCTGTCGGCATAGCGCATGTCGCCGCGAAACAGCGCCATGATCGGATTGAGTGCGAGGTACTTCTCGTTGGCCGCCGCGAACAGGGCGAACAGCCGATCGTGCTCGGTCTGCTCACGCGCTTCGACAGGGGACGTTTCCGCGCCCTGCGCCGCCGCCGATGCGGCGGGCGCGGTGAGGCAGAGCGAAAGCGCGGTGGTCGCGGCAAGCGCGAGGCGAAGGCTATTCATGCGAGATCTCCCCTGTATTCGTTTGTCGGCGTGTTCATCTATCGGCCCAGCCTAGGCACAGCGCCGCGGATTGCGGGCGCACTTCGACGAGGCGGCCATTCCGTTCGACCGGTGCGGTTATTCGATCACACGGCCCCGCGCCATGACCCATTCGACATTTTCCAGCACCGTGGCATCTTCCAGCGGATTGCCCGCCACCGCGACGATATCCGCTGAATAGCCGGGGGCCAGGCGGCCGATTTCGTTTTCCATCTCCAGCACTTCGGCGGCCACCGTGGTGGCGCTGGCCAAGGCCTCGCGGCTCGACATGCCCTGCCCGATCATCAGGCGGAACTCGCCCGCATTGCGGCCATGTTCGAACACGCCGGCATCGGTGCCGAAGGCGATCCGCACGCCTTCGCGGTGCGCCTTGCCCATGAACACGCGCGCGGCCTCCGCCACGGCGCGCACCTTTTCTTCCACCACCGGGGTATAAGTGCCGGTGCCGAGCCGTTCCGAAATGCCCTGAAACGCCATCAGCGTCGGGACCAGCACGGTGCCGTTCGCCTTCATCGCCCCGATCGCGCCATCGTCGAGATATGTGCCGTGCTCGATCGTGTCGATCCCGACCTTGCTGGCCGCTTCCACCCCGCGCGCGCCGTGGGCATGGGCCATGACCTTGAGACCCAACGAATGCGCGGTGTCGGCAATCGCCGCCATCTCCGCATTGGTGAAGTGCGCGTCGAGCCCGCGGCCCTGCTGGCTCAGCACGCCGCCGGTCGCGGTGATCTTGATCCAGTCCGCCCCGTTCTGGCTCGCGCGGCGCACTTTCTCCGCGCATTCGACCGCGCCGGTGCAGGCATAGCCCGATGCGAGAACGTGGTTGATATCCGGCCGGAAGCCCGAAACGTCGCCGTGGCCGCCGACGATGGCGAGCGCGGGGCCGGCGGCAACGATGCGCGGGCCGGGGATCATGCCTTCTTCCGTGCCCCGGCGCAGGGCAAAGGCGGTGTGCTGCGCGCTGCCCGCCTCGCGCACGGTGGTGAACCCGGCCAGCGCGGTCAGGCGCGCGTTCTTGGCCCCGACCACGACGCCCCATTCGTCGGGTTCGACCGCTTCCTTCCAGAAATCGCCGCCCGGATCGCCGGTCAGGTGGACGTGCAGGTCGATCAGGCCGGGCAGGACGGTGCGGTCCGACAGGTCCACCGTATCGGCCCCGGCGGGCGCGGGCTGGTGGCCGCTTTCGATGGCGACGATCCGCCCGTCGGTAACGGTGATGGTGGAGGGACCGCGCGGGTCGCTGCCGGCATCGGTCACGACCGCGCCGGCATGGATCACGATCGTTTCGGCGAGCGCCGGCGCGGCACCCAGCACAGCGGCGAAAGCGGCGGCGGCCGCCAGCGGAACCTTGAACTTCATCGAGCAATCCTCCCTGTCGGCGCGGGTGATGCCCGCGCGCGCCGTCCGGCGCAAGGGGGGCACGGCCTGCCGTTTGCCCTACGCGCCACAGGCTGTATGACCGCGCAGGCAGTTTCATTCGAAAGGAAATCCATGACCCGGACACTGGTTAGCGCCGCGACCCTGCTCGCATCGGTTTCGCTCGCCGCCACGGCCGCCGCCCGGCCGATGACGGCCGAAGATGTCGCGAAGCTTGAAACCGTTGGCGAACTGGCGGTTTCACCCGATGGCAGCCGCATCGCCTATACCACGTCGCGCAGGCCGGATGTCACCGCAGGCGAAGACAACGGCGGCAGCGAAGACCAGCTCAAGCTGGCATACGGGCCCGACAGTGCGCGCGACTTCCTGCCCGCGGATATCGACGTGTCGGCCGTGCGTTTTTCGCCCGATGGGCGGATGGTCAGCTTCCTTCACAAGGCCGAGGATGAAAAGCGCGCGGTCTGGGGCATTCCGGTCGATGGCGGGGGCCATCGCAAGCTCGCCGAGATCGAAGATGCGCATCTGCGCGACTATGCCTGGTCGCCCGACGGTGCCACGCTGTACCTGCTGGCCGCCGCCGCGCCCGACAAGGCGCTGGACAAGCGCAAGAAAGCCGGTTTCGACGCCGTGGTTTACGAGGAGGAGGCGGATCTGAACCGGCTCTTCGCCGCACGCGTCGGGCACGAAGTCGATTCGGCCCCGCGCGCAATCGACATCCCCGGCCACGTCAGCGGCATCCAGGTCGCATCCGACGGGACCACCGCGATTGTCGAAAGCGCGCCTTCGCCGCTGGTGGACGACAGCTATACCTCCAAGCGCGTGCATATCCTCGATCTTGCCCGCGGGCGCGTGCTGCGCGCGGTCGAAACGCCGGGCAAGCTGGGCGATGTCGAGATTTCGCCTGACGGCAGCCGCCTGTCGCTGATCGCGGCGGTCGATGCGAACGACCCGGCGGCGACCACGCTGCACATGGCCGATGTCGCCACCGGCACCTATCGCGCGCTCAACGCCGGTGCGCCCGAAGCGACCAGCGATGCGGAATTCCTGCCCGACGGGCGGCTGGCCGCAATCGTCGATGTCGGCGCGCAGAGCGTGCTGCGGATCTATTCGGCCGAAGGCGACGTGCTGGAAGAGCATGACCCCGGCGCACTGATCCTCAGCGATCTGGAAGTGGGCGGCGGCACGATCGCGGTCGAGGCCCATTCGCCCGAGCATCCGCCGGAGCTTTACGTCGTGTCGGACGGCCAGTTCACCCGCTGGACCCGGCACAATCCGTGGCTGGCCGAAATCGACATGGGCGCCCAGCGCACCTTCACCTATACCGCGCGCGACGGGCAGGAAATCGAAGGCGTCCTGATCGAGCCGGTCGGCAGCATTCCGCGCGGCGGGGCACCCGTGATCTTCGACGTTCACGGTGGGCCGGAAGCCCACGAATCGAACGGCTGGCAGACCTATTACAGCTCCCCCGGCCAGGTCGCCGCCGGGCGCGGCTATGCCGTGTTCATGCCCAATTACCGCGGCTCCACCGGATACGGCACGGCCTTTTCCAAACAGCACCAGGGCGATTACGCGGGCAAGGAATTCGACGATCTGGTCGATGGCAAGCGCGCGCTGGTCGAAGCCGGCATCGCCGATCCCGACCGTGTGGGCCTGACCGGCGGGTCCTATGGCGGCTTCGCCACGGCCTGGGGCTCCACCTATTACTCGCAGGAATTTGCCGCCGGCGTCATGTTCGTGGGCATTTCCAACAATGTCAGCAAGTTCGGCACGACCGACATTCCCAACGAGATGTACCTTGTCCACGAACGCAAGTGGCCGTGGGAAGAATGGGACCACCTGATGGAACGCAGCCCGATCTATCACGTGGACAAGGCCGAAACCCCGCTGCTGATCATGCACGGCGACAGCGATACCCGCGTTTCGCCGACGCAAAGCTACGAGCTTTATCGCCACATGAAGACGCGCAAGCCCGAAACGCCGGTGCGGCTGGTGCTCTATCCGGGCGAAGGGCACGGCAACCAGAAGGCCGCCGCGCGCTACGATTACAGCGTGCGGATGATGGAGTGGTTCGACACTTACCTGAAGCCGGGCAACCGCAATGCGCCGCTGCCCGCCCCGCGGCCGGAACTGAAGATCGACGAAGAAGGCGAGGATTGACGGGCTGACGGGCGCGGGGCGCGGCGTTCAGCCCGCGCCCCCGCCCGCATCATTCACCCCTGCAGGCTGCTCAGAAGGTGTAGCCGACGCCGAGCGCGGCGAACCACTGGTCCGCATCGCCGCGCACGCTGGTATAGGGGGTGCGCTTCGCATCCCCGAGCATCCGCGAATAGCCGCCCAGCCCGTAAACCGCGAGACCGCCATTGGCGAGATTGCCGTCGAGATCGACGCCGAGCAGCATGGTCGCGCCCGCTTTGTTGAACCCGCTGTCGGCCTGATAGAGTGGCAGGCCGCTGGCGGCGCTCTGCGCAGGCGAGACCGAGTAATAGTAATCGGCATAGTCGTCGTCGCCATATTCGGCGCTGAGCGACAGCACGCTGATCATGCCCCGGCTGAGCGGCGTGAAATACGAAACACTCGGGCTCATCACCATGCCTTCATGCGCGCCGGCAACGTCCCACCGGGCATCGACCCCGACCGAGAGCCGGTCGTAGGGATTGAGCACGCCGGGAAAGCTGAGCCCGGCACTGGGGCCGATCTCGACCGCACGGTCCAGCTCGCCCGCGGCCTTGACCACCGGATCTTCGATCTTGCTGGCGCGATTGGAATTGAGGCCGACGACAAGGCCGAGGTCGATCCCCACGCCCCGATCGGGGTTTTCGATAAAGTCCAGCGCCACCCCGCCCGCGCGCGGCGCGATGCTGACCGGCCCGACTTTGCCCATGATCATGGGAATGGGGAAAACGACGTAGTCGTCCGACCCGTCGTAGCTGGTCGAATAGACCGCGCCCGCGCCGACCGTGATCCAGTCGCCCGAATAGACGCTGTCTTCCCTGTCCGGCGGGCCGGCGGCCTCGCCATCCTGCGCAAGGGCCGGCGCGCCGATCACCGCGAACAGCGCCCCGCCGGCGAGCATGAGAGTCGATTTCATAAGGTGAAGTCCCCGCAAGTGTTCTGTTCGCAACGTGCGGCTGGCGCGCCTGTTCCGGCGCGGGCGTGCAACGCGCGGGGCGATTGCCCGGCGGGGCTTTACCTCGTACCGCAAAGACCATGAAACTGCGCCGTGTCGAAATCGCCATCGTGGGCGGCGGGCTGGCCGGGGGACTGATCGCGCTGGCGCTGCATCGCGCACGGCCCGATGTGTCGGTGCTGCTGATCGAACAAGGCGACATTCTGGGCGGCAACCACCGGTGGAGCTGGTTCGCCAGCGATCTCGACCCAGCGGGCGCGGGCCTGCTTGCCCGGTTCCGCACGACCGCCTGGGACGGATACGATGTGCGCTTCCCCGCCTATCGCCGGTCGCTGAACACCCGCTACGTCTCGCTGGCATCGACCGATTTCGATGCCGGTCTGCGGCGCGAACTCCCCGCAGACGCGATCCTGAGCGGGCGCGCGGTTGCCGCGCTCGACGCCGGGGGCGTGACGCTGGCAGACGACGATCGGATTTCCGCCCGCGCGGTGATCGACTGCCGCGGTTTCGCCCAGGCCGATGGGCTCACCGGCGGCTGGCAGGTCTTCCTCGGCCGCCACCTGCGTACACCCCGCCCGCACGGCATCGCCCGGCCGGTGATCATGGACGCCGCCGTGACCCAACACGATGGCTATCGCTTCGTCTATGTCCTCCCCCTCGGCGCGGACGAGGTCTTCGTCGAGGATACGTATTACCAGGACAGCCCCCTGCTCGATCGCGGCGCGCTGTCGGGCCGGATCGACCGCTATTGCAGCCGCCACGGGCTGGAAGGCGATATTCTGGGCGGGGAGGCCGGCGTGTTGCCGGTGATTACCGGCGGCGATTTCGCCCGCTGGCAGCGCGGACAAGCGGCTGACGGGGTTGCGCGCGCCGGTGCAGCCGGCGGGTTCCTGCATCCGCTCACCAGCTATACCCTGCCCTTTGCGGTCGAGACTGCGCTGGCCGTCTCGGCGCAGGCGGACCTGCCCGGCGACCAGCTCGCCGCCCTGCTCGACCGGCAGGCGCGCCGAACATGGCGGCGGACGCGGTTCTATCGCCATCTGGGCGCCATGCTGTTCGGCGCTGCCCAGCCTGCCGAACGCTACCGCATATTCCAGCGCTTCTATCGCCTGGACGAAAAGCTGATCGAACGATTCTACGCCGCGCGCTCGACGATGGGGGATAAAGCGCGGCTCCTGATCGGAAAGCCGCCGGTTCCCGTGGCGCGTGCAATAGGCGCGCTTGCACGGACCGGCCCGCCGTTGCAGGGTCCCCCGCAATGATCGACACCGACCGGCAGACATCCTTCCTGCGTGAAGAGCCCACCGCGACCGGCACTCTCGTGCCCGAGCGCGCCGATGGCAAACGCGCCTGCGTGATCGGTTCGGGCTTCGGCGGGCTGGCGCTGGCCATCCGGCTGCAATCGGCCGGGATCGCCACGACAGTGATCGAAGCGCGGGACAAGCCGGGCGGCCGCGCCTACCACTGGGAACGCGAAGGCTTTACCTTCGACGCGGGCCCCACCGTCATCACCGATCCGGCCTGCCTGCGCGAACTGTGGGCGCTGACCGACAGCGACATGGATGCAGATGTCGAACTGATGAAGGTCGCGCCGTTCTATCGCCTCAACTGGCCTGACGGGACGGTGTTCGACTATTCGAACGACGAGGCGCAGCTCAACACCGAAATCGCGCGGATCAATCCCGCCGACGTGGCCGGGTATCAGGAATTCCTCGCCTATTCCGAAGGCGTCTATCGCGAAGGATATCTGCGGCTGGGCAGCGTGCCCTTCCTCGATTTCCGGGCCATGATCCGCGCCGCGCCCGCCCTGCTGCAGCACCAGGCCTGGCGTTCCGTCTATTCGATGGTCTCGCGCTATATCGAGGACGAGCGGCTGCGCGAGGCGTTCAGTTTCCACAGCCTGCTGGTCGGCGGCAATCCGATGACGACGAGCGCGATCTACGCCCTGATCCACAAGCTGGAAAAGGACGGCGGCGTGTGGTGGGCGCGCGGGGGCACAAACCGGCTGGTGGCCGGCATGGTGCGTCATTTCGAACGGCTGGGCGGCACCGTGCGGCTGGGCGATGCGGTGACGCAGGTTCACGCGATCGGCAACCGGGTGACCGAGGTTGAAACCGCCAGCGGCTGGCGCGAGGCGTTCGATGCCGTCGCCAGCAATGCCGACATCGTGCACACCTATCGCGATCTGCTGCGCGGGACCAAGCGCGGGCCGCAACAGGCCCGTTCGCTGGCGCGCAAGCGGTTCAGCCCGAGCCTGTTCGTGGTCCATTTCGGGCTGGAAGGCACCTGGCCGGGAATCCCGCACCACACGATCCTGTTCGGCCCCAGGTACAAGGGGCTGCTGGAAGACATTTACGAAAACGGCGTCCTGCCGGCCGATTTCTCGATCTACCTGCACCATCCCACGGTGACCGATCCGGGCATGGCCCCGCCGGGCCGCTCTACCTTCTATGCGCTGATACCGGTCGCCCATCAGGGCAAGCTGGCGGTGGACTGGGATCAGATCGGTCCGATCCTGGAACGGCGCATTCTCGACGAGGTCGGCCGCCGGCTGATCCCCGATATCCACGACCGCATCGTCACCAGTTTTCACTACGCCCCGCGCGATTTCGCGCTCGACCTCAACGCCCATCTAGGCAGCGCATTCAGCCTGGAACCAACCCTGACGCAAAGCGCCTGGTTCCGCGCGCACAACCGCGACGATGCGATCGCCAACCTCTACCTCGTCGGCGCGGGCACGCACCCCGGCGCAGGCATTCCCGGCGTGGTCGGCAGCGCGAAAGCCACCGCAGGGCTGATGATCGGGGACCTCAGCGCATGATCCTCCCCGCCCCGGGGAGGGGGACCATGCGCAGCATGGTGGAGGGGTACGCGCCATGATCGGGGCCTTGAAAGAAGCGTGTTCACCATGATCACCGGCCCGCGTGAAACGGTCAGCAAGGCTCGCAAGCTGCGCAGCGAGATGTCGCTGCCCGAAACGCTGCTATGGCGAGAGCTTCGGAAGAGGCCGAACGGGTTCAAGTTTCGCCGCCAGCACCCGGCAGGCGACTACATTCTCGATTTCTATTGCGCGAAGGCGAGGCTAGCGATCGAGGTCGATGGCTGGGCGCACGACAACGAGATCAATGCGCGCAAGGATGCACGTCGTTCGGCATTCCTGCGTTCGCAAGGCATTGCGACCACACGCGTTCCGGCCAAACTAGTGCTTGAAGATATCGAGCCGGTAGTTAGGCGCATTATCGAGATCTGCTCCCAACGGACGGAGAAACCGATGGTACCCCTCCACCAGCCTGCGGCTGGTCCCCCTCCCCGATACGGGGAGGATTTATGAAACGTCTTGCCGTCTATTGCGGGTCCGCCACGCCCGCCGATCCGCGCTATATCGAACTCGCGCGCGAGGTCGGGGCCACTTTGGCGCAGCGCGGGATCGGGGTCGTGTACGGCGGGGGCCGGCTGGGCCTGATGGGCGCGGTTGCGGGCGGCGCGCTCGACGAAGGCGGCGAAGTTATCGGCATTATTCCCGAGGCGCTGGCCGGCAGCGAAGTCGCCAACACCGATTGCACTCAGCTGCACACCGTATCGGGAATGCACGAACGCAAGCAGCGCTTCACCGATCTTTCCGACGGATTCGTGACCATCCCCGGCGGCGTGGGCACGATGGACGAGCTGTGGGAAGCGGTCAGCTGGGCGCAGCTCGGCTATCACACAAAGCCGGTTGGCCTTCTCAACGCCTTCGGGTTTTACGACCATCTGATCGCGTTCAACCGACATATGGCCGAAGTCGGCTTCGTAAGGCCCGCGCACCAGGGCATCATCGTCGCCGAAACCACCCTGCCCGCCCTGCTGGACCGGATGGCGGCCTATCGGCCGCACACGCCGATCTTCCGAATGCAGGCGAGCGAGTTATGAGGGGGCGCTGATGGCACGGGCGCGCCGCGTCGTTCCGCGAATGCTCGCGCCATCGCGCATCCTGCGCACCACCCCGTCGCAGGCCGGCGGCGGGCGCAGTCGCGAGGCGCTGGTGGATCGGGCCCGTGAAGCGATAGAGCTGGGATCGCGCAGTTTCCACGCCGCCAGCACGCTGTTCGACCGGGACACCCGCGAACGGGTGTGGCTGCTCTATGCCTGGTGTCGCCGCTGCGACGATCTGGCCGATGGGCAGGATCATGGCCATCCGGCGGACGACCACTCTTCCGCCGATCACGGCGATGCAGGCAAGCGGCTGCGCGCGATCCGGCTTCTGACCGGGCGGGCCCTGGACGGTCTGCCGACGGCGGAGCCGGCCTTCGACGCCTTCGGCCTCGTCGCCCGCGAATGCGGCCTGACCCGCGAGATGGCCGAAGACGTGATCATGGGCTTCGAACTGGATGCCATGGGGTGGCGTCCGCGCACCGATGAGGATCTGGCCCGCTACTGCTATCACGTCGCCGGGGCGGTCGGCGTCATGGTGGCAGTGGTGATGGGCGTGCCGCGCAACGACAGCGAAACACTGGACCGGGCCTGCGATCTCGGCATCGCCTTCCAGCTCGCCAATATTGCGCGCGACCTGGGCGAAGACGACGCGGCCGACCGCTGTTATCTGCCGATCGAATGGCTGGTCGAACAGGATATCGAACCGGGCCAGCATATGAAGCCGCATCACCGGGGCGAACTGGCCGCGATGGCCGCGCGGCTGGTCGAACATATGGAACGGCACGAGGCCGCGGCCCGGCTGGGCACCCGGCGCCTGCCCTTCCGCAGTCGCTGGGCCGTGCTGGCAGCCGCACGCATATATGGCGCGATCGGGCGCGAGGTTCGCGCGCGGGGCACTGCGGCGTGGGATCATCGCGTGGTGATCGGCCGGCGGGAGAAGGCGAAACACGTCGCCGCGGCGTTCTGGGAAGCGTTGAAGAACCGCCCGCCCATGCCGGACACGATGCCCGAATGGACCCGCGGATCGATCCTGATCGACGTGCGCATGGCCGGCCCGATCGCCAAGCCGCCGATGGACCCGCTGCCCGACGACGAATAGCGCGTCGCACCTCGCAATAACGAAAGATTTGGGCTAGCGATCGTGCCCATGATCACCAAGCTCCTGATTGCCAATCGCGGCGAGATCGCCTGCCGCATTATCCGCACCGCGCATGCGATGGATATCGCCACGGTCGCGGTCTATTCCGACGCCGATGCCCAGGCGCTGCACGTGCGGCTGGCCGACGAAGCGGTCCATATCGGCCCCTCTCCCGCCGCCGAAAGCTATCTGCTGGGCGAGAAGATCATCGCCGCGGCGAAGCAGACCGGCGCGCAGGCGATTCACCCCGGCTACGGCTTCCTGTCGGAGAATGCCGGTTTTGCGCGGACGGTGATCGATGCCGGGCTGATCTGGGTCGGCCCGAAACCCGACAGCATCGACGCGATGGGGCTGAAGGACGCGGCGAAGAAGCTGATGCGCGAAGCGGGCGTACCGGTCACGCCGGGTTACGAAGGCGAAGACCAGTCGCCTGAACGGCTCAGGCAGGAAGCCGACGCAATCGGCTATCCCGTGCTGATCAAGGCGGTTGCGGGCGGCGGCGGCAAGGGCATGCGCAAGGTCGATGCCCCGGCCGATTTCGCGGCAGCACTCGAATCCTGCCGGCGCGAGGCCAGGGCCAGCTTCGGCAATGACGAAGTGCTGCTGGAAAAGTGGATCACGTCCCCCCGCCATATCGAAGTGCAGGTCTTCGGCGACAGCCACGGCAATGTCGTCCACCTGTTCGAACGCGACTGCTCGCTCCAGCGGCGCCACCAGAAAGTGATCGAGGAAGCCCCCGCCCCCGGCATGGACGAGAGCACGCGCGCGGAAATCTGTGCCGCCGCCGTGCGCGCGGCGAAAGCGGTCGATTACGAGGGCGCAGGCACGATCGAATTCATCGCCGATGCCAGCGAGGGCCTGCGTGCCGACCGCATCTTCTTCATGGAAATGAACACGCGCCTGCAGGTCGAACACCCGGTGACGGAAGAAATCACCGGCGTGGACCTGGTCGAATGGCAGTTGCGCGTCGCGAGCGGAGAGCCGATCCCGCTGAAGCAGGACGAGCTGAGCATCGAGGGTCATGCGATCGAGGCGCGGCTCTATGCCGAAGACCCGGCCAGCGGCTTCCTGCCCAGTATTGGCCGGCTGCGCGTGTTCAACCTGCCCGAAGCCATGCGCGTCGATACCGGCGTCACCACCGACGACACGGTCCAGCCGTTCTACGACCCAATGATCGCCAAGGTCATTGCCACCGCACCCGACCGGATCACCGCGATCGAGGATCTGACCGACGCGCTCGACGACACGCAGGTCTGGCCGGTGAAGACCAATGCCGCCTTCCTGCGCGAGTGCCTGCTGGCGGAAGATTTCCGCGCCGGCGCGCTGACCACGGGTTTCATCAGCGACCATATCGACGATCTGGTCCGCAAGGGCGAACCCTCCCCCTCCGCGCTCTATACCGCAGCGATGGCGCGGGACGAGATCGACGGCAGCTATCACCACCCGACCTGGTTCGGCCTCGAAGGCTTCCGGCTCAACGCGCCGCATCGCTCGCCCGTCGCCGTATCCCACGAGGGCACGGTCCACGTGGTCGACATCTGCGCCGACGAGGAAGCTGAAGACGGGGCGCAGTTCCTCGACTGGGTGGCGATGGACGGGGGGCTGGTGGTCTTCGAACAGGGTCATGCCCTGCGCTTCGACCTGCCGCGCCCCGCCGCAGGGGCAGCCGCGGCCACCGATGGGGCGATCCTTGCCCCCATGCCGGGCAAGGTCATCGCGCTCGATGTGGCCGAAGGGGACACGGTCACCGCCGGCCAGCGGCTGATGGTGCTGGAAGCGATGAAGATGGAACACGCGCTCACCGCACCGTTCGACGGGACGGTGACCGAACTTTCGGCCAGCGAGGGCGCTCAGGTCCAGGTGGAGGCAGTGCTGGCAGTGGTCGAACCGGCGGGCGAGTGATCACCCGGCCCGGCAGCGACCGGCAGGCTCAATCCTCGTCCCGCACCGGCGCGCCGAACAGCTCGCCCCTTTCGCTGAACAGCACGAACAGCAGGCTCAGCACCGCAGTCGCCAGCAGGGCCAGCGCCAGCGGCCGCGCCGTTCCGTCGTAGGCATAGCCGATCACCCCGCCCAGCGCCGCGCCGCTGGTCATCCGCAGGAATCCCTGGGCCGATGAGGCCGCACCTGCGATATGGCCGAACGGCTGCATCGCGATAGAGCCGAAGTTCGCGCCGATGAAGCCCAGCAGGCTCATGTTCGCGGCCATCAGCGGCACGAAAGTCCACAGGCTTTCATCCGGCTGGCTGGCGAACCAGAGCTGGGCGGCGGCCACGGCGATGAAGGCGAACAGCGCCACATGGCTGACCCGGCGCGCGCCGAAACGTTCGACGATCCGCGAATTCGACCAGTTCGATACCGCCATGCAGGCGGCGCAGATCGCGAAGATCAGCGGGAAGCTGTCGCCGGCGCCGAACGCCTCGCCGATCAGCTGCTGGCTGGAATTGATGAAGCCGAACAGGCCGCCGAACACCAGCGCGCTGCCCAGCGTATAGCCGATCGTCTCACGCAAGGTGACCGCGCTCGTCATGTTGCGCACAATCGGCTTCAGGCGGATTTCCTGCCGGTCGGTGGCGTGCAGCGTTTCGGGCAGGCGGATATAGACCCATATCGCCATCCCGATGCCCAGGGCCGCCATCGCGCCGAAGATCCAGCGCCAGTCCCCCATGACGGCCACGATCGCCTGCCCGATGCTGGGCGCGATGGCGGGGACGAGCAGGAAGATGACGAAGATCAGGCTCATCATCCGGGCCATGCGGTCGCCGCCGACCCGGTCGCGAATGATCGCGGGCGGCAGGGCGATGATCCCGGCGGCGAAGATCCCCTGCACCGCGCGCAGCGCAACCAGCATTTCGAACGAGGTGGCCAGCGCGCAGGCGATCGACAGCAGGATATAGGCGCCCAGCGCCACGAACAGGACGGGGCGGCGCCCGAACCGGTCGGCGAAACTGCCGGGCAACAAAGTCCCCACACCGCTTGCCAGCAGATAGATGCCGACCACGAACTGGCGGTCGTTGCCGCTGGCGCCGAAATCGCGCGCAAGATCGTCGAGCGCGGGCAGAATCGCGTCAATCCCGAAGGCGTTGAGTGCCATCAGCAGCGCCATCATCCAGATCAGCTCCCCCTCCCCGATAGGGGGGCGGCCAGCGAGGCTGGAATGCCGCCGGACCTCGGATTCGTCGCCGCTCAGGGTTTGATTTCGCATCTGCACAAGAATCCTCTGCGGCGAACGGTTCCGCTTTGCAACCCGGTGAAGTAATCAAAACGAATGAATGACGCGATGGAGGATGGCAGCGCTACGAACGATCGGGAAACCGACGAAGCGCAAGGGCTGCGCAAGATCATCCACGTCGACATGGATGCCTTCTTCGCCAGCGTCGAACAGCGCGATCACCCCGAACTGCGCGGCAAGCCGGTGGCGGTGGGCGGATCGGGCGGACGCGGGGTCGTCGCCGCCGCCAGTTACGAAGCGCGCAAGTTCGGCGTGCGCAGCGCAATGCCTTCGATCACGGCCCGGCGCCGGTGTCCCGATCTGATATTCGTCCGGCACCGGTTCGATGTCTACAAGCAGGTTTCCCAGCAGATCCGCGCGATCTTTCGCCACTACACCCCGCACGTCGAGCCGCTCAGCCTGGACGAGGCCTATCTCGACGTAACCGAAGACCTGCACGGCATCGGTTCAGCGACCCGGATTGCGCAGCTCATCCGCGCTGCCATTCGCGAACAGACCGGGCTGACCGCCAGCGCGGGTGTGTCATACAACAAGTTCCTGGCCAAGATCGCCAGCGATCAGAACAAGCCCGATGGGCTGTGCGTCATCCGCCCCGGCGAAGGGGCAGCCTTCGTCGCGACGCTCCCGGTCCGCCGGTTCCACGGCGTGGGGCCGAAGGGGGCGGAAAAGATGGCCCGGCTAGGGATCGAAACCGGCGCCGATCTGGCGGCGAAAGACATCGCCTTCCTCCGCGCGCATTTCGGCAGTTTTGCCGATTATCTCTATCGCGCGGCACGCGGCGTGGACCTGCGCCCGGTGCGGGCCAACCGCATCCGCAAATCGGTGGGCGGCGAGCGGACATATGGCGAGGACATTTCATCGGGCCATGCCCTGCGCGAAGCACTGGACGCGATCGTCGACATCGTATGGGACAGCATAGAACGGACAGGTGCCCGCGGGCGCACCGTGACGCTGAAGATGAAGTACACCGATTTTCGTATCGTCAGCCGGTCGCGCAGCCTCTCGCGCAATGTCGCCGACAAACAGGAATTTGCGCGGCTCGGCCACGAACTGCTCGACGCCATGCTGCCGCTGCCCTTGCCGATCCGGTTGATGGGCCTGACGTTATCGAACCTCGATCAGGGCGACGCGCAGCGGGACGACAGGCCGCAGGATACGGCGCAGCTGTCGCTGTTATGACCGGTTACGCCAGAGCGCGATCTTGATCCGGGTGCGCTCGTCGAGCGGTTCGGGCAGCGAATGCGGAGGGAAGAACCGCGCCTCCACCACTTCGCGCTGATCGGGGCGGGGACGGTCGGAAACCTGGGTTGCGAAAATGTGCAGCCGGTTGGCCGCGCCGTGCAGCCTCTCGTTGCGGACCCCCAGCAACGCCATTGCGTGCGCGCGGCAGCCGGTTTCCTCGTGCAGTTCGCGCCGGGCCGCATCCTCGGGCGTTTCGTTCCGGCGCACCCCGCCCGAAGGGAAAGCCCAGGTCCCCGCGCCGTAGCTGAGGCGTACCAGCAGCAGGCGCCCCCCGATATCGCTGGCGATGATGGTGCAGCTTTCCAGCTGCGGGCGGGCAATGCGCCACCAGCGCTTGCGCACCGCATGGGCCAGGCGCAGCGCCATACGGTGCGCCGGCGGAGGGATCAGGCGAAACATGTCACCGGCTGGCGCGCGGCGGACAGCAGGCGCGCCACGGGCAGATCGTGCCCCCCGCGCATGGCCGCATCGAACACGGCACGCTTTTCCGCACCCCGGATGACGAACATGATCTCGTCGCTCGAAAGCAGGGAGGGTATGGTCAGCGTCACCCGATCGAAGGGCGCCTCGGGCGGTAGGGGGTCGGGAGTCAACCGGCGCACCTGCACCGGATCGTCAATCTTCGGATCGGTGTTGGGGAACAGCGAGGCGATGTGACCATCAGCCCCCATGCCCAGCCAGGCGATTGCGAAATGCGGCGGCTGCGCGTCTTCCGCCAGCGGCACGATCTGCGCGCCCAGCGGGTCCAGCGCGGCACGGATTCGGCCGGTGTTGCTGGCCGGATGATCTTCGGGCACGATCCGGTCATCCCCCGGCCACACGCGGATGCGCGACCAGTCCAGCCCGCGCGCGCCCAGCCGGTCGAGAATCGGAAATGGCGTGGAACCGCCAGGAATGGTGATCGCCACCGTTCCGCCGGTCGCAGCGAGTGCGGCATCGAGCCTGTCGCCGATCCAGTCGGCGATCCGGCTATCGTCGGCCTCTTCGATCAGAGCAATATCGGTCACGTCCGCGCAAATAGCATAAAGCCCGCCGCGGCCAAGCGCCGCAGCGGGCTTTCGCCAGAAATTTAGGTATTCTTACTTCAACGTCTGGGCGAGGAACCAGATGCGTTCTTCGGCCTGGTCGATCCAGTCGTCGACGATCCCGCTGGTGGCGTTGTCGCCCACGTCCTCTGCCGCTTCCTTCACCGCATTCAGGCGGTCGTGCAGCTTGCGGTTATCATCGCGCAGTTCGGCCACCATCTTGTCGGCATCGAGCGCGGTATCATCCTGGTCGGCAACGCCCGTCGCCGTCGCGATTGCGCCGATCGAAGTCAGCGTGCTTTCGCCATTCTTGCGCACACGCTCGCCAATCAGGTCGACCGTTCCGATCAACTGGGCCGCCTGCTCGTCGAACAGCAGGTGGAGATCGCGAAAGCGCGGACCGGCCACGTGCCAGTGGAAATTCTTGGTCTTGACGTAAAGCGCCAGCGTATCGGCAAGCGCGCCGTTCAGCGCGTCAACCAGTGCCTTTTTCGAATTGTCGCCCGTCGTGCTCATAAATCTGCCCTCCTTGTGGATTCGGTGTTCGCCTTACGAACGGACGAAATCGGAATCGGTTTCGGCAAGTGTGGCTGATGCTGTGATCGGAAAAAGCGATTATTCGATAATGCCCCGTGCACCCAGCCCGATCACGATCGTAGCGAGCAGCGCGATGCCTGCAAGTGCGAGGCGCAGCGGCCGCATCGGCAGGCGGGCCAGATCCCGCTCCCCCAATGCCCAGGCCGCCAGCAGCGCGAGCGTGCCCCCCGCCGCGCCGCCAAGGCCGGCCAGCAGCGGCGCCCCGGTCGCCGCCGCGATCGCGAATACCAGAAACCGCGCGCCGTCCCCGAACTGCTTGACCACCAGCACGATCAGAATGGCGGCAACCGACCGGGTCGGTTCCTTCGCCCGCGCCTGTTTTACCGGCCAGGCCAGCTCCAGCGCGGCGAACAGCAGGGCAATGGCCACCAGCATCGTCTTGCCCGGCCCCGGCAACATCGTCGACACGGCCTGGCCCGCCAGTGCCATGACGAAGGCCGACAGCGTGGCACTGGCGATGGCGGCGCACAGCACGCCGGGCCCGCGCCGCGACGCGCCGGAAACCTGCGCCACGATCAGTTGATCCCGGCCGCCGAACGATCCCAGAAGAACGGCGACGAATGCGAAAAGCAGCGAAGACATCAGCCGGTCATGCGGCCTGCTCGGGCGCGGGACAAGCCGCTATCGCATGCAGTCGCCCCCGTTCGCGTCAGGCAAGCCACGGCCCGGTGATCGCGAAGGTCCTGGTCGGGCTGTAGGCGTTGACGAACAGCGTCCGCCCATCGGGGGAGAAGCAGGCCCCGGCCCATTCGGTCTGCTGGCGCAGAAGGGCCAGCGGATAGGCTTCCCCCGCCGGGGTAATTCCGCGCAAGTGGTTGCTCACCACTTCGGTGTACTGATCTTCGCACACCACAAGGTGCCCGTTGGGTCCAACGGTCAGGTTGTCGCCGTAGTTGAACTGATCGGGGCTGGTCGATTCGAAGAACAGCTGCAGCCTGTCGGGCGCGCCGCCAGTACCGGGCACCAGGCGGAAGACCTGGCCCAGCTTGGCCGCGCCGCCGCTGGTGCAGCAGAAATAGAACTCGCCATCGCCCATATGGATGCCCTCGCCCCGGGCGAACAATGCCGCGCCGTCCGCTGCGCCGCGCTGGCGCAGGTCGTCTTCGGGCGATTCCACATCGTCGAGGTCGATCCAGCGCGCATCGGCCCAGCTTCCGGTGGGCCAGGGCGCCCCGGCCCAGTTGCGCGTATCCGCCGGCGCGTCGGAGATCACCAGCGCCTGCAGACGCCCGCCTTCCGCCAGCTTGCCCGGAACCTTGGGAATGAAGCGATAGAGCAGGCTGTCGTCGCGATCTTCGGTCTGGTAAACGATGCCGGTTGCCGGGTCGACGCAGGCTGCCTCGTGATTGAAGCGGCCCATTGCCTTGAGCGGGACCGGATCGACAAGGCCCGGCGCATCGGCCGGCACTTCGAACGTCCACCCGTGGTCCTGATTGATCCGCCCGTCGGCCCGCACCGGCGCTTCCTCGCAAGTCAGCCAACTGCCCCACGGGGTGATCCCACCGCCGCAGTTGCGGATCGTGCCGGCGAGGGAACGATACTGCCGTTCCACCGCCAGCGTTTCCGCATCGAGCACCAGCGTGGTCGTGCCGCCCGGCAGGGGCACCAGGCTGCGCGCCACGGTGTCGAAGGCCGGCCCGGCAACGCCGCCGCCATCCTTGCCCGGAACCAGTTCGTGATTGCGCACCAGGGCCAGCTTGCCGTTTCCGAGATCGAAGCACCCCATGCCATCGGCTGCGTCGGGCACGGTGAAACCGTCGTTCATCATCTCGCCGAGGTTGGAAATGGTGCGATAGCTGAAGCCTTCGGGCAGATCGATCAGACCCGCCGGATCGGATCGCAGGGGACCATATCCCGCACCGCCCCTTCCGCCGCCGGCGGCCATCGTGGTGGTGCAGCCGCTGGCAGCGAGCGCGGCGAAGGCCGAACCTGTAGCGGCGAGAAACGTGCGGCGATCGGCGGAAAGGTGCGACATGAACGATACTATCCTGCGTGGTTGAGCGGATCGCCATGCCTTAGCAGCGTGAAGCCGATGTGACAGCCGCCAACATGCCCGACATTTCGCCCGCCCAGCATTTGCCGAAAAAAAAGCGGGAACTTTCCGCGTTGCCGGGGATTCGAGGCTGAATGCGCCCCCGGTCCTGCCAGCAAGAGAAAGATAACACCTCGCCCGTTATCGGTGTATATTCAATGCAAAACGGGAAGGGGCCTGCCCTGATGGCACCCAGTGACGACGCCTTTCTCGACCGGGCGACCTGGATCGACAGCCTGGCCAGGCTTTCCGATCGGGCCAGCGGCGATGCGCCGATGGAAAACTGCCTGCGTCTGTCGCGGCACCTCTGCGCCCTGGCCCCGTCGCCGTTCGACGCCATCGTCGACCGCGAGATCGACGAAGCGGCGTTCGAGAGCCTGCTGGCGGATCAGGCGTTCGAAGCCGCCGCCATCCAGTTGATCGGCCCATCGCTGCTGCACGAAATCGTTGCGCAGCCCGGATCGTTGACCTCTGCGCGGGTCTGGAGCGAAGGGCATCGCGGCGAAGCGACGGCCAGCGCACGCTGCCCGGCACGGGCGCTGGTTCTGGCGTGGATCGGCTTTCTGCTGTCGCTGCAACCCGACTGCGCCGCTCAGGCGACCGGCAATTCCCACAAATCGGCATAGATCCCGATCCGCACCGCATCCGACGCCGATTTCGCACCCAGCTTGCGCATCACGTTCTTGCGATAGATTTCGACTGTTCGCGGGCTGAGATCCAGCTCGGCGGCGATCTGCTTGTTCGAATTGCCATCGAGCAGCGAAACCAGCACTTCACGCTCGCGCATCGTCAATTGTTCGACCAGCGCGCGCGCTTCGGCCCGGACCCGCTCGATCCGCCGCTGCCGGTCGCCGTCCTCGTTCAGCTTGCGCAGGGCATCGGCAAACAGGGCCGGATCGAACGGCCAGGCGAGATAGTCGAGCGCCCCTTCGCGCAAGGCGCGCACGATCCGTTCGGGACGAGGCGTTTCCGAATAGAGCGAGACCGGGTAATACCGCTGCCTGGCCCGCAGGCTGTCCATGAATTCGGAAAGGTCATCCTCGCTCGATTCCACCAGCAGCACGGCACCCCGCGCGGGCAGCATCCGCAGGAATTCTCCGGCATCTTCGTAAATTTCGGCATGAACGCCAAGCGCCAGAAGTTCGCGCGAGACTTCCGCCCGCCGTCGAGTATCGGAGTCGATAACGTGCACGAGAGCCCCGCCCGCGACGTCGGTCACTTGCATTGCCAGCTTCACCGATCGATCCCAATTTCCGCGCAGGTTGCGACGCATTGCTATGCGAGGCCGATGCAGCAGGTCTGCGCCCCCACACCCCAATCGAACCCCCGTTCAATGCGATGTAAACTAACGTAACTGTAAATAAGCCGCAATCGTTTGATTGCTCGGTTCGCCGATTTCCTGCCGATCAGTCGATTCCGCGCAGCGCCGCCTCGATATCGAGGAAGTCCTGGCGGACCGAACGCAGCAGTTCCGGTTCGAATTCGGTCACGCTGTCGAGCACCGCCTTGCGCGCCGCGCCATAGACCTGGAGCAGCGCCTGGGCGAGCGGCGCGTTGCGGTCGACGCCCATTTCCAGCGCAGTGATCGCCGTCAGCGTACGCGTCAGCGCCTTGCTGCGCAGCGAAGCGTCGCCGCGGTCCTGCGCAAACAGCGCGGAACCCAGGCCGGCGATCGCCTGTTCCAGGCACAACTGAACAAGCGCGGCTGAATCCCCACCCTGTATCCGGGCGTCGAACGCGCTGCGGCGATAGGCTTCGTGCGGGTTGGTAAGGGACAGCATATCAGTCGCGCGAAGAGTTCCAGGCGTCGATCTGCGATTGCAGGAACGACAGCGTGGATTGCGAGGAGGCAATGCGCGTGTCCGCCTTGGCGAAGCGGGAGATCATGTTGGCCCGCAGGCGTTCCTGCTGATCGGCCAGCTTCGCAGCCTCTTCCGAAATGTCGGCCGATTGCGACTGGTAACGGGCAATCGAACCGGCCAGCGACCCCGGATCGCCGGTGCTTGAGGCGGAACGCGAAATCTTGTCGACCGTCGCGTAGACGCCATAGAGGCCGGTGGTGAACATCGCCGCCACGCCGCCGGGATCGCGGTCCAGCGTTGCCTGCAGGCGCGTACTGTCGAGCCGGAACGTGCCGTCACGCTGGATGGCGACGCCAAGGTCGGCCAGCGTGCGCGGCGCACCGTCGGGCGCATTGGGCATGACCACCATGCCGGAAAGACCGGAAAGAGTTTTCTTGAGCGCACGGGCGCCAGGATCGCGCGCGAGGTCGCCCGAATGCGGATCGGTGGCCGCATTGAGTTCCCCGACCACTTCGTTGAGCGCGCTTACAATATCCTGCATCGCACTCGCGATGGTCCCCACCGGGCTGGGGAAACCGATCGTCGTCGGCGCGCCGGCGTTGGTGCCGGTGAGCTTGAGCGAGAGGCCGGGCGCAACGGTGCCGACATCGTTGGTGGCACTGGTCATCGGCAGTCCATCCAGCCGGAACTGGGCATCGGCCGATGCCGCCAGCAGGCGCGCCGGATCGCCCCCGGCGGCAGGGTTCCAGGCAAGCGCCGCCAGCCCTTCTTCGCCAGGCGTTTCGGTCGCCTCGACCACAAATCCGCTTTGCGCGCCCTCCGGGCCCTTCAGTACCAGTTGGGCGCCCTGCGCGGTTTGTGCGACATAGGCGGTGACGCCCGATTTCTTCGCGTTGATCGCGCTGGCGACGTCGGCCAGCGTGGCCCCGCTGGCGATATCGATGGTCAATGCCTCGCGCTCGGGATCCGCGGCAAAGGCCGTGCCGTCCGTTTCGCCGAAGCGAATGGTCAGCGTGCCCGATCCGATGGCAGCCGCCGGATCGGCGAAGGCGGGGCTCGTCAGGGTCTGCCTGCGAGCCAGCGCCAGAACCTCCAGACTGTAGGAACCCGACCCGATCGTGCCCGCCGGGCTGGTTGCCGTCGCCACCGAAGGATTGGCAATCTGCGGCTTGACCGCCAGATCGCCCGCGCGCACCCGGTCGCCCAGCGCGCCGGCGAGCAGGGCCAGCGTGTTCTTGAGCGACGAAGCGGCGGAAATCTGCCGTTCCAGCACTTCGCTGCGCATGCTCAAACGGTCGTTGCGCAGCGCAAACTGCGCGTCGGCCAGATCGCTGGCCAGAGAGACCATGTCGATGCCGCTACCCGCGCCCAGACCGGCGATAATGGACGATACTTCGCTCATACCGCTGAGAACGGCCGCAAGGCGCGGGCGTTAAGGCTTGCCGGATCAGGCCGCACGACGCCCCTCCGCATCGAACCGCAGTTCCACCGGCACCTCGATCGCGGGAGCCGGGCGCTGTTCCCCGCGTTTGAGGGAGAAGACGAAAGCCAGGACCGCCGCCAGCGCGGCATAGAGCTCTTCGCGGATGGTCTGGTTCTCACGCGTGGTGAAATAGACCGACCGCGCGAGCTGCGGGTATTCGAGCATCGGCACGCCGTATTCGCGCGCCAGTTCCTTCATCGCCTGCGCCTTGTCGCCGCGCCCCTTGGCCAGAACGAGCGGTGCCGCGGCCTTTTCGGGATCGTACGTCATCGCCACGGCGAAATGGGTCGGGTTGGTCAGCACGAACTGCGCCTCGCGCATGGCATGGGCCACCCCGCCGGCGGCAATCTCGCGCTGGCGCTGGCGGCGATGGGCGCGCGCCTCGGGCGAGCCTTCGGCTTCCTTGTGCTCGTCGCGCATTTCCTGATGGCTCATTTTCAGCCGCTGGTTGCGGCGCACCCACTGGATCGGCGCATCGACCAGCGCGATCACGACCAGCCCTCCGCCCAGCGCGAGGAGGAGTGAGATCACCGCGCCCCAGGCGGCGGTGAGCTGTTGCGACAGGTTGCCGCTGCCCAGCCCGACGATCGTGTCGAGCCATGCGCGCGCCCAGAACCAGGCAATCGCACCCAGCAGCGCGACCTTCAGAATGCCCTTGCCCATCTCGATCCAGCCATTGGGGCCGAACATGCGCTTCAGCCCCGAAAGCGGGTTGATGCGCGACCCCTTGAAGTTGAGGTTCTCGTTCACCCAGCGCCCGTCCGCGCTCGGCCCCAGCTGGGTGACGAGCGCGATCAGGATCATCGGCCCGGCAATGGTGAGGATCGGGGGCAGCGCGGCGAGCAGGCCGGTCAGCATCATCTGGCCGGGCTGGAAATCGATCATCTCCCCCCGGTCGAACACCAGTGCGTCGCGCACGATGCCGGTCATTTCTTCCAGCAGCCACGGCCCGCCGAACATCAGCCAGGCACCGCCGAACAGGATCGCCGCCGCCGTCGTGATCTCGCGCGAGCGCAGGACGTCGCCCTTGCGTGCAGCGTCCCGGCGGCGCTTGTCGGTCGGTGCGAAAGTCTTTTCGCCGGCGGTCTCGCTCATCGCACCAGCACCCCGGTCGTCTGGTCGATCGACACCTGAACGATGTCGCCGAACTGGTCGTAGATCATCGGCGCCGCTATGATCAGTGCGGCGATCCCTGCCAGCACGCCCGCCGGCAGGCCGAGCGCGAAGAGGTTGAGCGAAGGGGCCGAGCGGCTGAGCACGCCGGTCACCATCTGCACCAGCAGGAGGACCAGGGTAACGGGCAGCGCGATCCGCACGGCGGTTTCGAACATTGCCCCGGCAAAGCCCGCGACCTGGGCGAAGCCGTCCGCCCCCATCCAGGTGTCACCCGGCGGGAACGTGCGATAGCTTTCCGCAAGAAGCGCGATCCATTGCAGATGCGCGCCCAGCGCGAGGAAGATCAGGGTCAGGACGATGGTGAAATACTGGCCGAAAGCAGTTGTCTGCCCGCCGCCGTTGGGATCGGCGGCCATGGCCATGCTCATCCCCATCGCGCCGCCGATCACCTCGGCCGCGATGACCGGGGCGGCAAAGGCGATCTGAAGGACGAAGCCGAGCGCCAGGCCGATCGCGACCTCGCCCGCCACGGCCAGCATTCCATCGGCGGAAAACAGGGCTTCGGGCGGCTGGACCGCGGGCATCCACACCCCGACGAAAATCGCCAGCGCAGCCGTAAGGCACACGCGAACCATCATCGGAACCGATGCGGCGCCGAAGAACGGCGCGGCCAGCAGGCCGGCGCCGATCCGCGTCATCAGGAACACGATGCGCCAGAAATCCTGCTCTATCGCACCAAGGCCCAGATCGAGTGCGATCACTGCCCGATCCTGGCGATTTCCATGAAGATTTCCTGCATGAAGTCGCCCAGCAGCGCCATCATCGACGCGCCGAACAGGACCAGCACCAGCGCCACGGCGGCCAGTTTCGGCACGAAGGTCAGCGTCTGTTCGTTGACCGAAGTGGCAGCCTGGATCAGCCCGATGACCAGGCCGATCGCCAGGCTGGCGAGCAGGACGGGGGCAGCGACCAGCGCTGTGATCCACAGCATCCGGTCCGCCAGCGCCAGGAGAATGGGCAGTTCGTCCATCTTGGTCGATCCCCGGCTAGACGAAACTGGATGCGAGCGAGCCCATCAGCAGGGCCCACCCATCGACGAGGACGAACAGCAGCAGCTTGAACGGCAGGGAGACGAGCATCGGGCTCATCATCATCATGCCCAGGCTCATCAGCACGCTCGACACCACAAGGTCGATGACGAGGAACGGCAGAAACAGCATGAAGCCGATCTGGAACGCGGTCTTCAGCTCGCTGGTGACGAAGGCCGGCAGCAGGATGGAGAACGGCACGTCCGCCGGGCTGGCGAACTGCGGCGCATCGGCAATGTCGGCGAACATATGCAGGTCGCGCTCGCGCGTCTGGCGGATCATGAACCCGTGAAATTCGTTGCCGGCCAGCTCGATCGCCTCCTCGGCATTGACCTGTCCTGCGGCATAGGGCGCAATCGCAGCCTCGTTCACCCGTTCCAGCGTCGGTGCCATGACGAACAGCGACAGGAACAGCGATAGCCCGATCAGGACCTGGTTGGGCGGCGACTGCTGCAGGCCGAGCGCCTGACGCAGGATCGCGAGGACGACGATGATCCGGGTGAAGCTGGTCATCATCAGCACAAGCGCGGGCAGGATCGTCAGCAGCCCCATGACGAGGAGCAGTTGGAGCGACATGCTCAGCGGTTCGCCGCCGGCTCCGCCCAGTTCGCCGAACGCGCGGTCGAGCGCGCCGGGAACGGCCGCCTGCGCCCGCGCGGCGGCAGGCAGCGCGATGGCCGCCAGGGTCGCGGCAATGGCCGTGAGGCGCTTCATTCGCCGTCCTCCGCAATGGCCGGGCTTTCAATCGACTGGCGCGCCGGCGCCTCGGCCAGCCTGGTCAGTCCGGCGCGCGAGGTGGAGACGAGGATCTCGCGCCCGTGGAATTCGATCACCGCGAGGCGCATGGTCGGCGACAGCATCGTCGTTTCCACCACCCGCACGGCCTTGGTGCCCCCGCCCTGCGGCGCGCCGAACTGGCCCTGCATCTTCTGGGCGAGCTTCAGGCTGCCCCAGATCATCAGGCCGATCAGCGGAAGCAGGATCAGCAGCTTGAGAATGTACCAGCCCATCAGGCCGCGCTCCCCTCCGGCTGTTTGGTCGTAACCTCGATCGGCGGCGCGCGGCGTTCGCGCGGGGCGCTGCCGCGTCCGTCGCCGACCAGTTCCAGAATGCGCAGGCCGAACCGGTTGCCTTCGGCGACCACTTCGCCCTTGGCGATCAGCTTGCCGTTGACCAGCACGTCGAGCGGCTCGTCGGTCAGGCGGTCGAGCATGACCACGCTTTCTTCCGCCAGGTCGAGCACTTCGCGCAGGTTCATCTGCGTCCGGCCGAGTTCGACAGTCAGGCGGACATCGATGTCCTGGATCAGGCCGAAGCCCTGGTTTGCGTCGGTCATTGGGTGTCCTTTCCGGGGGTTATCTGGCCGGTGAAAGTCTGGGTAATCTGCAGCGCGACCTGGTCGTCCACTTCGCCCACGGTGCCGCGGGCAACGATGGCTTCGCCGATCTGCAGCGGCACATTGCGCGCAACCATGATCGGCAGGACCGTGCCCGCCTCGATCGCGGCAACACGGTGGAGCGGCATCGCCATGTCCACCAGCCGCGCACTGGCGGCCAGCGGCAGCTCGGCAAAAGGCGCCTCGTCGATGCCCCGCTTGCGGCGCGAAACGGGCGCGCGGCGGGCAGAGGCACGCTTGGGAAGGAGCGAGGAAAGCGCTGCGGTTTCCAGCGCGATCACGAGCCGCCATTCGCGATCGTCCGACCCGGTGACGAGCAGGGTCAGCGCGGTCAGCTCCGCTTCTGGCGCGAAGGGGGCGGCGATGTCGGTCGACGACGTGTCGTCTTCCGTATGGAATTCCAGCCCTGCCAGTTCGCCCGCAACGGCCGCGATCACGCGCTTTTCGAACCGGCGCGACAGCAGCCGCGCAGTGTGCGGCAGCGTGGCCGGCAAATCCTTGCCGATATCGCCCGAGCCGCCAAAGGTGCGGTCAAGCTGTTCGAGGATCGCGCGCCCGTCGACCGCAAGGGCCAGGACATGACCCGCAACGCCGAAGCGATGCCGGCTGACCGCCGCCAGCGGAGCGCAATGGCCGGCAAGTTGGGCACCGCGGAGCGCTTGCGAACCCTGCAGGGCAACGCGCACGCCGGTATCTTCCGTCAGATCGGCCACGCCGGAATGGAGCGCGCCGCACAGGCGAGCGCCGAAGCTCTCGAAATCGGGCACGAGATCGGCGGTTGGCTCGCGCTGGCTGAGCAGCGCGGCGCAATGGCTCGCGACCCGGCGCGGCGAAGAGGGCGCGGACCGCGTCATTGGACGATGAAAGTCCGGAAATAGATGTTGTCGACCCCGCCGAAGCCTTCCTGCTCGGTCAGGACTTCGTTGACCGCGTCGGTCAGGCGCTTCTGCAGCCGGGCCTTGCCTTCGCTGGAGATCACTTCCTCTTCCGGCGTATCGGCCAGTTCGACCAGAAGCCGCGAACGGATCGCCAGCTGGTGTTCGTGCAGCCACATCAGCACGCGCCCGTCGCGCCGGGTGGAAGCCGCGAGGCTGACCTGGATCAGCCCGTTGCTATCCCTGAGGTTGGAGGTGAAATCGTCGGCAAAGCTGAAATAGGCAGTGCGATACTTGGTCCCGCCTTCGCCGTGCACCAGCTTGGTTTCTTCCTTGCCCTTGGTCGGCGGGGCGTAAGGGTCCTTCGCGCCCTTGAGCACAAACTGCGGGCCGGTTTCCCGTGCACCGGCATCGGCGGTCTCGATCACGCCGGCTGCCATCAGGCCGAACACGGTCCCGCCCCCGGCGCCGGCCAGCGCGAGGACCAGGAGCGCGATCTTCATCACGCCGCCGCCCTTCGCGGATTTTTCCGGCTTGCCCTTCTTGTCACTCATCGTCGCGATTCCTCAGTCTGGCTGTCTGTTCGGGTTCAGGCGTAAACTGCCGCGCGGCCACTGCCCTGCGGAGTGCTGCGGGCCGGTTGCCCTTCGGCATTTCGCTGTGCGTCCCGCCCGCCGTCGCGGCGCTCGCGACCCGGCCCGCCGGCATCGGTTCCGGCACCGTCGCGTTCCGCCCCGGCGCGCGCTGATGCGCCTCCGCCGGTCTGGTTGTTCGTGCCGGCCGACCCGTTGTCACCGGCGGCGAGCGCCGGGCGCTCTGCCACTGCCGCGGCAATCGCGCGGTGGGCATCGGGATCGGCAGCGGACAGTTGCACTGCCAGTTGCCCGTCACGACGTTGGTCAAAACGCAGCGAAACCTCGCCGAACTCGGCGTGATCGAGCGCCAGGGTGGCCGCCTTGGCACTGAAGGCTTCACGGGCGGAGGCGAGACTGTCGACGATCCGGCCCAGTTCGCGCGCGACCTGGGTTTCGATCGCCGGCTTGTCCGCGGAAAACGGGTTCGAAGTTTCGACGTTCGGCGCGCCCGGTGCAGGGATTGCTGCGGCGTTCTGGGCAAGGGCGCCCTGCCCTCCGCCGGCTGCGACGCCATTGGCGGCGGCGGCGGTTGTTGTTGCGGCAAAGGTCATCTGATCGGACGAAGATTTGGCCAGTGCGGCGCCCGCCTGTTCGGCAATCGTGCGAGCCGCCGACTGGGGATCGCCCTGATTCCGCCCGCCGTCGCGCTGTGCAGCCTCCCGCCCGGCAGAAGCATCGAGCGCCCCGGTCGCTGCCTGATGCACCGAATTGGTTCCGCCAGCTTCCCCCGCAGGACTGGATGGACGCGGCGCGACCTCGATGGCAACTGCAGGGCGCGCATTCGCCTGGGCCGGGGTAGTGCCCGGCGAAGACGTATTCTCCGGTGACGATAGGGCTGAGCCGGGCGTCCGCGCAGCAGTCGCTTCGCCCGCCCCGGTTCCGGCACCGCGCGCCGGAAGTGCCGGATCGGCATCCCCGCCCGGCAATTCGGCGGCGGCAACCGGCAAATCCTTGCCGGTTCCGGCAATTGCCGGCAGTTCCGTACTCGCGGCAAGCGCGAGGGCCAGCGGATCGGCAGGCTGGTCGGCTGCGTCAGCTCCGTCGGCGACGACCTGCGCTGCACCCTCGCCATCCGAAATATCGGAGGCGACAGCGCCAAGCGTCGCCAAAAGGCCCGAAAATCCGCCAGTTGCCGCAGCATCGTCTGCCAGCACCGGCGGCGTTCCCGCTGCTACGGGCGCCGTGGACATCTGCGTGTTCGAAAGGAATTGAGAGATCATCGGCCTGCCGTTTGCGTTCATGACGCAGGCGATTATTCAAGATGCGTGCCAGTTTTCCGCATCGGCAGCGTTTCGTGCTGATTGGCCTTCTCGTCGATCTCTCGCGCAAGATCGCGATGCCCCTCTTCCGCGCGCTGCAATCGCCGATCGGCCACCGCGAGATCGGCCAGGCGGTGGTCGGCCTCTCGCCGCGCATCGGCTGCCTGCCGGGCCGCAGCGGCGCCGAGATCGTTCAGGTGAGCGCCCAGCACAGTGGCGCTGCGCAAATCGGCCCCGTCGCGCGAGGTATCGCGCAGCGCGTAGAGTTCGGCCAGGGTTCGCGTCCGCGCCGAAAGCTGTTCCAGCTTCTGCCGTACCGCCTCCGCCCGGTGGGCTTCCGCGGCGGCCTGGCGCTGCTCGGCGCAGCGCATCCGTTCGATCAGCCGCGCCCGGCGCAGGCGCGCGGCATCACTGCTCATCGCCGATCAACCCCAGAAGCTCCGCCCTTGCTCGGCCGAGCGGCACGCGCTCGCCCACCGCCTGGGCCAGAAATGCAGCGATCTGCGGCTGCAAGGCAATACCCTGATCGATCAGCGGATCGGCCCCAGCGCGATAGGCGCCCATCAACAGCAGGTCGCGGTTGCTTTCATAAGCCGACACCAGCGCCCGCAACTTGCGCGCGCACGCATTGAGAGCGGGATCGGCCACGTCGGACATCACCCGGCTAAGCGAGGCCCCGACGTCGATCGCCGGATACTGGCCGCGCTGGGCAAGATCGCGCGACAGCACGATATGTCCGTCCAGAATCGACCGCGCGGTGTCGACCACAGGGTCGTTCTGGTCGTCGCCATCGGCCAGCACAGTGTAGATTGCAGTGATCGACCCGCCGCTTTCCGCAGAATTGCCCGCGCGTTCGACCAGCTTGGTAAGGGTGGACAGGGCCGAGGGCGGATAGCCACGCGCCGCGCCCGGTTCCCCCAGCAGAATGCCGATTTCGCGGGCGGCATGGGCGATGCGGGTCAGGCTGTCCTGGATCAGCAGAACGCGCAGACCCTGGGCGCGGAAATATTCGGCCAGCGATGTCGCCAGCAAGGCCCCGCGCAAGCGCAGGTTCGCCGCATGGTCGGCAGGCACTGCAACGACCGCGGTACGTGCCGCGGCTTCGCCGTGCATATGCCGTTCGACGAAATCGGAAACTTCGCGCGCGCGTTCCCCGATCAGGCCGACGACGACCACATCGGCCTGCGCCCCGTGTGCGATCATGTCGATCAGCACCGATTTGCCCACGCCGGAACCTGCCATGATGCCGACCCGCTGCCCCACGCCGAACGTGGTCAGCGCGTTGATCGCGCGAATGCCCGTATCGAACGGTTCGCGCACGCTCGCCCGGTCCAGCGCGCCAGTGCGCTTGCCGCCGGCGGGCCATTGCGCACCCGGATGCAGCGCGGGGCCGCCGTCTATCGGTTCGCCCAGCCCGTCCACCGCCCGGCCAAGATAGGCGGGACCGACCGGCAACATGCCCGGTTGCCCTTCCGGGCGGACGGCAACGCCGGAACGCAGCAGAACGCTGTCGCCCAGCATCATCATCATCGTGCGTCCGTTGCGAAATCCGATTGCTTCTGCGCGCAGGGTCGTGCCCTTGCCATCGTCGATCCGGCACAGCCCGCCGATCGGAACCGACAGCCCGCTGACTTCTATCAGCCCGCCATCGCAGGCGGCGACCCGTCCGAAACGGCGCGGCGCGAGGTCGAGCGGCGCAGCGGCAAGCTCGCCTAGCGTCACATCGGCCAGGTTCAGCATTCGCCGAACGCTTCCGCCAGAATGCGCCGCCATTGTTTCGGCCCGTCATCGATACCGCCGTCGTCGCTGTCGATCCGCAGTCCGCCGCGTTCTATCGCGGGGTCGGCAACCAGTTCGAGATCGCTCGGCAGTCGGTCCCTGATCAGGGCAAGATCTTCGGGGTGGAGCAGCACGCGCCGTTCATCCTGCGCGCGCTGGAGCATCCCGACGGCTTTTTCGACCCGTGCAGCCAGCCCCTGCGCATCCAGCGCAAGCGGCAGGATCGCATCTTCGCACAGGGCGAGCACGGTCTGGCGCAGGCGCTCGCGCAGCGCATCGGCGCTGGCGGCATCGAAGCGGGCGAACGACAGTTCAATCGCAGCGCGCTGCGCGTCGGCTTCGCGCTCCCGCTCGGCCGCGTGGGCTTCGGCTTCGGCCCTGCCGTCTTCGAAACCCTTGCGATAGGCTTCCGCCACCGGGTCCGGTTCGGGCGCGGCGGCCGTCGCAGGCTCGGTCGCAGGGCTGCGAAACAGCCCGGCAAAGCGCGGATCGCGGGCGAAGCCGCCGCCACCGCGCAGGCGATCGAGCGGCAGGCTGGCCTTGAGCGCGGTGACACTAGACATAATCGTCATCTCCCCCCGCGCCGATCACGATCGTGCCATCGGCGGCGAGCTTCTTGGCAACGGCGATGATCGCCTTCTGCGCAGCCTCCACGTCGGCCCGCTTGATCCGGCCGCGTTCTTCGATCTCGTCGCGCAAGCCATCGGCCGCGCGGCTGGACATGGCACCGAAGAAGACTTCGCGCTGCGTTTCCTCGATACCCTTCAGGGCATCGATCAGCAGTTCGCTTTCGACTTCGCGCAACAGCTGCCCCATCATCTGCTGATCCAGTTCCAGCAAATGCTCGAACTTGAACAGCTCGCTTTCCAGATCGCGGGCCAGTTTCTTGTCCAGCTTGGTGATGCCGGGCATGACCCGTTTTTCCATGCTGCGCGCGGCGCTGTTGATAATATCCGCCGCCTCGCGCACGCCGCCCATATCGAGCCGCTTGATCCCGTGGACGCCGGAGATGCGGGCGGCCAGTGTCTCTTCCAGGATCGTGATGGCTTCTGGCGATACGGGCCCCAGCTTGGCGATCCGGTGGACCACAGGGGTGTGCAGCGCTTCGGGCAATCCGGCGAGCACCGCCGCCGCGGTCGCCGGCTCCAGCTGAACGAGCAATACGGCGATGGCCTGCGGGTGTTCATCCTGCACCAGCGGGATCAGCACTTCGGGTTCCAGCCACTGGGCGATTTCCAGCGCGGGCGTTCGCGGCGCATTTTCCGGCGGTGCGACGCGGCGCATGATGCTGTCCGCCTTCACTTCGCCGAGTGCGCCAGTCATCATCTTGCGGACTTCGTCCACCCGGCCGTGGGCGGAAATGCCCGCATTGCCGGCAGTGCTGGCGAAGTTGGCGATGGCATCGGCAATCGCCGCCGGGCCGATGTCGCCCATCTCGCACATCTTGGCCCCCAACATCCGCAGCTCTTCGGGCGACAGCCCGGCCAGCAGCCGCGCGGCCTCTTCCTCCCCCAGAAGCATGACCATTACGGCAGCGCGATCCGCGCCGTCGAATTCGATCGGCGCGCTCATCATGCCACCCCTTCGGTGCTGCGCGTTTCGCCCAGCATCCGGCGCAGCGCCAGCAGGGCATCGTCAGGCTGTTCGCGCGCGATCCGCTGGGCCAGTTCGATCTGGGCCGAGAGTTCTTCCCGGCTCGGTTCGTCCGACCGCGCGGGCAGCGCGGTCCGGCGGGTCTGCGTGATCAGGCCGGGCTCTTCATCCGTTTCTTCGGTTTCGCCCTCTCCATCGCCGCTGCGGCCCGTCACCGTGCGCATGATCGGGCGTACGACGAAGAACAGCAGCAGGATGACAGCGATCAGCGCGACGGCGTTGCGCACGACCATCGCGAACCACGATTGCTCCCAGAAGGGAATCTCGTCCGCAACGGGTATTTCGAACGGGCGGACGACGACCGCCACCGTGTCGCCCCGGTCGGGGTTGGCACCGACAGCCGCGGCCACGAGTTCTTCGAATTTCTGAAGGTCGGCCGGTTTGGCATCCTTCAGCGCATCCTGGTTGAGCGCAACCGCAACCGAAAGGCGCTGAACGCTGCCCGGCGCGATGTTGGACACCGCAACCTCGCGCCCCAGTTCATAGGTGCGTGTCGCGCTGCTTTCTCCGACTTCGTTGGCACCGCCCTGGGCCGGCCCACCTTCGGGTGCACCCTCAACCGCTTCCGGCGCGGGGGGCGGAGTGTTGGCGAGGACGCCCGGCACGCCGGCTGCATTGCCGGCAGCGGTGGCGGTGGAAGTCTGGGTCGTTTCGCGGCGAACCGCGCCATCCTTGTCATAGCTTTCGCGCGCAGACGTCACCTCGTTCATGTCGAGTGCGACCTGAATTTCGCTGGAGAAGTTCTCGGCCCCGATCATCGGCGTCAGCAATTGATCGATCTGCGACCGCAGCTTCGCTTCCATCCGGGTCTGCAGTTCCAGCCCATCGGCATCGGCACCCTGCGGTTCGGACAGAAGGCGCCCGTGCTGGTCGACGATGCGGACCGAATCGATCGAAAGCCCCGGCACCGATCCGGCGACGAGGTTGGCGATCGCGGTCACTTGCGAATCCGAAAGCTGGCGCCCCCGCGCCATGCGCAGCATGACCGAAGCGGTCGGTGCCACGCTGTCGCGAACGAAGACCGAGCGTTCGGCCTTCGCCAGATGGACCCGCACCGATTCAACGCCGTCGATTTCCTTGATCGTCAGCATCAGATCGCGTTCCTGCGCGGCGCGCAGGCGGTCACCTTCCAGCGTCCGGCTGGCGCCCATCGGAAGCGAATCGAGCAATTGCTGGCCGGTTTCCGGTGTGGCGAGTGCCCCCTCCGACGCCACGACCATCCGCGCGCGGTAGAGATCGTCCTCGCTGACGCTGAGCGCGCCGGTATTGTTGTCGATCGAATAATCGATCGAAGCGGCATCCAGCGCGCCGACCACGCCGGCACGCTCCGCATCGCCGAGCGAGGAATAGAGCATCCGTTGCGGCGCTGGCGACAGGCCGGCCCAGACAAGCGCAAGCAGGCCCGCGAGCGCGAGGCCTGCGAACCACGGCAGGGTCTTCCTTACCGCCGGTTGGCCGAGGAAATGTGCGGCGCGATCCTTGAACCCGCCGCCGCCACGAAGCGGAGCGAGCAAGGAGCCCTGGGAGGTGTTGGCGGGAACGAGTTCGCTCATCTATCAGACCCCCATCCGCATGATGTCCTGATAGGCGGACAACAGCTTGTTCCTGACCTGCAATGTCGCTTCGAAGGCGACGCCGGCTTCCTGCCGGGCAAGCATGACCTTCGCGATGTCGGTCACTTCGCCCCGTTCGTAACCTTCGGTCAGCGACGAGGCGCGCGATTGAGCGTCGTTGACGCCTTCCAGCGCGCCGCGCAGCGTATCGGCAAAGCCGCCGCCCGCCGGTTCGGCCGCCGGCACGGCTGGTGCGCCGGCCTCGCGGCCCTGATGAATTTCCTGCAGCGTGCTCGATCGTTCGAGGATCTGCTGGCGCAGCGACATGATCTGCTGGATCGAACCTGCACCGCCGAGGCCGTTGATCGCGCTCATCGCCGACCTCCCACGGCCAGACCGGCCTCTCGGAACGAAGCGAGGCGATAGCGCAGCGTGCGTTCGCTGATCCCCAGTTGACGTGCGGCTTCCGCCCGCTTGCCGCCGCACGCATCGAGTGTTTCCATGATCGCGCGCGCTTCGGAAAGCTGAACCACTTTCGAAAGCTTTCTCGCGTTTCCAGCGCCAGGCGCCTCGACCGTGTCGGTCAACGGCGCAGCCGGGGCCGCTGCCGCGGTTTCAGCCTGCCGTTCGACCAGGCGTGCCGGGCGATCGAACACGATATGACCGGTGCCGATGGTTCCCGCGTCCCCTGCCAGAACGAGCGCACGGCGCATGACGTTCTCCAGCTCGCGGATATTGCCCGGCCACCCGTGCTGCTTGAGCATGGCGATCGCGCCGTCGGACAGCCACGGCACCTGGGCACCCTGCGGGGCGTGGCGCAGCAGCATGGCGAAGGCCAGCGGAACAATGTCGGTCGGCCGCTCGCGCAGCGCCGACAGGTTCATCGGGAAAACATTGAGGCGATAGAAAAGGTCGGCGCGAAACCGGCCTTCTTCCACTTCCACCGGAAGATCGCGGTTCGCGCAGGCGATGATCCGCACGTCCACCTTTACCGGACTTGTGGCGCCCACAGGCACCACTTCGCCTTCCTGCAGTGCGCGCAGCAGCTTCGCCTGCAGAGAAATCGGCATTTCGGCGATTTCGTCCAGCAGCAGCGTGCCGCCTTCGGCCGCCCGGAAAAAACCTTCCCCGGACGAATTGGCACCGGTGAAGGCGCCCTTCTGATGGCCGAACAGCAGCGCTTCCAGCATGGTTTCGGGAATGGCCGCGCAGTTGACCGCCACGAACGGCTTGTCGCGGCGCGCGCTGCGGTTGTGGATGAACTGCGACAGCACTTCCTTGCCGGTGCCGGTCGGGCCGTTGATCAATACGGGAATGTCGGTCTGTGCCAGCCGGTCGGCAAGCGCGAGCACCGACAGCGATTCCGGGTCGGCGGCAACCGGTCCGCCGCCCCGGCCGGCGACCAGCGCGACCAGCGCGCCGAAAGTCGCCTCGGACACCGGATCGGCATAAGTAAGAACCGCACCCGTGCCCCGCCGCGCGATGGACGGGGTTTCGCCGCGTACCAGCGCAATCGCGTTTGGCAGCTTGCCCGCGCCACCTTCGGCGTGATCCGCCAGGTGCACCGGCTGGCGCGGAAACAGCGAGGATGCGATCCCCGCGAACTTGCCCGCCACCGGTGCGTGAGCTTTCTCGAAGCCTTCTGTCTGCTCGATCGTTCCCACTTCAGCCCCCTGCTGGTTAACCAAGTTCCGTTCGCGAGCGGTATTGGAGCCGGCATGGGCAACATCGACTTAATGGTTAACGGCGATATACCCTTAAGTACTATTACGTATGTGACGAATTCCCCGTCTTCCCCCCTAAAACTTTCGCGCCCCCTGCCGGTCTTTGCTCCAGCTACCGCCCAGGATGGGTTTCTCGGGGGGAGCGTTCGAAGAGCATTGTGGGAGTTTGAACAATGGCTGTTATCAATACCAACACCAGCGCGATGCGTGCGGCGAATGCCTCGACCGCGGCAGACAAAGCCCTGGGCACCGCTATGGAACGCCTGTCGACCGGCAAGCGCATCAACAGCGCGAAGGACGACGCCGCCGGCCTCGCCATCGCCACGACTATGACTGCACAGGTCCGCGGCATGAGCCAGGGCATTCGCAACGCCAACGACGGCATTTCGATGGCGCAGACCGCCGAAGGCGCTCTGAACGAAGTCACCAATATGCTGCAGCGCGTCCGCGAACTGGCCGTGCAATCGGCTTCGGGTTCGTATCAGGATTCCGATCGTGGCTACATGGATTCGGAAGTGACCGAGCTGAAGGCGCAGATCGCCAGCATCATCTCGGACACCGAATTCAACGGCAACGCCGTGTTCGGCACGGCTGCAGACGTTACGCTGGATATTCAGGTCGGCGCCAACAGCGGCGACACGGTCACGCTGACCTCGACCGCCATCACGACCGACATGTCGACCCTCGCGGTGGACTCTTCGGCCAATGCCAGCACCACGATCGACACGGTCGACGCTGCGCTGGCGGAAGTCGCCGCCACCCGCGCTTCGCTGGGTGCCGGTCAGAGCCGTCTTGAATCGGCGGTCAACAACCTGACCAACAACGTCACGAACCTCTCCGACGCGCGTTCGCGCATCGAAGACACCGACTATTCGGCTGAAACGACTGCCCTCGCCAAGGCGCAGATCCTCAGCCAGGCTTCGACCGCCATGCTGTCGCAGGCCAACCAGAGCCAGCAGAACGTTCTTTCGCTGCTGCGCTGATTTTTCCTCTCGGAAGACTACGGGCCCGGCGCTGTACGCAGCGCCGGGCCCTTCTTTTATTGGGCGCCGGAACTGACGGGCTGAACCAGAAGAGCGGACCCACAGCGCGCAAAATCGACCGCGCCGACCCGATCCGCCAATCCGCATTCCCCCGCAGCGATCACCGTTCCATCCAGCACGACATGGCCATCCAGCGGCATCACCAGCAAGGCCCCGCGATAGCGCGCGGCCACTGCAGCGCCCGGCGGCCCCGAAACCCGATCGAGCCGGAAGTGCGGCCCTTCTACCAGCATAGCAGCCCCCTGGCCCGTGGCGCGCCGATAGCGGGCGGCGTCGTAAGGCTCGCCCTTTGCCACCGCAATCGCCGCATCCAGATGCAACTCGCGCGGGCGGCCATAGTCGTACAGGCGATAGGTCACGTCGCTGTTCTGCTGGATTTCCACCAGCGACAATCCCGGACCGATCGCGTGGACAGTCCCTGCCGGCAGATAGAAGAAGTCCCCTGCCTTCACCGGATACCAGGTGAGCAACCCTTCGATCGATCCGTCGAGCGCCGCCGCGCGCATCGCATCCTTCGACAGCGGGCCATCGAACCCGATGGCGAGCGACGCACCGGGATCGGCATTCAGCACCAGCCAGCATTCTTCTTTGCCCCGTGTGCCGGGCGGAGCCTGGGCATCGTCGGGGTGGACCTGGACCGAAAGCTTTTCGCTGGTGAACAGGTACTTGGCGAGAATGCCGGGCAATTCGGGCGGCGGTTCGAACCAGATTTCCCCGATCCGCTCCCCTTCAGGCGCTGCGAATGGTGCGGGGAGGCGGTCTCGGCCCCAGACCTTGGCCACGGCCCTGGTGGGAAGCGCGCGCGCCGTCACTGGCTGCGCGCGCCCGTCAGCTTGCCGACGCCCTGCGCCCCGGCAGCGCTCGTCACCAGCACTTCTTCGCCGTCGACGACCACGATCACATCGTCGAGGCCGATGCACGAAACGCGCGGGCCGTCGCTATCGACCATGACGTTGCGGCAATCGACCAGCTCGACCGGGCCCCGGGCGACGTTGCCCTGCCCTTCGCCATCCTGCGCCTGCCGGGCATCGCGCAGGGCGGACCAGCTACCGATGTCGGACCAGCCCATCGCGACCGGCACCAGCGCGGCGCATCGGGTGTTTTCCATGACGGCATAATCGATCGACTCGCTCTCGACCCGGCCAAACGACGCCGCATCGGGATGAAACCGCGTGCCCTCCCACGTTCCGCGAGACACAGCATCGGCCACGCCCTGCGCCATTTCGGGCCTGTGTTCGGCGAGTTCGCGGCGAAAGGTGTCGGCGCGAAAGGCGAAGATCCCGCCATTCCAGTCGAACCCGCCTGCGGCCAGGAATGCGCTCGCCGTTTCGGCATCGGGCTTTTCGACAAAGCGCGCCACTTCGAAGCCGCTTTCTATCGCGGCCCCGCGTTCGATATAGCCATAGCCCGTTTCGGGCCGGTCGGGGGCGATCCCGAAGGCGACCAGCCGACCGCTAGCCGCCAGCGCCGCGGCTGAGGCCACCGCGCGGCGGAAGGCGTCCGGGTCCGCGATGTGGTGATCGCTCGGGCATACGAGCATGATGGCCTCGCCGGGCAGGAGGTTTGCCGCAATCGCAATGGCAGGGGCGGTGTTGCGCGCGGCGGGCTCGACAGCCAGCCGCATACCGGGCGAACCTTGCGCCTCGACCAGCGGCACGTGTCGTTCACCGGCCACCACCAGCGGCGCCGCGAACCCTTCCCCGGCGCAGCGCGCCAGCGTCTGTTCGAACAGCGAACTGGCACCCAGCAGCGGCAGAAACGGCTTGGGGCGTTCCGCCCGGCTTCTGGGCCACAGGCGGGTTCCGCTGCCCCCGCACAGGATTATCGGATGAATACGATCGGTCATGCTTGCCTTGTCATCGACGACCTCGCGCGTGAGAGCAAGCCGGCGCGTCCATTCGCGTAAGCCGAATCTAGAACCAGCGCTGCCGCCAATAGAACGGTGCGGCCACAGGATTGCCGGCGGCATCGGTCGCCGGGCGAAAGCGCAGCCGTTCCTGGACCAGGCGGCAAGTGATCCGGTCCGCCTCCGCATCGGGGCTGGGGCGATAGATCGTGCAGTTCGACGCGCGACCATCCGGGTTCACGATCACCCTTACGATCACTTGCGTCCCCCGCCGGGCCGAACGGCCGCCTTCGGGCACCGGATAATCGCGCGCATCGTCGATTGAACCGGAAACGTGGACGGGCTTGTTCACCGCACCGCCACCGGTGCCGCCACCGCCCTGCCCGCTGCCCGTGCCGCTCCCGGTACCGCCGGCACCGGTTCCTTCACCCGTTTCCCGGGCACCGGACGTGTTGGCCGCGCCTGTGGATGACGCCCTGGGCACAGGAACGGGAGGCTGGATCTGGACAGGCGGTTCGGGCGCCGTGACCGGACGCGGTGTCGCCTCGCGCCCCGCCTCACCCGCTGCGCCGGGATCCGGCTCTGGCTCCGGCTCGGGCAACTCTTCGGGCGGGGTCGTTACGGTCACGGTGATCGCCTCCAGCATCTGTCGCTCTACCGAACCTGTGAAGTCGGGCGCAAAAGCCCGGGCGAGCCCATAGATGGCCAGCACGTGGAGCAAGGCGACCAGAGCCAGCGTACCAAGGCGAGGCCTGCGGCGCGCAGCCGTATATCCGGCGCGCTCTGCCCCCGGCACTGGTCCGTGTCCGTCAGTCATCGTGCGCGGATCACCTCCCTCCTGCGAAATCCGCAATACCGATATGCGGTTCCCGGCGGCAATTGGGACAGAACCCGGCGCAACAGACAAGAAAAAACGGCGGCGCCCACAATGGACGCCGCCGTCTTTGCTATTCTGTGCAGCGGTTTCCCGCTGCCGGCTATTGCGATCAGTAACCGATCACGAGCGAGATGCTGCCCGCACGCGGTGCACCGATCTGTGCGAACGGGGTGCTGTCCAGCGAACCACCGTAATAGCCGACGTAGCGTTCGTCGAACAGGTTGGTGAGGTTGATCTGGATAGCCGCATTCTGACCAGCGCCGAACTCACCGAGGTCATACCGCAGGTCGAGGTCGACCAGCGTGTAGGACGGTACGGTATCGAGGTTCAGGTCGTTGATGTAGCGCTTGCCGGTGTACTTGACCTGCGCACCCAGCTCGACCGGGCCGAAGGCGATCTGACCGCGGGCACCGACGGTGTACTTGGGCGATCCACTTTCGCTCTTGCCGGCGGTCGGGAGGAAGTAATCCTCTCCGATATTTGCCGCGGTGCAGCCGTACTGCGCCGGAGCGGGATCGCCGTCGTCGAGATAGCACTGGCCACCGACCACATCGTCCTTGATTTCCGATTCACTGATCGAACCGAAGACATAAAGGAGGGTGTTGGGGGTCGGGTTCCAGGCGATCGAGCCGTCGAGGCCATACTTGTCCACGCGGCCGAGGTTACGGAACAGCGTTTCTTCAAGCACCGGATCGTAAGCCGAGGCGAGGCGGTCGTTATACCGCGTGTACCAGCCGGCGAGCTGCGCGCTGAAGTTGCCGAAGCCGAAACGAACACCGAGGTCGAAGCTGTCGGTGGTTTCCGGAACCGGCTGCGATTCACGAACATCGGCGAGGAACAGCGAGTCGTACAGCGGATCGGTACCCGGCACCGAAAGGCCCTTCGCATAGTTTGCGAAAACCGATGCATTGCCGAAATCGTAGGTCAGGCCGATGTTCGGCAGGAACTTGTCGTACTTGTACGTGCGTTCCTGCGGCGGGGCGGCGTTGGGATTGGCCGCTTCGTAAGCGGTCGTATCCTGGTCGCCGAGGCAATCGACGAAGCCCGAAGCCGTAGTGGTGTAGCAGTACTGGTTCAGCTCGCGCTTGAAGAACGGTACGCGCAGACCGGCCTGCACCGTCATCGCGCCAAACACACCGCGATATTCACCCGACACCTGGTTCAGGATCGCGTAGGACAGGCGATTGCGCTTGTTCAGTTCGAACCCGTCCGACGTCAGGATCGGATCGTTGATCGGGAACACATCAAACGGCTCGCCATTCGCGTACAGAAAGCTGGTCTGCCCCGTCTGGCGGTGACGCGCATGATCGAGCGTGTAGGCCAACCGGACGCGATGATCGGGATTGATGTCGTAGATCAGGTTGGCGATCACGCCGTAGCGGCGAGTCTTGGTCTGGCTCGGATCCATGCCGGCCACGCGATCTTCGAGATCGCCGTCGCCGTTAAGATCCATACCGTAGTAGTATCCGCCCCCGATGAAGCCGGTGTAGTTGACCCCATCGATCGTCCGGAACCCTTCGCGCAGATCCTCTACGCCGCCGCCGTTGGCCTTCACATACTGGAAGCTCGGATCGACCGTGAGGATCAGCCCGTCGCTGAGCGTGAAGCGCGACGAACCGCGGATGTTTCCGGTGTTGGAGGGGTTATAGCGACGGTCGAATTCGACGCCGCAGTTGCCGCTGCTGGAACTGTCGGACCAGGTGTCCGCCACACCAGGTGTCCCTTGGCCGAAACCGCCACCCAGCTGGGTTTCCGGGATCTGGCAGGGATAATTGATGTTATAGAACCGGTCACTGCCCGGCTGGCTGGTCACGAGATCCTTGAGATCTTCGACATTCATCGAGCCGAAGAAGTTGTTGCGGTTTTCGTTATAATGGCCGGCGATCGAGATGAAATCGCCGTTGGAGCCGAGCTCCTGATAGATGCGGCCGTTATACTGCTGCTTCTTCACTTCGCCGTAGTTGTTGAACGGGTTTTCATAGGTCGTCCACGACGCCGAGACGAAGGCGCGAGTGCCGACACCGGTAAAGTCGCCGGTATCGACCATGCCGAATGCACGGATGTAGGGGCGATCGCCCGAACCTTCCGCCAGAACGTTACCGTATGAGGCGGAGGCGACCACACCAAAGCTCTCGCCCGGGACGCGGGTCCGCAGGTTAACGGTGCCGCCGGCGGCCGAAGCGGTCGGACTGTCGACGTCGGTGACGCCGAGGTTCACGTTGACCTGCTCCAGCACCTCAGGATCGACCTGCTGATTGGTGTAGAGCGCGTAGTTGCCGGAATCGTTCAGCGGGATACCATCGACAGTCTGCGAAACGCGGTCGGCGCCGAAGCCGCGGATGGTGAAGCCACCGCCGCCCGAACCCCAGGGGTCGTTGTTCTGGAAGCTGACGCCGGGAACCAGGTTGATGATGTCGTTCACCGTCTGGCCGGGGCGCTGGCGGCGGATGATTTCGTCGGTCAGGACCTGCTTGGCCTTCGGCGTGTCGGGAATGTCCACACCGCCGATATCGGTTTCACGCGAACCGGTGACGATGATGATTTCTTCGCTGTCGAAATCGATGGAGCCGGTGGACTGGGCCTGGGCCACGGTCGGCATCAGTGCCGATGCGGAGAGGCTGACGACACTGGCGGCTAGGAGATACTTGAGCTTCATGTACGATCCCTTCGGTGAGGCTCGGTGGGGCAGATGAAAGTGACTGCCGGCCCGATAGTTACGAACCGCGACGCTAGGAAGTCGGTTTTGTTACCATAAAGTGACAGTCGCGACGAATCGGACGCACCCCAATCGCCTTCACTTTGAAAATGGCGGAATTCTGCGGTTTGCCCGCTGTTGCTGCAATGCAACAATATCCAGAAAACCGGCCCGCCTGCCGATAATGCCCTTAATCAGGCGAGATTGATCTCGCGCAGGCGCTGCATCAGGAAGTCGTGACTCGAGATCGGCTCCGGGTGATCCTCGGGCGCATCGGGATCGATGCAGCTCTCCAGCGTCTCGATCGTGAAATCGGGGCGGAAGTGCAGGAAGAAGGGCATAGAATAGCGCGAACGATAGGCCGCCTCCCCGCGCGGGTTGACTACACGGTGGGTGGTTGAGCGCAGCTTCCCATTGGTGAGCCGTTCCAGCATGTCGCCGATGTTCACCACCAGCGCGCCTTCCGATGCGTCGATCGCCTTCCACTCGCCGCTGGCGGTCAGCAACTCCAGCCCGGCTTCCTCCGCCCCCAGCAGAAGGGTGATCGTGTTGATGTCGCCATGCGCGGCGGCGCGGATCGCCCCTTCGGCATCGGCCCCGGTCAGCGGCGGATAGTGGAGCAGACGCATGACGGAGTTGCCATCTTCCACCGTCGGCGCGAACCAGGTCCGCTCCAGCCCCAGATGCAGTGCGATCGCTTCCAGAACGCGCGCACCCGCCAGTTCGAACGCGGCAAATAGCGCCTCGAACGTTTCCTCGAACCCGTCGATTTCGGCGGGCCAGAGATTGGGTGCCATGAATTCGGACAGCGGGTGGCCTTCGGGCAGGCTGCGGCCGACGTGCCAAAATTCCTTGAGATCGTGGACGTCGGCATCCTTCGCCTTCTCTGTCCCGAACGGCGTATAGCCGCGCGCCCCGCCCCCGCCGGGCACGTGATAGGCGCGCTTGACCGCATCGGGCAGGGCGAAAAACGCCTCCGACAATTCTTCCGCCCGCGCGATCAGGTCGGCCGGGATGCCGTGATCGCGGATTACCGCGAAACCGTATTCCTCGAAACTGCGGCCGATCTCTTCCGAAACTTCGGAAAGCGGACGGGCGATGGAAACGGAAGCGATATCGGACATGGGGACGACTCTACAGTAGGCTCAATACGGCAGGAACAGGCCGGCCAGCGCCGCGCTCATCAGGTTGGCCAGGCTGCCCGCGGCAAGCGCGCGCAGGCCGAGCCTTGCGATTACCGGGCGCTGATTCGGTGCAAGCCCGCCCGTAACCGCCATCTGTATGGCAATCGAGGAAAAGTTGGCAAAGCCGCACAGTGCGAAAGTCACGATCGCGCGGCTGCGATCGGTCAGGGTGTCGAGCTGGCCCAGTTCGATGAAGGCGACGAATTCGTTGAGCACGATCTTGGTCCCGAACAATCCCCCGGCGACGCCCGCTTCTTCCCATGGCACGCCGATCAGGAACATGACGGGGGAGAAGACCCAGCCGAGCGCCATCTGGAACGACAGCTCGGGCATACCGAACCAGCCGCCAACCGCGCCCAGCAGGCCATTGGCAAGCGCAACGAGCGCGACGAAGGCGAGGACCATCGCGCCCACCGCCACGGCCAGCTTCACGCCGGTCTGCGCGCCCTGGGCCGCGGCCTCGATCACGTTGGCGGGGCGCTGGCCTTCCTCGAACGTCTCGGCCACTTCGACCTCGTGCGCCCTGCCGCCTTCGGTGATCGCCGCCGGGCCTTCGGCACTGATCCGGGTGCGCGGCAGGGCGATTTCGCCCTCCGCCTCGGGCGATTCCTCTTCTTCGTCGGGCATGATGATCTTGGCCATCAGAATGCCGCCCGGGGCGGACATGAAGGCGGCGGCAAGCAGGAACGGCAGGTATTCCGCGCCCAGCAGCCCGGCATAGGCGGCCAGGATCGTGCCCGCGACGCCCGCCATGCCCACGCTCATCAGCGTGAACAGCCGGCTGGGCGCTAGCGCGGCGAGATAGGGGCGCACGACCAGCGGGCTTTCGCTCTGGCCGACAAAGATGTTCGCCGCCGCGCCCAGCGATTCGACCCGGCTGATCCCTGTCACCCAGGCAATCGCCCCGCCGACCCAGCGCACCACCCGCTGCATGATGCCGAGGTAATAGAGGATCGAGACGAGCGAGGCGAAGAAGACGATCACCGGCAAGGCGCCCAGCGCGAACGTATTGGCCAGCGGATTGTCCGCGCCGAACAGGAATGCGGTGCCCGCGTCGGCATAGGATAACAGCGCGGCGACCCCTTCGCTCATCGTCCTGATTACGGCCCGCCCCCAAGGCGTTCGAAGGACGAGAAAGGCCAGCAAAGCCTGCAATGCGAACGCGGCGACCACGATCCTCGGCCGAATGCGCCGCCGCGCCGTGGAAAGCAGAACGGCAATCGCCAGGATCGCGACGATCCCGAGCAGGCTGGCAACGACTGGGTGCATAAGGCTGAAAATCCGTTTGCTCGCACAAGGGCAATATCCCTCTCTTGCCTGCCACGCATCCACAGTCAAACGCGCGCACCCGTTTGACCACGCTTCCCTTTTTGCCCGTCTGCCCATAATCCGGGGCGATGAACGACACGACCGCCAGCCATTCGCCCGCGCCTTCGCTGCCCAATTCGCTGTTCGTCTTTGCCCTTCTTTATGGCGGGATGACCGTGCTGGCGGGGTTTCTGGCGGTGAAGCAGGTCATGCTCTGGCCTACCGGGCTGGGGGTCGAAGCCGGCATCTTCGCCTTCCTCGTGCTGGTTGTGCTGTCGAGCGCGACCGCGCAGGTCCATGGCTCTGCAGCGGCCAACAGGCTGGTGGTCTGGGGCTTCCTGCCGCTGGCGGTGTCGATCGTACTGATCCTGCTCGTGCTGCGCCTCCCCGCCGATCCGGCGATGTGGCCTGAAGGGCTGGAAGCGTTCCAGATGATCCATGCCACGACCCCGCGGATCATGGCCGCAGGGCCGGTCGCCTATCTCGTTTCGCTGCTGCTCAACGTCTGGATATTCTCGCGCCTGCGCGGCAGTGGGGAAGCCCAGGGCAGTGTCGGACTGATGATCCGGGGCGCGATTGCCTCCGCGCTGAGCCAGGCGATCGATTCGGTGATCTTCATCACGCTTGCCTTCGGTGGGGAGCGCGAGATTGGCTCGCTGATTGCCGGGCAGGCGCTGGCCAAGATCGTATTGTCGCTGGTGCTGGTGCCGTTCCTGATCGCGATAGCGGTCAAGATCGCCCGCCGGCTCGATCGCACCGTCTGAGCGAACGGCTGGCGAACATCGGCGCCGGCGCTAGCCCGGCTTCGACGCGTCGAGCATATCCATGAAATTGCGCGCCGCGTCCCGCTCTGCCGGGTCTTCGAAAGCAATGTCGAGATCGGGCGCAGCGCCGAGCATGTGCAGTAGCGCCCAGAGCGCGAAACGCTTGCCCGCGTCCCGTTCCAGGCCCAGATCGACCTGGCACCGCTCGATCCCCGCGGCCAGCGCCGCCGGGCTTATCGCCGCGAAATCGTCGGTCGCGAAATAGCGCCGCAGAAGATCGTCGAATTCCATCGCGGGCAGGCCTAGAGCGCAGCGCCCGCGCCGGCAAGCACACTCGCCTGCCCGGCCAGCATCATGGCAAGGGCAGCTCGTTGGTCGCCTTGATCTCGGACAGGGCGACGGTGGAGTGGATTTCCTGCACGCCCGAAAGCTTGCTCAGATGTTCGAAGAAGAACCGCTCGTAGGCGTCGATGTCCCTGGCCACGATGCGCAGCATGAAATCCATCGTGCCCATCAGAACATAGGCATCGAGCACTTCGGGAAAGGCACGGATCGCGGCGCTGAATTCGTCGAGATTGGCCCGCCCGTGGGCGTTGAGCTTCACTTGCGCGAAAACATGGGCGTTCAAGCCGACCTTGCGCCGATCGACCACCGCGATCCGCTTGCGGATATAGCCCTCCCGCTCAAGCCGATCGATCCGCCGCCAGCAGGGTGAAGGCGAAAGCCCCACCCGTTCCGCGATCTGCGCCGTGGTTTGAGCCGCGTCTCGTTGCAGTTCGCGGAGTATCTTTGTTTCAAATCGATCTAGCTGGGTCATCCATGCCTGATATTCGGGACATTCGGGATAATCCATCCTCAACATCCTGCTTTCGGGATGAACGGGACCGGGTTTGTTCGGTGCGACGGTGCAATACTCCGGCCACCGAACATGGAGACGATTGCAATGGTTACCCGCCCCGCCCGCCTGACACCGCCCGTTCAATGCGTGCCACTGCACGATCCCGAAAGCCGGCTGGAAGGTGTGATCGTGATCCATTCGACCGCGCTCGGCCCCGGCGCCGGCGGTTGCCGTTTCTGGAGCTACCCCGACATGGACCGGGCGCAGGCCGACGCGCTGCGGCTGGCCGAAGGGATGAGTTACAAGAACGCGCTGGCCGGCCTTCCCCTTGGCGGTGCCAAGGCAGTGCTGCGCCGTCCCGAAGGCGATTTCGACCGCTCGCGTCTGTTTCAGGCATTCGGCAGGGCCGTTGCGGAGCTTCGCGGCGCTTATGTGACGGCGGAAGATGTCGGGACGACGGTGACTGACATGCAGGATATCGCCCGCGCCACGCGGCATGTCGCCGGCCTGCCAGCCAGAACCGGGCGGGCGGGAGGTGACCCCTCGCCCTGGACCGCCCAGGGCGTGTTCGAATCGATGCACCAGGCGGCAGAGATCGTTCTGGGTCGCGACCTCGGCGAACTGACAGTCGCCGTTCAGGGCGTCGGCAACGTGGGCGCAGACCTGTGCCGCCGCCTGGCCGAAGCCGGCGCACGCCTGATAGTCGCCGACGTCGATCCGCAGCGCTGTGAAAGTCTGCGCGTACAGTACGGCGCGACGGTGTTGCCGGTGAATGCCATTGTCGAGGCGGAAGCCGATGTCTTCGCACCCTGCGCACTGGGCGGGGTGCTGAACGACCATAGCGCCGGGCGTATCGCAGCGCGGATCGTATGCGGTGCGGCGAACAACCAGCTGGCTCAACCGGAAATGGCGGAGACACTGCGCCGGCGCGGCATCACCTACGTGCCCGACTATGGCGTCAATGCTGGCGGTATCATCAGCGTTTCGGCCGAGTATCTGGGTGAAGGCACGGATGAGGTCGCTCGGCGCGTTGCAGCAATTGCACCGCGGGTTGGCGCCCTGCTCGAACGCGCCGCGCACGAAAAACGCTCCCCCGCCGCAGTCGCCGACGATCTGGCCGAAGAAGTGATCGCCAGCGCGCAGCGGCCCGCAACGGCAGCGGCCTAGCGCCGCTCGCGCCAATGCACCGGTTTCGTATCCACACGCTCGCCGATCCGGAGGCGCTGGCACGTGTGGTCGGCGCCTTCGCCCGGCGGGGTATCGTTCCTCTCGCTCTTCGCGCCAGGCGCGAAGGCGACGAATGCCGGATCGACGCGGACATTGCCGGGCTCAGCCCCCAACAGGCAGCGACCATCGCCGCCGGGCTGGGCGAGACATTCACAGTTCTGTCGGTGAGGCTCCAGATCGAAGGCACTAAGCCCCCGTCGACCGAAAGGCCGACAATGCAGTCTTTGATGATGAAGGAAGACGCCTGGCAGGGGTGACAGGATTCGAACCCGTGGCCCTCGGTTTTGGAGACCGATGCTCTACCAACTGAGCTACACCCCTGCAGGCGGAGCCGCCCTCTAGAGCCAAGCGCCGGCGATGGCAAGGCGGCACGGGCTCTAGGCACCCGGCTTCGCGGGCGGTAGAGGCCGCCCATTATGCACGCGCCCGCGCAAGGCCCGATCCCGCCCGATCTTCTGCTGCATGCTTATCGCAACGGCATTTTTCCGATGGCCGACAGTCGTGAGGACGACGAACTGTTCTGGATCGAACCGCGCCGGCGCGCGGTCATTCCGCTCGACGGTTTTCGCTGCGCGCGATCGCTGCGCAAGGTCCTGCGGCGCGATGCCTATACGGTCACATGCAATACTGCATTCGAAGAGGTTCTGCGCGCCTGCGCCGCCCCGCGCGACGACAACGAAGGCACCTGGATCAACCACCGGATAGAAGCGAGCTTTGCCGCCCTGCACCGGGACGGCCATGCCCATTCGATCGAATGCTGGCAGGGGGCGGACCTTGTCGGCGGCCTCTATGGCCTTGCGATCGACCGCACATTCTGCGGCGAGAGCATGTTCAGCCGGGCCGACAACGCTTCAAAAGTCGCGCTCGCCTGGCTCGTCGCGCTGATGCGGCGCGCGGGATTTATGGTGCTCGACTGCCAGTTCATGACCGCCCACCTCGCTTCGCTCGGCGCGGTCGAAATCCCGCAGGCCCGCTATCTGGCCTTGCTCGAAAGCGCGCGCGGCGCGCCGGACCTGAGCCTGCCGGCAGCCTATTCGTCGCTGCTGGCGGAGGCGGAGCCGTCTTCCTCGCCCGGGAAGCTCATCGCGCAATCCTTCACCCAGACGTCGTAGATCGGGTGTTCTACGACATTGAGGCTGGGCGAATTGCGGAACAGCCAGCCCGAGAAGACCTTGTCCCAGCGGCCTTCGTCCGATGCGGCATTGTCGCGCACCAGCACTTGCACGAAAGCCCCCGTCTCGCGCGGCATTTCCCACGGCGCCGTGCGCTCGCAAGCCGCGAGTCGCACGATCACGTTATCCACCCGCCGCGATTCGCCCGGTTTCATTTCCAGGTCCTGCGACAGGTTGTTGCGTTTGTTGAGCAGGCCGATCGTGGCAACGCGCTGATCCATCGGCGTGCCTTCGACATCGTCCACCACCTCGGGGATGTCGTCCGCCGCGATGTCGGCGGGAACCTCTGTCTCGACCGCGTCAGGCGCCGGCGGGTCCTGCGCGTCGGGCGAGCAGCCGGCGAGCGCCACCGCGAAGGGCAGCAGCCCGGCCAGTGCGCGCATGCTCAACTGTCCGGCGACCACGCTTCGTAATCGCCTGTCGCCGCCGCCCGGCGGCCGCCGCGCTGCAATGCGCCCTGCGGCAGATAGGCCGCCTGCGTGCCGGTTGCGTTGGGGGTGTAGTCCACTTCCCAGATTCGCGCCGGGGGCAGGTGGCTTTCGGGCACGTCGTCGAACGCGCCGTGCAGCCAGCCGTGCCATTCGGCCGGAACCCGGCTCGCATCGTTTGCGCCTTCGTAGATTACCCAGCGCCGTTCGCGCCCGCCGGACGGCGTCTTGCGCGCGCGGTAATAGCGGTTGCCCTGCGCATCGGTGCCGACCTGTTCGCCGTGGCGCCAGCTATCCAGCAACGTGCCGATGGTCGCGCCATTCCACCAGGTGAAGATTTTGGCCAGGAATTTCATGATGCGGGCGGTTAGCCGATTCGGCCCGCGTGGCCAAGCGCCCAATCGTCCTGCCGGTGCATTACCATATCACCCGGTCGCCCGGCTCGATCCCCAATTCGGCCGCCCGACCGCCGCGAAGCTCCAGCACGGCACTCGTCAGACCGACGGCAGACACGGATTCGAGCGAGTAGGGGACGGTGCGCGCTGCAATATTGATGATCCGCCCGTCCTCTCCGATAAAAATGATATCGAGCGGGAGCGGCGTGTTCTTCATCCAGAAGCTCGCAATATCGGGCGGGTCGCGTGGAAAGATCATTCCCTCGTTCGGCCCCAGTTGCGTGCGGAACATAAGCCCTTGGGCCTGTTCGCGCGGAGTCTTCGCCACTTCCACGGCGAATTCGCGCCGCCCCTCGTCCGTCTCCACCGCCAGTTCGACGATCTCCAGGCCGGAAACGGGGTGCCGTAGCCCGGCCGTTTCGCCCTCGGGCGCTGCAGTGGCAGCAGCGCCGGCGCCGGCCTGCGGAGAGCAGGCGGCGAGCGCCAGGACGAAAGCGGGAATCATGCGGCGCATCGGCAGTCCTCTATCAATCTTCCTCGGCAGCGGCTTCGGCGGCCCATTCTTCCGCCTCATCCTCGCCTGCTGCCGTCACTACAGCGCGGGCGATGTCGAATCCATGCCCTGCGCGCACGAGCGCGGCAATCTGCTTCTCGCGCCGCTCGCGGTCCGGTAACTCGGGGGCGAAAGGACCGAAACGCCGTTTGCGCGCCAACCGCAGCGCCGCTGCCCGGCGTGCACCTTCCCCCGGCTCGACGGCATCGCGCAAGGCATCGTCGATCCCCGCGCTGCGCAGCGTTTCGTCGATCCGCCGCGCCCCGTATCCGCGCCGCAGGAGCCCGGCGGCCCTGCTGCGGGCATAACTTTCGTCGTCGATATAGCCGCGATCGGCAAAGCGCGCTGCAATTGCGGCGGGATCGGGCGGCTCGTCCCCTTCCCAGCCGCGTTCGCGCAATTTCCGTACCAGATAGGCTTCCAGTTTGGCCGTGCTGGTGGCGAAACGGGCGACATAGCCAAGAGCAAGCTCCTCGATCCGCAGGGGATCGAGCGGCCTTGGTGGACGGCGTTCCCGCCGCTTGTTCATGCTGTGGTCGGCCATGTGGCCTTATTCGTGCCACACTCGTTGGGAAATGGGAAAGTTTGAAACGTCGCCCTGCACGGGATAAAGAGCGTCGCTTATAGGGGACAATGCACGCGCCATGTTGCGCGCAAATGACGGGTACCGCCTCCAGACATGACCGAAACGAACCAGATTCCGACACCGAACGACTGCGCTCTGCCGCGCCGCCGGTCGGACTTCGCGACCTTTAACGAGGCGATCGATTACGCCGCGCAGAGCGAGAAGGGGCTCAATTTCCACGATATGCGCGGCACGCTTGAGCGGCCCTACCCCTACCGCGACATGCGCCGGGATGCACTGGCGATGGCCCGGCGGCTGGTCGCTGCGGGCATAGGGAAAGAGGACCGCGTTGCCCTGGTCGCCGAAACAGGGCCGGAGTTCGCGGCCCTGTTCTGCGCCTGCGTCTATACCGGTGCCTGGCCGGTGCCGCTGCCGCTGCCGACCAGTTTCGGCGGCAAGGAAAGCTATATCGACCAGTTGGCGGTACAACTGGAAAGCTGCGATCCCAAAGTTCTGATCTTTCCCCCCGAAATCACCGAAATGGCGCAGGCCGCCGCCGATCGGCAGGGTTGCGAAGGGATCGACTGGGACAGCTTTGCCGAACGGGACGCGCCCGATTGCGATCTGCCCGAAGCGCAGCCGGACGACATCTGTTATCTCCAGTATTCATCCGGTTCGACCCGGTTCCCCACCGGTGTGGCGGTGACGCACGAGGCGCTGCTACATAACCTGTTCGGCCATGCGACCGCAGTGGATCTGGGCGAAAACGACCGCGTGGTTTCGTGGCTTCCCTGGTATCACGACATGGGCCTGGTCGGCTGTTTCCTTTCGCCGATCGCGAACCAGGCCTCTGTCGATTATCTCAAGACCGAACATTTCGCCCGCCGCCCGCTCGCGTGGCTCGATCTGATCAGCCGTAACAAGGGCAACACCCTCTCCTATTCCCCGACATTCGGGTACGACATCTGCGCGCGCCGGATTTCCAGCCAGAGCAGTGTCGCCGAACGGTTCGACCTTTCGCGCTGGCGCACGGCCGGCAACGGGGCGGACATGATCCGGCCCGACGTGATGCAGAATTTCGTCAACGCCTTTGCCGATGCAGGCTTCAGCGCGGGGGCCTTCACCCCGTCGTACGGCCTGGCGGAAGCGACCCTGGCGGTCACCGTCATGCCGCCGGGCGAAGGCATTCGCGTGGAGCTGGTGGAAGAAGAACGCCTTTCCGGCACCCGCGCCGATTTCTCGCGCCCCGCCCGCTATCGCGCGATCGTCAACTGCGGACAGCCCCTGCCCGGCATGGAAGTCGAGATTCGGGGCGAGAACGGCCAGGCCAAGGGCGATCACAAGATCGGCAAGGTCTGGTGCCGGGGCAAGAGCGTGATGCATTCCTATTTCCGCAACGAGGAAGCGACCAGCGACTGCCTGGTCGCCAAGGAAAACGGCGAAGTCTGGCTCGACACCGGCGACATGGGTTACATGGCCAATGGCTATCTGTTCATCGTCGGCCGGGCGAAGGACATGATTATCATCAACGGCAAGAACCACTGGCCGCAGGATATCGAGTGGGCGGTGGAACAGCTCCCCGGCTTCAACCACGGCGATATTGCGGCTTTCGCGGTCGAAACCGAGAACGGCGAGGAAGCGCCTGCCGTGCTGGTCCATTGCCGCGTGTCCGACCCGGAAGAACGGGTGCGCCTGCACGAGCAGATCCGCGACAAGGTGCGTTCGATCACCGGGATGAACTGCGTCGTCGAACTGGTCCCGCCGCGCACATTGCCGCGCACCAGTTCGGGCAAGCTCAGCCGGGCGAAGGCGAAGCGCCTGTACCTCGCCGGGGAGATCCAGCCGCTACAACTGATGCAGGCGGCCTGACCGCCCCAATCATTCGGTCGTGCGGTCGCCCCAGGCAAGCCGCAGGGTACCGCCATCTTCGCCTGTCCCGGCCTCCACGCCCTGTTCGGCCAGCAGCGCACGGACGGCTTCGACATCGGCTTCAGGACCGGAAACGGTCAGAGGGCGATTGAGCCGCCGCGCGGTCCAGCCGGCCAGCGTGATCGCCTCGCGCGTGGCGGCGTCGGGCTCCTCGCCTTCGAAAGCAATCGCGGGAAGCGTTGCAATGGGCGGCACCAGCTCGATCCGCCATTCAGGTTCGGTCGCCGCGATCCGCCGTTCGAGCGCCGCATAAGTCGCAAGGCTCGCGCCCGGTAGCGGCTCGGCCCGCACCAGAGCGCGGCGGCGCTGGCGATCGAGCAGAACGTCGTCCTCGCTCGTCCCCGCCGCGACTGCCAGCCGCGCGGCCAGATCGTCCAGCCGGTCGCGCGCGGCCTCTTCCTCGGCTTCCTTGGCCGACGCGAGCTGGGCTTCTTCGGCGCTTTGTTCATCGCGCACGAGGAACTGTTTAAGCTGCACGTCGACCGGGGTGCCCAGCACACGCGCAAGGCTTTCTTCGGCGCGCACTTCGGCATCGGGTTGCAGGCTGGTGGTCCAGACGAAAGCCGAAACCCGCATCGGATCGGTATCGAATTCGATCTCGGGCTGAGAGAGACGCGCCGCGCTGCCGAAATTGTCCGCAAGCTCCGTGCGAACCTGCCGCGCGGCGGTCGCTTCCCAGGCAATCTGGCGCAGCGAAAGACCGAGCGGCACGACCAGAACCACGAAAACCGCGCCGAGAACGAAGTTCTGCCAGCGCGATTGCCGCTCGGTCAGGGTGACGCTGAAGCCATAGAGGCGCGCCATCGCCCAGACGGTGAGCGCAATCGTCACGAAGTTGGTGATATAGAGCAGCAGCGCGCCCCAGAAGACCGTCCAGTTCGCGGTCGCGAGGCCGAAGCCGACGACCGCCAGCGGCGGCATCAGGGCCGTGGCAATGGCAACGCCGACGATCGTCCCTTCGCGCCCCCGGATCATGGCGTAGGCGCCCGCCAGAGCCGAGAAGAGCGCCACCAGAAGATCGAACAGGCTGGGCCGGGTGCGCGATGCGATTTCCGGCGTGATGTCCTGCAGCGGGGACATGAACACGATCAGCGAACACAGCCCCACCGCCATCGCGGTACCCCAGGCCAGCGATCGGGCCGACTGGCGCAGCCAGCGATAATCGCCGATCGCCAGCGCGAAGCCCAACCCCATGATCGGGTCCATCAGCGGAGAGAGCAGCATCGCGCCGATCACCACCGCGGGGGACGAAAGCAGCAGGCCGAGCACCGCGATTCCCGCCGACATCGCGGTCATGAACAGATAGCGCGAGGATAGCGCGCATTCTTCGCGCCGCCGGGCGATCACTTCGCCCTGTTCGACCGTTTCGACCACCATTTCGCGCCACCAGCGGCGGAAACTCACCACCACGCGCAGAAACGACCATTGCGGGTTCCTGACAGCCGCCGCAACGTGCCCGGCAGGCGTGTTTTTCCCGTCTGTCGTATCACTGTTCATCAGCGGTCTTTAGCGCTTGCCATGGCAGGAAAAAAGCCGACATTCGCGGGACCGCATCCGGCGCGATTGTTGAATTTCGTGTCTTACGCCATTAATACACTATGCGATGGGCCGGACATGTGGCCCGTGAGGAGCGAAAAGCAGGTATGGCCACCAATCAGACCGCCACGGCGACCGAAACCGATCTGGAACTGACCCCGCCCGATCCGGTGCCCCAGGTCGCGCCGGAAAAGGCCGCCGGCCTTGTGCCGGTGAGCGAGGAGAAAAAATCCAAGCTGGAAGAGAAAGTCGATGCTTTCGTCGCCGATCTCGTTTCGGTGGACGCCAATTCGCCCGAATTCGGCACCAAGGTCGACCAGATCACCAATATGGGCCGCAAGGAAATCATGGCGGCTTCGCAACATTCCAATCGCTTCCTCGACCGTCCGATCCGCGCAATGGACAAGGACGAAGGCGTCGGCGCCAATCTGGCCGAACTGCGCCGCACGGTGGAAGAACTCGATCCCTCGCGCCGCGGCAAGCTGACGGGGCCGAAGAAGCTGCTCGGCATTATCCCCTTCGGCAACAAGCTGAACGATTATTTCCGCAGCTATCAAAGCGCGCAGACGCACATTCAGGAGGTTCTGTCCAAGCTGGGCAACGGCAAGGACGAACTGCTGATGGATAACGCCGCGATCGATGTGGAACGTGCCAAGCTGTGGGAAGCGATGGGCAATCTGGAACAGATGATCCATATCTCGCAATCGCTCGATCAGCGGCTGGAAGACAAGGCCAACGAACTCGACGCGACCGATCCGGCCAAGGCCAAGGCGATCCGCGAGACTGCGCTGTTCTATGTCCGCCAGCGCACGCAAGATCTGCTGACGCAGATGGCGGTGAGCGTGCAGGGTTATCTCGCGCTCGACCTGGTGAAGAAGAACAACGTCGAACTGGTGAAGGGCGTCGACCGCGCCAGCACGACCACGGTCGGCGCGCTGCGCACGGCGGTGACCGTCAGCGAGGCGATGACCAATCAGCGGCTGGTGCTGCAGCAGATTACCGCGCTCAACGACACGACCGCCGGGATCATCGATTCGACCAGCACGATGCTGCGCGAACAGACCGGCAAGATCCACGAACAGGCCGCGTCGAGCACGATCCCGCTGGAAACGCTGCAGCGCGCCTTCCAGAACATCTACGACACGATGGACGAGGTCGATACGTTCAAGCTGCGTGCGCTCGATTCGATGAAGCAGACGGTGACCGCGCTGAATCAGGAAGTCGAAAAGTCGAAAGGCTATATTGCACGGGCCGAAGGGCAGGCGCAGGCCCAGGCGAAAGTCGGATCGTCCGAACCCTCGCTGCTGACGCTGGAGAGCTGACGCACCGATGCCCGACACGACACCCCAGAGCGACGCCATCCTCGCCAACGCCAGTCGATCCCTGGCCGAAAACCGCGCCGGCGGATATCACCGCCGCGCCTCGATCGGGCGTGGATCGGCCGATCTCAAGACCCGGCATCTGGTCGGCAAGATCAAGCGCATAGTGCTGGCCGTGGGCGGGATCGTCGCAGCGGCGATGGTCGCGGGTCTGATCGTCGACGGGATCGGTTTTGCCGGGATCATGCTGACATTTCTTGCGGTCGTGATCGCGGTCGGGGTGTTCGCCAGCTTTCCGAAGATCAAGGTCCCCCGGCGGGCCGAACTCAACAAGGGCAATGCCCGTGAACTGGTCGGGCGGACCGAACTGTGGCTGGAACACCAGCGCCCCGCCCTGCCCCCGCCGGCGGCGAAGATCGTCGACGATCTCGGCGTTCAGCTCGATGCGCTCGGCCTCCAGCTCGAAACCGTCGATCAGGAACATCCGGCGGTGCGCGATGTGCGCCAGCTTGTGGGCGAGCACTTGCCCGAAATGATCGATTCCTACCGCAAGGTGCCGGCTCATCTGCGCGGGGAAAAGCGCGCCGGGGCCACGCCCGACGATCAACTGGCCGAAGGACTGGGCCGGATCAGCCGCGAGATCGATTCGGTCACCAGACAGCTCGCCGATGGCGCGCTTGACGATCTGGCGGTGCGCCACCGCTATCTCGATTATCGCTACGGCGAAGGTGCCGGAAAGGACGATGCCTGATGCGCGTCGCGATCCCACACGATCTTCCGCGGGAAACCGTGCGCGAACGGATGCGCAGCCGCAGCCACGAAATCGCCGATCACGTTCCGGGCGGCGTGGCAGAAGTCGTTACCGACTGGCCCAGTGAAGACCGCATGACCATGCGGATCAGCGCCATGGGCCAGAACCTCGACGGGCGGGTCGATATCGAGGAAGGCCAGCTGGTGTTCGAGGTCGACCTCCCGCTCGCGCTGGGTTTCCTCGAACCGATGATCGCGGGCGCGGTCCGTCAGCAGGGCCAGAAACTGATCGACAAAGGCTGATAAAACAGCCACTTCTACGGCTCAGCGGGTGGGTCGATCAGGGTCAAAGTCCGCGCAGGATACGGATTGGAGCAGGGAATGGGTTCTTTTCATCGGCGCGCCGGCATGGTCGGCCTGGTAATGTCTTTCGTCGCCGCCCCTGCCGTGGGCGCAGCTCCCACATCAGGAACCGAAATGGCGATGCCCGCGCCGGTGGAACCTGCACGGGCCGCTGCCTCCCCGAGGGATGGGCGCCAGGTCGGGCCGAAGATGGAAGGGCAGCTCAACGACGAAAGCCCGAAGGACGGCAACCGACCCTATCAGGTGAAGACCGCGACGCTGGAGGCTGGCAAACGCTATGCCATCGACGTCGAAAGCGACGATTTCGACCCGAAGCTGCGCCTGTCTTTCGCCGACGACAACGATGAACAGCTGGCGGAAGACGACGACGGCGGCGATGGCACGAACGCCTATCTGGAATTCATGCCGCAGCGAAGCGGGCGCCACCGGCTGCGCGTGACCGCCGTGAACGACAGCAGCGGCTCCTACACCATGACGATCCGCGAGTTGCCGCCGCTGCCCGCGCCGTTGCGCCCCCGGCCAAGCGACGCCAGCACAATGACGCTCAATCACTATCGCGGCGAGCTGGAAACAAGCGACGCAACGATCACCGGCGTCCATGTGGACGATTATCAGTTCCGTTTCGAAGGCGGGAAACAGGTGTTTCTGTTTCTGGACAGCAGCGACTTCGATGCTTTCCTCGAAGTTCGCCATTTGAACGATCGCGGAAATGGCGCTCCACTCGCAGTCAACGACGACGGCGGTCAGGGACGAAACTCGGCCCTCACATTCACCCCCGAAGAAGGCGGCGATTATATCGTGCGGGCGCGATCGCTCAGCCAGGGGAATACGGGCGCCTATACCCTGCGCATCGCGCAGGAATCATGACGGCCTGATTTCTCCAGCGGCTTTCGATCCGGCTCAGCCGCCCGTCAGCAGGATAGAGATCCGCCGGTTGCGCGGGTCCTGCGGGTCATCGCTCACCAGCGGCTCACGGTCGGCAACACCCTCGATCCGAAGGAAGCGCCGTTCACCGATGGCGTTGCGCATCAGCGCCTGACGGGTCGCCTCCGCACGGCCCGCCGAAAGCGACCAGTTGTTTGCCTGGGCCCCGTTTTTCCACGGTAAGGCATCGGTGTGGCCACGAATGGTCAGGTTCCCCGGCTCTGGCAGCAGTGCCTCTCCGATGACATCCAGCAGCTTGCGCGCATCGGGCGTCAGCACGGTAGTGCCGAGCACGAACATGGAGAAATCGGCGTCGTCGACCAGATCGATCTGCACGCCCTGGGTGGTGTCGATCATCCGCACCTGACGCATCAGGCGGCGCAAGCGGCGGTCGCTGGCAATTTCCGTTTCGACCCGCTCGCGCATCCGGCGCACGCGGTCGAGCGCTTCCTTCTGCCCGCCCGCTGCATCACGCGGCACGGTGATCGGACGCTGCCCCGTCTGCGCTGCACGATGCGGATAGTTGTCGGGATCGACCAGCGAGGCACCGCCCAGCAACCCGTCGGAGCCCGCGCTCTGTTCTTTCAGCTTTACCAGCGTGGGCGTGAAATAGTCGGCAAGGCCCTTGCGCTGCGCCTCGGTCGTCGCGCCGAGCAACCACAGCAGCAGGAAGAATGCCATCATCGCGGTCACGAAGTCGGCATAGGCGACTTTCCACGCACCGCCGTGGTGGCCGCCGCCTTCGACGACGGTCACCTTCTTGACGATGATCGGCGCCGGATCGTTGCGCCCTGCCCCGCTGGAAGCGGCCATTACCGCCCCCTCAGGCTATCGAGCAGTTCCGACAGACCCGGGCGGAAGGCATGGCCGAGGCCCGAACGTGCGCTTTCCACAACCAGCGGCTGCGGATAGCCGTTGAGCGAGGCGATCATCACCTGCTTGACGGCGTGAAATATCTGCTCGTCCTGATCGACGATCTGCTTCAGCCGGCTCGCCAGCGGGCCGACCACGCCATAGGCAAGCAGCACACCCAGAAATGTGCCGACGAGCGCGGAACCGATCATGCCGCCCAGCACCGCAGGCGGTTGATCGATCGATCCCATCGTCTTGACCACGCCCAGCACGGCCGCGACGATGCCCAGCGCGGGCAGCGCGTCGGCCAGCGATTGCAAGGCGTGCTGCGGTTCGCGCATTTCGTGGAACTGCGTCTTCATCGCGTTGTCCATCACGTCTTCCACCGCATGGGTTTCCAGCGTGCCGGAAGACACGACCAGCAGGGTCAGCGTGTCGCAGATCAGCGCGATCAGCGGCCCATTGGCCAGAAGGTTGGGATATTCGGCGAAGATTTCCGAATCCTGCGGGTTCTCCACATGGCTTTCCAGCGCGATCGGGCCTTCGGTCCGCATCAGCTTCATCAGTCTGGTGGTCAGCGCGATGGCGTCGATATGGTCCTGCCGCGAATGGCGCGGCCCCTTGAATATCTTCACGAACGAAGTGCCGATGGCCTTCAGCTCGTGCAGCGAATTGCCGGCGATCAGGGCGCCGATCGCTGCACCGCCGATGATCATCATTTCGTGCGGCACAGCCTCCATCACGGGGCCCAGTGCACCGCCCGTGAGGGCGAAGCCCCCGAACACCATGACCAGCAGGACGACGATACCGATTGCAGCGTACATTTACCTAGAACCCCTGTTGCTTTCGTATCAGCGCATCATGTCGAACAGCGACAGCCCGGCGAGCCGGACAAAGCTGGCCTGGCTCGCTTCGAGTACGGTGGTCACTTCCTGAAGCCGGATCATGGTCTCCGCCGGATCGGCGCCGCCGACGGCAAGTTGCTCGTCCGCCACGCGTTCCGACGCCGTGGTCCGGCGATCGTTCATTACTTCGATCCAGCCCATCCGCGCGCCGACCACGGTCTGGGCGGTGGTCACCTTCTCCAGCCCTGCGGCAAGCCCGTCCAGCGCGGTGCGGCTCGCCCCCGTCTGGTCGACGCCAGCGCGCAAGCCGGTGGCGAGTTCGCCCAGAACGGCGAAGAAATCGGTCGGTGTTCCGTCGACCTCGAAGGCGAAAACTTCCGGCCCGGTCAGTCCGGGGATGACCGATTGCCCATCGCCCAGATCGGCCGCGTCCTTGCTGGCGGTGCCGATATAGGCGATCCCGCCAGGCCCGGTTTCATACGCCGCGCCGGTCGCCTGCCCGCCGAACAGCGCGTGACCCGCGCTGTTGCGTCCGTTGGCAATCAGCAGAGCGGCATCCTGCAGATTCTCGATCTCGGTCGCGATGGAGGCACGCTGTTCGGTGCTCAGCGTTTCGCTGGCCGCATGGGTCGCCAGTTCCTGCGCCCGGATCACCAGATTGGCGAGCGAGCCCAGCGCATCGTCGGTCAGCGCCAGATCGTTCGATGCGACATCCGAATTGCTCTGATCAATCTCGGTCAGCCGTTCCGTCCGCGCTAGCGTGCGCAGCCGGGCGGCGGCCACAGGGTCGTCGGAAGAGCGCGACAGACGTTGTCCGGTGCCCATCTGTTCCTGCAGCTTTTCCGCCTCGGCCCGCAGCGTGCCGACCTGGCGCGTTGCGCGCTCGTAGAATGCGGAGGTGCTAAGGCTGATCATGGCTTCACCTCAGTCCCACTATGGTGTCGAAGATATCGCTGGCGACCTGCATCGCCCTGCCAGACGCCTGGAATGCCTGCTGGAAACGCATCAGGTTCGCGGCCTCGGTATCGAGATCCACGCCGGCCTGCTGTTCCAGCGAGATGCGTGCAGAGGATGCGATCGCGTCCAGCGCGTCGCGCGTGACCCGGCGGCCCGAAACCGCGCTCGACACGTCGAACAGCAGCCCGTTGGCCGATCCGGCGACGTCAGCACCGTCCAGTGCCTGGCGCAGGGCAGCGAGATTGGATCCGTCGAGACTGCCCGCAGGCGAGCCCGCAGGGGCAGTCGCGATCGCACTGCCCTGCGTGGCAACGACCCGGATGCCGGCGGCGCCGCTACCGGCGAATATGGGTTGACCGGGGCTGCCGTCGAAAGCCACCCCGTTTGCCTGCGCCGCATTGACGGTTCCGGCCACCTGATCTGCCAGGGTGTCGAGCCGTGCGCGAACGCCGGTCGCCGAATCCAGCGCCAGCGCTGCGCCTGCAAGTGAACCGCCGGTCGGTGCGATGGCAGCGCCGCCCAGCTGGAAAGCGATCGTGCCGTCGGGCGCGCTCGTCATCGTCAGCGCTGCCGATTGCCCGCCTTCCACCATCGTCGCACCCCCGGCGGTAACGGTAACGGCACCGTCCGGAGCGAAGCTGGTGGAGATATCGACAATCCCGCTCATCTTTTCGAGCAGGGAGTCGCGCTGGTCGAGCAGGCTGGCACGGTCGCTGCTGCCTTCTCCCGCCCGCGAAAGGCGCAAGTTCACGCGGGCCAGTTCCTGGCCGATCCCGTTCGCTTCTTCGACGGAGGCCGCGGCGTCGAAACGCACCCCTTCGCCAGCAGCGTCGAGCGAATCGACCGCAATGTTGAACTTGTTGGCCAGCGTATCCGCGCCGGCCAGCACGGCCGCGCGGAGCGACGGGTTGCCCGGATCGCTGGAAAGCTGCTGCAGCGCCGCCTCGAACTCGACGATGGAATCGTAGATGCCGGACTGTTCGACCGCAGCCTCGATATTTTCCAGGCCGCGCAGCTCGGTATCGGCGCGCGCCAGATCGCTGCCGGTCCGGCGGACTTCCGCCTGCCGGAACATGTCCGCATTGCGGTGAATGCCCGAAATGCGCGCGCCCGAAAGCGATATGTCGCCGACCCGGCCCTGCCCGCCGGCGGCCGAAACTTCCGACATGCGCGCGCTGCGACGGACATAGCCGTCGCTCGACGCATTGGCGATGTTCTGCGCTGTAACGTCGAGCGCCGCGCGCGCCGCGCGCGCGCCGCTGGCTGCGATGGAAAGCAGGTCGGACGCCATGGTCTAGCTCTCCCCCGGTCCGACGAAGCGCGCGAGTTGCGCCTCGATAGTGGCAGCAAGGCCCAGCGCACCGGTGCCCGAAGCCAGTTCGGCAAACCGCGCATCGCGCATTTCGCGGAAGGTTTCTTCTCCGCTGCTGCCGAAAACGTCGTCTCCGCCGAAATCGGTCTTGTCGGCAGCGGCGAGCATCTGGCGCACGAAGATCGCTTCGAATTGCCGGGCCGCTTCGGCCAGCCGTTCGCGCTCCGTCCCGCCCGGCGCATTGGCCGAAACGATGGCCGGGTTGGCCTGCGACAGGGTGATTGCGTCGGTCATATCACCACCATTTCCGCCTTGAGCGATCCCGCCTGCTTGAGCGCTTCGAGGATCGCGACGAGATCGGGCGGTGACAGGCCGAGCATATTGAGCCCGTCGACCAGTTCCGCCAGCGATGCGCCGGGATTGAGCATCGTCACCCGATTGCCATCCTGATAGGCGTCGATCGCACTGTCCTGTTCCACGGCCGTTTCGCCGCGGCTGAACGGGCCGGGTTGTACCACCGTAGGATTTTCGTCGATCCGCACCACAAGGCTGCCGTGGCTGATCGCAGCGGGTGCAAGGCGCACGGCGCTGGAAATCACCACCGTGCCCGTGCGACTGTTGACGATCACCCGCGCAGCCGCTTCGGCCGGGTCGATGTCGAGCATCTCGATATTGGCCATGATCCCGGCCCGCTCGTTGGCGCCATAGGGCAGCCGCAGGGCCAGCGTTACGCCGTCTTCGACCTGGGCCATGCCGGGAAAGCGCGCATTGATCGCATCCCGCACCCGCGTCGCGGTGAGAAAGTCCGCCTGATAGAGGTTCCAGCGCAGGACATCGGATGACTCGAACCCGGTGGCGACCGCGCGTTCGACGCTTGCCCCGTCGGCAATGCGCCCCACGGTCGGCACGTTGACGGTCAGTTTCGATCCGTCGCGGCCGGTAACGCCCAGGCCGCCGACCGCTAGGTTGCCCTGCGCCATCGCGTAGATCTGGCCATCGGCGCCATAGAGCGCGGTGAGGATCAGCGCGCCGCCGCGCAGCGATTTGGCCTTGCCGATCGCGGATACGGTGACATCGACGCGCTGGCCCGGTTTCGCGAAGGCCGGCAGGTCTGCCGTCACCATCACCGCCGCCGCATTCTTCAGCGCCGGATTGACCCCGGGCGGCAGTTGCAACCCGAAACGATCGGACACCCCGCGCATGGCCTGGGTGACATAGGCGAAGTTGTCGTCGCCCGTCCCGTCGAGGCCGACGACGATGCCGTAGCCGGTCAACTGGTTGGAACGAACCGACTGGAATGTGCCCAGATCCCGGACACGCTCGGCCGATGCCGGCGCGGGGAAAAGAGCCGCGAATGCCGCGAGGGCAAGAAGGATGATCCGGGTCATGGCGTCCCTCAGAACGGTGTCACGAGGTTGAAGAACTTCGACAGCCAGCCTTCGCGGCTTGCGCGCTGCACCGCGCCCTTGCCGGCGTAGGCAATCCGCGCATCGGCGATCCGGTGGGAAGCGATGCGGTTGTCCTGATCGATATCCGACAGACGAACGATGCCCGAAAGCTGGACCCACTCCTCGCCCTGGCTCAGTTCCATGACCTTCTCGCCACGGACGAGCGCCGTGCCGTTGGGGCGGACTTCGGCGATGGTCACGGTAATATCCCCTCTGAAGACGCTGGTCTGCGAGGCATCGCCCTGCCCCTTGAACGACGACTGGCCCGAGGAATTAAGGACGTTCGGATCGAACGAGAACGGGCCCACACTGGGCGGGGTCAAAGAAAAGCCGCCGTCGCGCTTGGTGTTGGAACTCGCGGACTTGCTGGTCTGCGTGCGTTCCATCAGCACCACGGTGACAAGATCACCGACGCGACTGGCCCGATTGCCGTTGTAAAGCGGGGTGAAGCCGCCGGTCGGCTGGAAGATCGCGCCATTGGCGGGCGCCGCTGCGAGCGGGGCCGGAGCGGCCGGCAAAGCAGCCTGGAAGCCCGCAGCACGTTCGCCCCCGCCGCAAGCGGCAAGCGCGAGCGCGCAGGCAGCAAGCGGGGCGGAACGCAGGGCGATCCCCGGGATGGTTCGGTTGGAAAGTGTCCGGTTCATGGCGTAGCTCACAGCGTCTGGTTGGCGTTGCGAAGCATCTCGTCGACCGACGAGACCATCTTCGAATTGATTTCGTAGGCGCGCTGGCATTCGATCATGTCGACCAGCTCCTCCACGATGTTGACGTTGGAGGCTTCGAGCATGCCCTGGCGAATATTGCCCCGGCCCAGTTCCCCGCCGGCGCCGAGCTGCGCCGCCCCGCTGGCGGCGGTTTCGACCAGGAAGTTGTCGCCGATCGCGCGCAAGCCGCCCGGATTGGCGAAGCTCGCCACCTGAAGCTGACCCAGCTCTGCCGGTTCCGTATCCCCCGCGACCATCGCCGAAACGATGCCGTCCGGGGATACCGAGATTGAAGAGGCCCCTTCGGGCACGGTGATTGCGGGCTGCACGATGTATCCCTGCTGGGTCACCAGTTGCCCTTCGCCCGAGCGGGTGAAATTGCCCGCGCGGGTGTAGCCGAGCTGCCCACCGGGCAGTTCGACCTGGAAGTACCCGTCGCCATCAAGCGCAAGGTCCAGCGCATTGCCCGTGGTGTTGAGCGCGCCCTGGGTCACGATCTGGCTGGTCGACTGAACCGCGACGCCGGTGCCGAGGTTGAGCCCGGTGGCATAGGCCGTCTCGCCCGAAGATCGCTGCCCGGCGACGCGCGCGTCCTGGTACGCGAGCGTTGCGAAATTGGCGCGGTCCTTCTTGAAGCCGGTCGTGCCGACGTTCGCGAGGTTGTTGGCGATCACGCGCATCCGCGAGTCCTGCGCCTCGAGCCCGGTGCGGGCCACCTGAAGAGCGGAAGTTGGCATTGGCTGTTCCTTTCGTCAGCGATTTCTTCGGCGGGTGCTTCAGCCCAGGCGCATCAGTTGCGCGCCGGACTGATCGCAATCGCGAGCGGTCGCGATCAGTTTGCTCCGCATGTCGAACAGGCGCTGCGCATCGATCATTTCGACCAGCACCTCGGTGGGTTTAACGTTGGACTGTTCCAGTGCGCCGGTGATCACCTGCGCCTCGGCATCGGCCGGCAGAATGCCCCCGCCTTCCACGCGGAAGAGGCCGTCCAGCCCCTTCGAAATCGGGCTGCCCTGCCATCCGGCGAGCTTGATCCGCCCCACTTCGACCGGGGGCTGATCGGGCGCGGCGGGATCGGTCACGCTGACCACGCCATCGGGCGCAATCGTCGCCCGTGCGCCCAGTGGCACCGTGATCGGCCCGGCATCGCCCAGCACCGGCCGGCCTTCGCCGTTGACCAATGCGCCAGTGGGCGAAATCGACAGGTCGGCGCGCCGCGTATAGGCTTCGCTGCCGTCCATTGCCTGCACCGCCATCATGGCATCGCCCTGGATAAACAGATCCAGCTCTTGCCCGGTCCGAACCATTTCGCCCGCGGTCATGGTGGCGCCGCGCACTTCGGCGCGCTGCATGGCCCGAACGTTCAACGTTTCGCCGTCGATGGTCACCGGGCGCTGGTCGATCAGCTCCGCCCGGAAGCCGACCGTCTGGGCGTTCGCCATATTGCTGGCGATTACCCGCTGGCGCTCCATCGAAGCGTTCATGCCGCTGAGCGCGGTATAGATCAGGCGGTCCATCGAGGTTCTCCGTTCGGGAAAGGCCGGTCACGGCGTGCGCGGCGACCGATCAGCTCCGCAGATTGATCACGGTTTGCGAGATCTGGGTTGCGGTATCGATCGCCTTGGCGTTGGCCTGGAAGTTGCGCTGGGCAGTGATCAGACCGACCAGTTCTTCCGCAATGTCCACGTTCGAACGTTCGATCGAACCCGACATCAGCGATCCGTACTGGCCCGTGCCCGGTGCACCGTAATTGGCCTGGCCGGAAATTCCGGTCGCTTCCCAGTTGGAAGAGCCGATCTGCTTCAGACCCGTCGGCGTAATGAACGAAGCCAGCGCGACATTGCCAACCGCCTCGGTCGAACCATCGGCATAGGACGCCGACACCACACCATCCGCCCCGACGACGACGCCAACGTATTCGGCACCGGCCGCATTGGTCGGCGCGATCTGCGCGTCCATCGGCGTGGTCCCGGTGATGTTGCCATCGGCATCGGTCGGGAAGACCTGCAGGCGATTGGGGCCACCATCGGTGATGAAGCCCGCCTCGTCGACGCCGAATGCGCCATTGCGGGTATAGACCGTGTTGCCGCTGTCGGCGGAACGCATGGCGAAAAAGCCGTCGCCAGTGATCGCGATGTCGAGCGCTCCGCCGGTCTGTTCGATCGGGCCGAGGCCGAAGTTCTGGGTAATACCTTCCACCGTCGCGCCGATCCCCTTGATCATGCGCGGGTCCGACTGGGCGGATCCGGCCACGATGTCGGCGAACTGGGTATTCCCCTTCTTGAAGCCGTTGGTTTCGACGTTGGCGATGTTGTGGGCGATGACGCCCAGCTCGGTCTGCGAATTCTTCAGGCCGTTCAGCGAAGTATAGAAAGACATGGGTTAGGTGCTCCTGTGCGTCATTCGGTCGGGGATGGGGCCGCCTGGGCAGCCGCGAGAGCATCGAGCTTTCCCGAAATGCCCTGCAGCGTTTCGTTCATCTCGGTGATTCCGGAGAGGGAGGAGAACTGGGCCATCTGCGCCAGCATCTCCTTGTTATCGACCGGGTCGAACGGGTCCTGCTGCTGCACCTGAACGGTCAGCAGGCGCAGGAAATCGGCCTGGCCGAGCGAGGCGTAATCGCGCCCCGCGCTGGCACCGGCCATCGTGGCGGCAGTGCCTGAAGTGGCTGCTACGTTGGTCATTTCATCCTCATCGTTTCGAGCATCAGCTGCTTGGCGGTAGAAAGCGCCTCGATCATGTTCTGGTACTGGCGCGATGCTTCGAGCATCTCGACCATCTCGGCATTCTCATCGACCGGAGAGGCCCAGACATCGCCGTTCTCGTCGGCGAGCGGATGGCCCGGTTCATGCCGGCGCACCGGCGCGACATCGGCGCGATAGACGCCATCGACGCGCACCGTGCTCATCCCCGTGGCGGCATCGAGCTGCTCTGCGAAGACGGGGCGCAGCGGGCGGTAAGCCTCCTGCTCGCTGGCAGCGACGCTGCCGGCATTGGCGAGGTTGGATGCAGCCGCGTTCATCCGCACCATCTGGGCGGACATGGCGCGCTGGCCGAGTTCGAAAAGGGTCATCGGGCCGGACATCGTCACTCGCCCTTGATCGCGCGCGTGAGAGTTTCGACCCGGCCGCGCAGAAAACCCAGCGTGGCGGTATAGGCGACGGCGTTTTCGCCGAACGCGGCCTGTTCGGTCGCCATTTCGACGGTGTTGCCATCGAGGCTGGGCATCACCGGCACGCGGTAGCGCGTGGCCGATCCGATCGCGCGATCGTCGCCCGCACCGCCCAGCTTCGCTTCCAATGCGGCGGCGAAATCGATGTCGCGCGCCTTGTATCCGGGTGTCGCCGCATTGGCGATGTTCGATCCGAGCATACCCATGCGCTGCGCCCTGATTTCCAGCGCCGCACCGTGAATTCCGAAAAGGCCTTCGCTCATGACAGTCTCCTGACGTGTTCGTGGCCCTTTCAGCAAAGAGCGTGCCAGTTTCGCCCTGCGGCAGGATTTTCAGGGATGCGGCAGGAAAAGGCGGCAAGCGCTTGCCGGATGCGGCAAATGTCCGCCGGGGGCTGAATGGCACGGCCCGGCTGGCGTTCTTTCGGTTCGAGGAGATTTCGATGAACGCCCTGCAATTGCTCGATCCCGTCTCGCTGGCGATCGTTTTCGGCGGCACACTCGCCGCCACCCTGCTGCGCTGCGGCTGGCGCGACGCGCGCGCAGCCCTGATCGCCCTGACGCAATTGCCGACCCGCCCTTTCGACAGTGGCCGCGTGCGCGCCGAATTGGCCGCCCAAGTGCGCGAAATCTGCGAAGACGGCATTCTGCGGGCGGAACCGCACAGTTTCGGCGATGGCGAATTCGACGATCTCAGCGATGCTCTCATCCGTCACCGCTCGATCAAGGCGCTGCACGACCAGCATGAGCGGCATAGTGCCCGCCGGCGGAACGCCGCCGAAACGGCAGGCCGCGTTCTGGCCGAAGCGGCGGAGCTGGCCCCCGTGCTCGGGCTGGTCGGCACTCTGGTGGCACTGGGCGGCTTTTCCGCCGCTGCGGGCGGTGACTATGCCCGCTCGATCGGGACGGCGGTGATCACCACGCTCTACGGCCTCGTGCTTGCCAACTTCGTATTCAGCCCCCTCGCCGGCGCGATCGCGCGCCGCGCCCGGGCAGAGGAAAGCGAGCGGGAAGATCTGATCGCCTGGCTTGCCGCAGCAGTCGAACGCTCCATCCCAGGTGCGCCGTCCAAGCGGGACATGGACGAGAAGGCAGCGGCATGATCGGTTCGTCCATTCGCGGCGGCTGGCAAACCACGCTGGCCGATCTGGCGATGATCCTGTTCATGGTGACCGCAGCCGCCATGGCCGAACGGCCCGAAGCGGATGCCGATGCCGCCACCGATCTGCCAGCGGAAACTTCCGTGCCGGCCTTGCCCGCAACTGGGGAGCCGATTGCGATCTACCGCATCGCCCCGAACGCTCCGCCGCTGGACGAATGGCTGGCGGAACAGCCGCGCGACCCACGCCAGAACCTCACCATTATCGCCCGCCACACCCCTGCCGGCAGCGAACGGGCAGCCACCGCCGCGCTGGCTCTAGCCCGAACGGCGGAGAACGAAGGGCATAGCGCGCGGATCGTGATCGAACCGGCGGGAGAGAATGACCTGATGGTCGTGCTCGATTTCGATGGGCGTCAGCCCGGCTAGGCTGGTCTGGCACGACGATTGCAAGGGCTCACGCGAACACGGCGCGCAATGCGCCCAGCGAAAGGTGATGCCATGCGACCCATTCGGACAATTCTCGCCGCCGGCGCAATTGCCGTCACGGCCCCGGCCCTGGCCGCCGGATTCCATGATCTTTCCAGCATAGACCGCGAGGTCGAACGCTTCACCGGTTCGCCGCAGGGCAGCCGCGGCGGCGCACAACTGCCGGTCGACCGCCGGCTGAAACTGACGCAATGCCCGACCCCGATCGCGCTGGAATGGTACGGCAGCGGCAACCGCACCGTGCTGGTCCGCTGTCCGGTTTCGGGCGGATGGCGCCTGTTCGTGCCGGTCGCTGCGGCGGAAGCCACTGCGGCAAAGGCGGAGCCGGTGATCTCTCGCGGGGAATCGGTGTCGATCGCAATCCAGGGCAGCGGTTTCACCGTGTCGCGCCAGGGCGAGGCGCTGGAGGGCGGAGCGGTCGGCGAGTGGATTCGCGTGCGGCCCGCCGGGGAAAAGCGCGAGGCCGTTCGCGCCCGTGTGATTCAGCCCGGCCGGGTCGGCATAGATTTGCCGTAACCCCCCTTAAACATCGCGCGCCGGCGCCGTTATCAGTCCCGCTACAGCAACGGAGCGGACCGATGGATCGGATCGACATGCAGGCGGCAAACGGGATCGCGGCGCGGCTAAGGACGCGCGGTGCCTCTCCCGTCGCGCAGCCGGAACAGGTCAGGCCGGCGGCCAATGAGGCCGATCAGGCCGGTGCAACCGCGCTCGCCGCCGTCGCGCTGGCGAAGGGCGATGCGCCCGTCGATCACGAACGGGTCGACGCCATCCGCCAGGCGCTGAACAGCGGCACCTATCCTCTTGACCCGCGCAAGACCGCCGATGCGATGATCGCGGCGGGCTTCCTGCCGAGGAGCACGAAATGACGACCGAACGGCCCTTGCGCGACACCCTGCGGCAAATGCTTGCCCTTCTGGAAGACGAGCGGCAGGCTCTTGCCGGTCTCGATCTGGATTCGATCATGCGGTCGTCCGACGGCAAGCTGGAACTGTGCGAAGCGATCGAGCGCCAGGCCGAAGGCCCGCTCGACGACGAATGCCGCGGCCTGCTGGACGCGGTCGCGCGGCTCAACGCCGTGAACCGCAAGATCCGCAACCTGATCGCCGCCAATGTCGAGGAACGGCTTGGCGCACTTGCCGGGCGGATCAGCCTCTATGGCTCGGGCCGGCCCGCCGTTTCTCGCGAAGTTCCCTACTCCGCCTGATCCCCCGCGGTGCATTTGCGGCATCGGCGCGACCGGGGAAATCAGTTCTGGCACACCTCTTGCTTAACCTCTGGCGAGTTCAGCCAATCCGGGGGCAATCTTGCCAGAGGTCACATCAGTTCAGCGCAGCCCGGCACAGGGTGACGCCGTCCAGGCGTCGATCGCCCGTGCCTCTGCCGCAACCGGGGTCGATTTCGATTATCTGCTCGCGCAGGCCAAAATCGAATCCAACCTCGAACCCGATGCCCGCGCGCGAACCTCCAGCGCTTCGGGCCTCTATCAGTTCATATCCTCGACCTGGCTCGAAACGCTCGACCGCCATGGCCGCACGCACGGGCTCGACTGGGCGGAAGCGGCAATCACGCGCAACGGCGGCCGGGCGACGGTCGGCGATTCGGGAATGCGCTCCCAAATCATGGCGCTGCGCTTCGATCCCGACGTGTCGTCGCTCATGGCGGCGGAGCTGGCGCGCGACAATGCGGGCGAACTGCGCGGCTTCCTGGGCCGCGAACCCGACCATGCCGAACTCTATCTCGCGCATTTTCTCGGCGCTGGCGGGGCCAAGAGCTTTCTCGGCGCGCTGCGCGACAATCCTCTAACCCCGGCGGCATCGCTCTTCCCCAAGGCGGCACAGGCCAATGCCGCGATCTTCTATCAGGGTGGGCGACCTCGCTCGGTGGACGACGTGATGGAACTGGTGCGCGGCAAAGTCGAACGCGCCAAGGAAGGCGGCGGCATCGCGCCCCCGATCATCGCAGGCGGAACCGGCGCTTACACGCCCGCCACCCCGGCGGCAGCGTTCAACCATGCCCGGCGCAGTTTCGCGGCCGAGCCGGAAGCTGCACCTTCCCGGCCCTCCATGGCCGAAACGCTTCAGGCGACCTTTGGCGGATCGGGCGCGCTGGGCGGTCGTGCCGCGCGGCAGGTGGGTGAAGCTTACGGCAAGTTCAGGGCGTTCGGGCTATGACCTGGCGGAACTTCCTGGCCCCTTCGATGGCGCTGCCGGTCGGCATTCTCGCGGTCATCGTGCTGATGGTCGTACCGATCCCGGCGGGGATGCTGGATCTTTTCTTCGTGCTCAACATCGCGCTTTCGGTCGCGGTACTGATGGCGGCGATGAATGCGGAAAAGCCGCTCGACTTTTCCTCCTTCCCCTCCGTCCTCCTGTTCGCGACGCTGATGCGTCTCGCGCTCAACGTCGCCTCCACCCGTGTCGTGCTGATGAACGGGCACGAGGGGGAAGCCGCGGCAGGCAAGGTGATCGAGGCCTTCGGCGCCTTCCTGATCGGGGGCAACTTTGCCGTCGGCCTGTTCGTCTTCATGATCCTGATGATCATCAACCTGGTCGTCGTGACCAAGGGCGCAGGCCGCGTTTCCGAAGTCTCGGCCCGGTTCACGCTCGACGCCCTGCCCGGCAAGCAGATGGCGATCGACGCCGATCTGGCCGCCGGGCTGATGACGGCTGACGAGGCCAAGGCCCGCCGGCGCGAAATCGCGACCGAGGCGGATTTCTACGGCTCGATGGATGGCGCCAGCAAGTTCGTGAAGGGTGACGCGATCGCGGCGCTGCTGATCCTGCTGGTCAATATCATCGCAGGCTTCGTGCTCGGCATGGCGACCCACGGATTGACTGCGGGCGAAGCGGGCCAGGTTTACGTCACGCTGGCGGTGGGCGACGCGCTGGTCGCGTCGATCCCGGCGCTGCTGCTGTCGATCGCCGCGGCGGTGATCGTCACCCGCGTGGCCGACTCGCGCGATCTCACCGGCCAGATCGGCGGCCAGTTGGCCGAGCCAGGCATCTGGCTTCCAGTCGCCTGCATCCTGGCCGCGATGGGCATGATCCCGGCCATGCCGCAATCGGTCTTCCTGCCCCTATCCGCAGGGGCCTTCGCGCTCTGGCGAATGCTCAGCAAGCGCAAGAAGTTCGTTCCCGCGGAAGAGCCGGAACCCGCGCCCGATCCCACCCGCATCGCGATTGGCGATGTGTCGGAACAGGCGCTGGTCACGGTCGAGCTGGGCTTCGGCCTGGTCCACCTGGCGGACGAGAAGCGCGGCGCACCGCTGGTCGCCCGGCTGACGGGCCTGCGGCGCCAGCTATGCCAGGCCTTCGGCTTCGTCGTGCCACAGTTTCGCATCAAGGACAGTTTCGATCTGGCGCCCGATTCCTACCGCGTCACGCTGGGCGGGGCACCGCTGGGCACCGGCAAGCTTCAGGCCGACAGGATGCTGGCCATCGACACCGGCGAGGCCGGCCGCCTGGCCGAAATTCCGGGCGAGGCGACGCTGGACCCCAGCTTCGGCTGCCCCGCGATCTGGATCGAACCCGCGGCGCGCGATCTCGCCGTGGCGGAAGGGTATCTGGTGGTCGATGCGGAAAGCGTGGTCGCCACGCACGTCAACCAGCTCCTGTCCGCAAGGCCGCAGGAACTGCTCGGCCCCGATCAGGTGCGCGAACTGCTCGACATGGTTCGCGATCGCAACGCGCAACTGGTGGAAACGATCACGCCGCAACCACTGTCGCTGGCCGCGATTACCCGCCTGCTGCGCGCCCTGCTGGCCGATGGGATCACCCTCGCCCACCCGATCCCCGTCCTTTCCAGCCTTTCGCAGGCGGCCCAGCAGACCACCGAGCATGAAAAGCTCGTCGACATGCTGCGTGCCGACCTCGGCCCTATGCTGGTCGGCAGTCTCTGTCCGCCAGACCAGCGTCTGCCAGTCATCACGCTGGCTGCCCAGCTGGAGGAAATGGTCGTGGGCGGAATGCAGGACCCGACCAGCGGCACGATCGTGATCGAGCCGGACCTGGCACGATCCATCGGCGAAAGGATCGCCGCCATCCTGGCAGAACGACCGGCAGCTGCGGGCACCCCCGCGCTGATCGTGCAGCCGCGCGCCCGCCGCCCACTGGCGAGCCTGTTGCGCCTGCGCGCGCCCGGCTGTGCCGTCCTGTCGATCAACGAACTTCCCGTCTCCCAGCCGATCGACGTGATCGCGGTGGTCGGAGGCGAAGGCGAATCCGCTCCACAGGCCGAACCGGCCCAGCCTGAACCGCGCGCCGGACAGGCGGAGCAGCCCGCACAGGGCCCGCAGATAAGAACGGAGGCGATGGCCGCATGAAACTCGATCATACCCAGTTCGCCGTGGCGGAAGCCTATCGCGGCAGCGTCGGCGACCGGGTGAGCCGGTTCCTGCCGATGGTCCGCAAGCTCGCCTGGCATCTATCGGGCAGCGGCGGCCCGACGGTCGACGTCGAAGACCTGATGCAGGCGGGCTTGGTCGCGCTGACCGAATGCGCGCAGAAGCACGATTCGCCCAGCGACGACGGTTTCGCCGCTTATGCCAAGCTGCGTGTGCGCGGGGCGATGGTGGATCTGCTGCGCAGCGCCTCCCCCGATACGCGCGGGGCGCGCAGCCGCCGCCGTCAGCTCGAGATCGCGCGCGCGAAGCTGCGCCGGTCGCTCGATCGCGAACCCGCGGCAGCCGATCTGGCCAAGGCGCTCGGCATGACGATCAAGGAATTTCTTCAGTTCGAACACGATCTGGCCGAAACCCGGATCGCCTCGCTCGATGAATGCTATTCGGAATCCGACGGGGCCTTCGCCTCCGCCGAGCCCGATGCGGAACGGCAGGTCCTGCAGCAGGAAGACCGCGAAAGCCTGATCGCAGCGCTCTCGAGCCTGGGCGAGCGGCACCAGTTGGTGATCCAGCTCTATTTCGTCGAGGAACTCAACTTGTCCGAAATCGCCGCGGTCCTGGAAGTCAGCGTGCCGCGTGTGCATCAGCTCAAGGCAGCGGCCCTGGCGAAGATGCGCACGGCGATGGACCGGATCTGACGGCCCGCACCGGAGATTGACAAGCACGCGCACGCGCCGCACTGACTGCGGCGACGGTTCCGTGCGGGCGAAAGCGCGCGCGGCGAAGAGGGAAGCCGGTGCAATGCCGGCGCTGTGCCCGCAACTGTAAGTGGGGAGCCCCGGGCCACCACGTCACTGGCGCTTCGCGATTTGCGCGAATGCCGCCGGGAAGACGGCCCAGGGCGTCGATCCGCAAGCCAGGAGACCTGCCGTCGCGTCGTTCGTCCGGGGAGCCGGGTCAGCTCCAGCCGACGGGAAACCGGGTTTCCCGCAGAATCGACAGCAATGGGCCGGGTTACCGGCGTCGGGTTCCATGCCCGGCGGGCCAAGACTGTCCAAGGCCGTGCGGGGAACCGGCATCCCGCCCGCAAGGCCGCCGTTTCGGGATCGCCGACAATGCCAGGCCCACCGCGCCTCCCACGCCCCGGGCGCCCCGCGTCGATCCTTTGGACGATCATATCGGCAATCGCCCTTGCCGGCTGCGCTGCGCCCACGCCGGGCGAGGCCGGGAATGGCCGGCCCCTGCGGATCGTCAGCCTCGATTACTGCGCCGACCAATACGTGCTTCGGTTCGCCGATCGGCAGGCGATCGCCGCGCTGTCGCCCGATGCCGGCAAGCGCTTTTCCTACATGCGCGATCACGCACACGGACTTCCCGCCGTCCGCCCGCGCGCGGCGGAGATCGTCGCGCTGCGGCCCGATCTGGTCGTCCGGTCCTATGGCGGCGGGCCCGACATCGTATCGTTCCTCGACGATCTCGACATTCCGGTGGTGCAGATCGGCTTTCCCCAGACCATCGCCGAAGTGCGAGAGGAAGTGGTCCGCATGGCGAACGCACTCGGCGCCGGGGACGAGGGACAGCGCGTCGCAGCAAAGATGGATCGCCGGCTCGCCGCGCTTCCCACCCCCGCGGACGCCCCGCTCACCGCGCTCTACATGACGCCGGGCGGGGTCACCTCTGGCGAAGGCACTCTGGTTCATGAGGTTCTGCGCAGCGCCGGACTGGCGAATTTTCAGGATCGACCCGGCTGGAACCCCCTGCCCCTCGAACGGCTCGCCTACGAGCGGCCCGATGTGATCGCAGCCGCGTTCTATGACGGGGCGATGGGCGACACGGACCTGTGGAGCGCCGCACGCCACCCGGTCGCTCGCGCGCAGCTGGCGCAGCGCCCTGTGGTGGCGCTGGAGGGGGCCTGGACCAGTTGCGGCGGATGGTTCCTTGTCGACGCGATCGAGGCGCTGGCCGACGTTCGGCGCGAGGCTTCCCAATGACGGCACGGGTAAATCTGGCATTGGCCGCCCTGCTGGCAGGTACGATCTTCCTCGCCCTGTTGCTCGGTTCGGTTGCGCTACCACCGGCGGCAGTGTTCGCCGCGCTCGGTTTCCACGGCGAGCCGGGCGACATTCTGGTCGTCTGGCAGATCCGCCTGCCCCGCGCACTGGCCGCGGCAATGGTCGGCGCGGCATTGGGCATGAGCGGCGCGGCGCTGCAGGGCCTGTTGCGCAATCCGCTGGCGGAACCGGGCATCCTTGGCGTTTCCGCGACGGCCGCACTGTTCGCGACTTTCGTGCTGTTCTTCGGCCTTGCCGGGGCCGGGGCGCTGGTCCTCCCCCTCGCCGCCGTGGCCGGCGCGCTGGCCGCGACCATTCTGGTCGGTCTTGCCGCGCTGCGCGCCCGATCGGCGGTAACGCTGATCCTGGTAGGGATCGGCCTGTCGAGCTTTTCCGCCGCGCTCATGGCGCTGCTGATGAACCTGGCCCCCAACCCCTTCACCCTGGCGGACATGATCAACTGGACGCTGGGCACTGTCGCCAACCGCAGCTTCGTCGATCTCGCGCATGCGGCGCCTTTCCTTCTCGTTGGTGCCGCCATCCTGTTTGTCAGCCGGCGCGGGCTGGCGGCGCTGACGTTGGGGGAGGAAGCCGCCGAGGGGATCGGCCTCGACCTGCGGCGTCAGCGGTTGGCCACGATCCTCGGCGCCGGGCTAGCGACCGGTGCGGCAGTATCGCTGGCCGGTGCGATCGGCTTCGTCGGGATCGTCGCGCCGCATCTGGTGCGCCCGCTCGTCGGCCACGATCCGGCCCGACTGCTGGTGCCATCCGCACTGCTCGGCGCGCTGGTGCTGGTCCTCGCCGATATCGGCGTGCGGCTGCTGCCGACCGACGCTGAGCTGCGTCTTGGTGTCGTCGCCGCGCTGATCGGCGCGCCGATCTTCGTGTGGATCGCCGCGCGGGGGAGGCTGGTACGATGAGCGTTCTCGAAGCGCACGGCCTTACGTATCACGCCCAGGGGAAACCATTGGTGACGGATGCCAGCTTCCGGCTGGAGCCGGGCGAGCTGACGATGCTGATCGGCCCCAACGGTTCGGGCAAATCGACCCTGCTGCGGCTGGCGCTCGGCCTGCTCGCTCCCGACGTGGGGGAGGCGCTGATCGACGGCACGAATGTTCGCACCCTTTCCCCTGTGGCGCGCGCGCGCAAGGCCGCCCATCTTCCGCAAACCCGCCCACTTGCCTGGCCGATGCCGGTGCGCGACGTGATTGCTCTCGGCCGCTTCGCTTACGGTGCCGCGCCCGGCCGTCTGGCTGCCGAGGATAGCGCGGCGGTCGCGCGCGCCATCGCCGCCTGCCGCCTTGCCGGGTTCGAGGACCGCGCTGCTGACACACTTTCGGGCGGAGAGCTGGCCCGTGTCCATCTCGCACGCGCGCTCGCGACCGAAGCTCCGCTGCTGATCGCTGACGAGCCGGTGGCCGCGCTCGACCCGCGATATCAGCACGAGGTCGCGCAGTTGTTCGCCCATGCCGCGCACGAGGGGCGCGGGGTGCTCACCGTGGTTCACGACCTGCCCCTGGCGGCGCGCTATGCCGACCGCCTGATCTGGATGAAGGACGGGCGGATCGTCGCCAATGGAACGGTGGAAGAGACGATGACTGCGGCGCGCCTGGCCGATGTCTTCGGCATCGCGGCGAAGATCGAGCGGAGCGAGAGCACGCTGACGCTGAGCGTTATCGGCCCGGCCTGAAACTGGCCAGACGCGCCGCCGCAGCCCGCGCGATCTCTCGCCGCTCCGCCTCTTCCGCGGCCTGCCAACGGCCGATCTCGTCTAGCGTCCGCCCGCATCCTTCACACAGCGTTCCCTCGGTGGAGAGGCGGCAGATATTGCGACAGGGGGAGGCAACCGGTTCGTCCATCCCCGCCCCGTGCGCGATCCCGGCCTGCGATTGCAATCCTTTCTTCGCCTCGCCGCACTTGCATCGGCGCGCTAGAACCGCTTGCGAACAGCTAGCTTCACCAGCCGCCCGAGCGGGTCGACTTCGTAACGGGCGAAGCCGGGCGGGACACTGCCATCGGACAGTGTCACGCGGCGATAGCTGTCGAACAGATTGTCCACGTCCAACGACAGCCTGAGGTTGGCCAGCCATCCGGCATCGTCGGGGTTGGACGAAAGGGCGCCCGGCTCCACGAACAGGCCGAGATCGACGGTCACCGGGGGGCGATAAAGGAAGTCTGAACCGGCCGACGCGGCGGCAGAGGCTTTGACACGCGATCGGCTGCTCCACGTCGCCTGCAGGTTCGCGCCCAGCGCCTTGCGCCCTATGGTCGCGCGCGCCGAGAGCGCGTGGCGTGGCTGGCCGGTTTCCGCCAGTCGGTCGATCAGGGGTGCGCCCGAGTGGACCAGCAGCTCGCTTTCCAGCTTCCAGGTGTGATTGACCGATAGCGTATAGCGCAGCGGATCGCGCCCCGGCGTCGCACGGAGGCCCGATGCCCCGGCAGGATCGGGCAGGCGCAGGCTTATCCCCGACACCAGCTCGGCTTGCGAACTGCGCGCGATGTTGATTGACCGCGCATCGACAGCGACCAGCCGCCCGGCACCGTCGCGAGTGATCCGTTCCGGGAAAGCGGCCTCCGTCACCGGCGTCAATTCGGGAAAGGGGGCAATCCCCCCCCGCCCCTCGTTCCGGCGATAGCGGATGTCGACCGTGATCGCCCGACTGTCTGGCGGGCGGAGCTGGGCAGACAGCGACAGCGCGCGCTGACTCCCCCGATCGAGCGCTGGATTGCCGCCCGTAATCCAGATGGGTTCGGCGATTTCCTGTCGCACGAAATCATACACCCGCTTCACCGTTTCGACACGCGGAGCGCCGAGATCGTCATTCGACGGGGCGGTTTCGCGATGTTCGAAGTTCCCGCGCAGCCGGACGAACGCTACCGGAGACCAGGTGAAGCCTGCGCTGTACTGCCTGCGCAAAGCGCTACCCGAACTGGCCTGGCCACCCGCCGCGAGGTCTAGCGAAAGGTCGCCGAGCGGGAGGAGCCCGGTTTCGTCCCGCCGGGCGAGCGGTATGCTCAACGCAAGTTCGCCGCCACCGCGCCGGTAGGTCGTGCGGGTACCGCCGGGCTGGGCGTTGCCGAGGCGGTCGAGCGGCGTGAAACGGCTCTGGCTGTTCATCGCATCCAGAGTGAGGGTGGCGTTGACGGGGGCGGCGGCCAGTTCGAACAGCGGCTTTGCAGCGTTGAGCCGGACGCTCAGGTTATCGCTGTCCGACCGGCTGCGTGTCGCCGAAAGCAGGCTGCGCGACCACGGGCGGTAGGGATTGAAACCGGCGTCGTCGTCCAGCCCACTCTGCACCTGTTCCAGATCGACTCCATGCTCTCGCAGGTTGCGACCGCGATTATGGCCATACACGGCGGAGACGTTGGTGCGCCAGCCAACGATGCGGCCTGACAGGGTTGCGGAGATGCTCAGCGATCGGGTGTCGTTTTCGTTGCGCAGGGCCGTGTCACCCGCCAGCGGACGAACCAGCGCGACATCGCCTGCGAAGGGTGACCACCGGTTCGCCGCCGGCAGGACAGCCGAAATGTGCGGCAAACCGCGTCGGTCGGTGCTGTCGCTGGCCGTCGCCGTCAGGTTCACGGAGGCATTGAACGCGCCGAGCCGCCGACTCGCGCCGAGATTGAGGCTGAGAGTGCGCTGTGCCGGCAGGAGGCTGGCGAAACGGGCCGCCTCGACCACAGATGCCGGGTCGCGCACCCCGGCAAAATCGGCCAGCGCGGGCTGCCCCGTATCGGATGGGTCGGGCGGCGGCGCAACCGTCACGATCTCACCCGCGATCGCGCTCAGGGCCGGATCGATCTCTCCGCCGTCCAGCGCGGCGATGTAGCCAACGAGGTCCACGGTTCCGCGCTGAACGTCGCGCGCGCTTTCGCGCAGGGCGCTGTCGTAGGAGACCCGGCCCTGGACGTTCCATCGCGTCGGGCCGGAAATCGCGACCTGCCCGACGCCGAGATCGCCGCCGTGACGCCCCCCGCGCGTAGGGGTCCGCGCGGCAAGTTCCGCGTTGCGGCTCGCGAACCGTTTCTTGAGGACGAGGTTGACCACCCGCTTGCCTGCCGGATGGCCGTATCGGGCGGCGGCATTGGGTTCGAGCACGCCCATTCGCTGCAACGCCTCGGGCGGATAGGCGAGGATCGACCGGTCGAAGCCAACGTCCTTCCCGTTGACGAGGATCACCGGTTCCTCCCCCGACGGGTCGATCAGCGGGCCCAGACGTTCGAGCAGTTCGGAGATGGTGCCGGCCCCGTGCGAAGCGATTTCATCCTCCGCGATTTCGGTTTCGGCGGCGACCTCCGCTTCGCCATAGCGCGGCGCGGTGACGACGATGTCCGCATCCCTGCCGGCCCTGTCGCCCGTTTCGTCTGGCGCAGCCGAGGCGCTGCTGGCGCTATCCCGATCCCTGGCAGTGGCGGTTGCCGAAGCCGGATGGAGGGGGAGGATGATGGCGAGCGCGACGGCCAGGCCGCCCCCATACCGCACCACGGCCCCCGCGCCGCGTACGCCAGCACCAGTGGTGCCGCCTGGGTTGGGGGGCGCTGCCGGTCGCTTCATACGGGCCAGTCATGCCCTATTGCAGTTTTAATCGCCACGGTCGGCCACCGATACACTGAGACCCGAAGGGCGACGCCGGTAAGGGCGCCGCAACAAAAAAGTGGTGCCGCAGCCCGGTTGAGGGCCGCGGCACGAGTCTGGGCCTGGTGAAGGCCTCACGCGCTGGACAGGCGCATGAGTTCAGGAGAGTGGCGGTCTACTACGCCGCCACCAATGCCGCGGCCCAGGCCAGGGTCGCGACCTTCCCGTCGAACGATCAAGGAGTGATCGAACCGCCCGACGGCGAATTGAGCGTCAGTGTACCGGCAATGGTGCAGTCGCCGGTGCCCGGCGCGGTTTCCGGCAGCGTGGTGTTGACGGTCAGCGTCTTGGCGCTGTTGTCCCACTGCCCGCTGATATCGCCCGAGCACCCGCCCGACGTAATGGTGTTCACCGAAACGTTGAACAGAGTGAGCGTTGTGCCGTCCGGCTGCAGTTCCGCGAGGTAGGGTGTGCCGTTGAAGGTGATCGTTCCGCAGGGAAAGCCGCTGAACGACGGAGTGGCTGAAGCAGTCGCGCCGCCCGAAGGCACCGTTGCGTTGATCGTCAGCGGGCAGTTGAGGCTTATGCCCTTCTGCACGGCGACCGTTCCCGACATCTGCCAGCTTCCGGAAGGCGACCAGGTGTCTGCGCTGGCCGAAGTCGCTGTGCAGAGCGCGGCTGTGGCGGCGAGTGCAACCAATGTCTTTTTCATAGTTCCTCTCCTCAGATTTCAGTTCTCGTTGAACACCGTTTCCGGCGACTCGACCGATTCGGGCCAAGCACATTTACGTTAACATCAATGTTAGTAATTGCAATAGATGCTGCCCATGAGCCCGCAGTCATTTAGCTTCCAGCCATATGTTCTGGTCCGCTTTCGGAATGATCCCCTGTTTCGTAACGATCGCAGCCTCGAATACAGGCGTGCCAGGCGACGTAGTTAGGGTACGATGGAGCCGGCGGAAGGACTATTCAGCGTCAACACTGCCTGAATAAAACAGTCATCTGTGCCAGGTGTGTCTGTCGGAACGATGGTATCAATCGTCAGTGTTTTGGCAACGTTATCCCATTGCCCGCTCAGGTCGCCAGAACAACCACCCGAACTGATCCCGACCATCACGACATCATGCAGTGTCAGCGTCGTTCCATCAGGCTGCAATTCCGCGAGATAGGGCCTCTCCATGAAAAAGAAGCAATGAGGCCCAAAGAAGCTAGGTGTCGCAGACGCTGTTGAACCTGGAGATGGTACAGCGAAATCGATTGTCATTGGGCACTGCGCAGTAAGTCCTTTGGAAACCATTGCCCAGCCGGACATCTGCCAATTACCTGACGGCGACCACATATCTGCCTGTACTGTAGAGCTCGCGCAGGCGCTTGCGAAAGCAACAAGAAAGAACGGAATCCTCATCACTTTTATCTCTCCTTCTGAGTATGTTTTACGTTGATCCTCTTACCAAGACTGATCAGAATCCCACCGTCGCGCTAAATCCGATGATGCGCGGATCGAGCGTGAAGACATTCGTGGTCAGGCCCAGATCATCGCTGTTGGTGAAGAAGTCCGTGATCGGCGCGTTGTCGAACAGGTTCTTGACGTAAAGCTGCATCGTGAAGTGATCATCCGGACGGGACAGGGTGACCGCGGCGTTCACATTGTCCCACCCCTTCAGCCGGTCGTACTCGGTGTTGTAGATACGAGCGAAGCTTTCCGACTGGCGGTAGTAGTCGCCACGGAACGTCAGTTCCCAATCCCCATCGTCGATGAAGAAGGTATATTGCGCACCGATATTGAAGGTCATGTTCGGCGCATTGGGCAGTTCGTTGCCCGAGAGGTCGGCATAGAAACCTCGACCGGCGTTAGGCGCACCGCTGCCGCCGTCAGCGATATTCAGACCGACCGTGTCCGGATTGTAAGGTGCGAACGGGTCGTAAGTGAAACCATAGACGGCCGGATAATTGAAGCCCTTTTGCGGCGCATCGGGATTGAAAGAGCCGACGCGGTTCGACCCCGGGCACAGCACCATCAAAGCCTGCGGTGTAATGCCGAACTGATGGAACGGATTCTGATAGATCTTCTCGACAAATTCCCGGGGAGCTATGCAGTTCGATGGCACCTGCAACCAGGGGCGCAGCACGACCCAGTCCTCATTCCCCTGGGTGCGATTGGTCACGTCGATCGACCGCTCACCGTCGGCGATACGCGTCTTCAGATAACCCAGCGTCGCATTCAGACGGAACGCCCGCGATGGGCTCCACGCGGCTTCGAATTCGAGGCCCATGCTGGATGCATCGAAGTTCTCGTTATAGGCGATACGATCGACGATCTGCGAGACCTGATAGTCGGTATAATCGTAGTAAAACGCCGCCGCGTTGAGAGTGAAGCGCCCATTTGCGAAGCTGTTCTTCATCCCGATTTCGAAGGCGTTCAGATATTCGGGTTCGAACGTTTGCGGCAGTGGCTGATACTGCACCACGTCGGGGTTGAAATCGACCCGCGGCGGATTGGTCCCCCCGCCCTTGTAGCCGCGCGAGGCCAAGGCATAGACCAGCGTATCGTCGGTAAAGGACAGATCGGGCTTCCAGTCCAACGCCAGGCGACCGGTAAACTCGCTCCACCTCTGTTCGATATCCGGCAGCGCGGGATATCCGCTGTTCACACGTCCGCCGGAACTGTCGCCGGGCAGGGGACCTTCCTGTCCACCGCCAAGTAATGTCTGACTGGGGATCTGGTCGGACAGTTTCTCGTCCCGCGTATAACGCAGGCCGGCCGTCAGTTTCAGCCGATCGTTGATGTCCCAATACAGTTCGCCGAACGCAGCCCAGGATTCGATCTCGACCCCGTTCTGACTGAGGAAGTAATTGTGTCCCTGATTGTTGACATTCTCCAGCGGATTAGGGTCGATATAGACGCATTCATACCCTTCAAATCCGAGTTCGCACGGATCCAAAGTATAACCATTGCCACGGTTATAGTGATATTGAGCAATCAATGTGAACAAATTATTGAATACATAATAATTGTCTTTCGATTCAAAATTCAAATAGTTCGCGCCCAAACTGAAATTCACCGGCCCTGAAAAATCGGATTGCAGGCGAAATTCCTGCGACCACTGCTTATTTTCCGAATGACTGAGATCGCGCGACAAAATCCGGTCAGAACAACCGAGTTGGGGATCGCAGAATTGTCCGTCCTGATAAGGGTCCCAGCCATCGGGAACCGGATTTCCAAATATGTCGGTCAGATTGTCGCCAATGTCATTGAACACTGGCGCAGAAACGTAGCGGCTGTAATCCTGCGATGAATAGTAGCTGTCTTCCGCATAGGTCGTCTGCGAATAGAACGTCAGTCCCTCGGTCAAGTCCAGTTCCATGTTGAGCTGGAAAATATCGTTGTTGGCGCGGAATATCGGGTCGATGGCGGCGGAAATCTCGCGCAGATCTCGCGATTGTGTGATCCCGGCATAGGGATCGCCGGGAAGGAGGAATGGTACCGACTGCACCAACGGGAACACCCGCCCATCGATCCCCTGCGCCATCACCTCTTGCGGAACGGTGATGAATACGAACGAGTTACCGTTCGGAGCACCATACGATCTGTCGTCATAGAGCGAGACCGGCAGGCAGCCCTGGCTCAGACGCCCCCGGCTGACGTTCCCCTGCATACCCGAGTCGGTCGGGACGCCGCCGATCTCGGCCGGCCCCGGATCGGGCGCACAGAGCTGCTTTCCGGTGCGCGAGCGGTCATCGTCTTCCTCGAAATGCTGCCAGATCGCGTTGAGGCGAAAGTTGTCGCTCGGTTCGAACCCGATCGAGAGGCGGGTTGACCACAAGTCGCGCCCATTCACCCGCTTGCCAGTGAAAGTGTTGAAATCGTACCCGTCGCGCTTCGTCATCATGGCCGCTCCGCGCACGGCCAGACTATCGCCCAACGGCACGTTCACATGGCCGCTGAGGCGCCGGGTATCGTAGCTGCCGGCTTCCCCCCTTAAGCGTCCGCTGAATTCCGAGAACTCGGGGAGCGCCGGGATCATGTTGACCACGCCCGCCGTGGCGTTGCGGCCATAGAGCGTGCCCTGGGGCCCGCGCAGCACCTCGATCCGTTCCATGTCGAAGAATTCGGATTCGAACAGCCGGTTACGGATCAGCGCAGTGTTGTTGAAGCTGACCGCCACGGCAGGGTCGGTCGATGCCGAGATCGCCTTGGTCCCGATCCCGCGGATCGAGAAGTTGTACATGCTGAAATTGCTTTTCGAGAAGTTGACGTTGGGCACCGCGCGCAGCAGTTCCGATCCGCCTTCGATCTTGTAATCGTCCAGCGCCTCGTTCGAAAGCGCGGTGATCGCGATCGGCACGTCGATCAGCCGCTCCACCCGTTTTTGCGCGGTGACGATGATCACCGGGCCGCTGACGGCATCTGCGGGCGTCTGCGCCTCCGCAGAAGGTGACGCCTGCGCCTCCCCTTCCTGCGCCAAGGCGGCCGATCCGCCCCCCGCGATCAGAGCCAGAAAACTGCAGGCACAATAGCAACTACGGGCAATCCGCATGATGTCCTCTCCCTTGTCGACCGCGAATCCTTTTTCGGATTCGTCGTTCCTTGTTCCCGCAGCATCTGTAGCTTAACTGACATTGATGTCAATGTAGCGGGTGCAGTTACTCGAAATTGGATCGGAATCCTCGCGCGCACCGCCCGGCGGCAGCGCGAATCGGATAGGAAACAAGAGGAGGGAGAAGCGAATGGTGCCGCTTACGTGACTCGAACACGTGACCCCATCATTACGAATGATGTGCTCTACCAACTGAGCTAAAGCGGCACTGATCGCGGGCCTTTATCGGCACTGCGGGTGGCCCGCAATGCCCTGCTTCGCGAAGAGTGGAGGCCCGAGCCGGAATCGAACCGGCGTGCAAGGATTTGCAGTCCTCTGCGTAACCACTCCGCCATCGGGCCTCGTCCCCCTGCATCGGCGGAATGCAAAAGGAAGCGGCCCCCTAGCGGCTCGGTCGCGCCAAGGCAATCGGTTAGGTGCCTTGCTCGTAGAACGCTCCCGGCGATCCCGCGTGGCGGCGACCTTACGTTACGTCAGTCTGGACCATGCCTGACGAATACGTAAAGCTGCCGGGCATGAGCATTGCCAGCCTGATCGATCCCATTACCGCCGCCGGCGGTCCCGCCAATCTCTCGCAGGCCGACGCCTGGATGCAGGGGCGCACCCTTTATGGCGGTGCCCTGGGGCTGGTTGCCTATACGGCGGCGATTCGCGCCTTTCCCGACTTGCCGCCACTGCGCGCTGCACAGATCGGTTTCATCGCCCCGATTGGCGGAGAGATCGAACTGCGGCGCGAGATCGTGCGCCAGGGCCGCAACGTGGCCCAGGTCCGCAGCGAGATCTGGGTCGGCGGCCAATGTGCACTCACCGCAATGTGGCTGTTCGGCACGGCGCGCGAGCCGAATGCCGTCCATCCCTCCGCCCGCCCCGAAGACTGGCCCGGCGGGCCGGAGGGGGCCGAACCTGTCATGGTCGATGCGGGGCCAGCCTTCATTCGCAACAATTTCGAACTGCGCCGGGCGCAGGAAGAACGCGGCCCGGGCGCGCCGGTGGTGCGGCGATGGGCCCGGCTGACCGAGCGCGATGTGCTGGACCCGATATCCGAACTGATCCTGATGGGCGATGTCCTGCCGCCCGGCGCGATGCGCGCGATGCAACGGCAGGGGCCGGTCAGCTCGATCAACTGGTCGTTCAACCTGCTCGGCACCGCGCCCGCCACGCGCGACGGCTGGTGGCTGTCGGAAAACGCCAGCCAGCACGCCGACGAAGGCTATTCCTCCGAACGGTTGCGGTTGTGGAATGCCGATGGGCAGCAGGTCCTCGACGCGATGCAGGCGGCGGCGATTTTCGGCTGATGCCACCTGCGCCGATTCGGGCCGGCGATCAGACGTCGGCGAACTTCGGCGCGCGCTTTTCCATCCCGGCCATCACCGCCTCGACCTGATTGGGCGTGCGCATGACCTTGTGCTGTTCGATGCTTTCTTCGACCAGGATTTCATCGGTTGGGCGATCGGCCATCGCCGCAAACAGCCGCTTGGCCCCGCGAATCGCGTGCGGGCTGCGGTTCGCGATTTCCTGCGCAATCGCAGTTGCGCGGGCCAGCGGATCGCTGTCGACATGCGTGGCCAGGCCCATGTCCAGCGCTTCTTCGCCGCTGAATTCGCGGTTGGTATAGACCAGTTCGCGCAGCACATCGTCGCGGATCAGCCCGCGCCAAAGCGCGAAGCCGCCCATGTCGGGCACCAGGCCCCATTTCATTTCCATGATCGCCATGCGTGTGTCGGGCGCGACAACGCGGATATCCGCCCCGCTGGCAATTTGCATCCCGCCCCCGAAGCACACGCCGTGGACCGCCGCGATCACAGGCACGGGCAGCTTGCGCCATTGCACGGAAACCTGCTGGAACAGGTTCGCATTGCCATGGGTGCGCGCGGACAGCGGCGGGGCGTCGGGATCGGGCAGCTTGCCGAAGTTCGACAGGTCGAGCCCGGCGCAGAATGCCCGCCCTTCTCCCGACAGGACGACAGCGCGCAGGCCCTTCATCTCGTGCAATGCCTGACCCGCTTCGATGATGCGGGCGAACATGTCGGGATCGAGCGCGTTCATCTTGTCGGGGCGTGTCAGCCGCACTTGCGCGACGCCGTCCTCGCCCAGTTCGATCGACACCCGCTCGTTCTCGCGAAATTTCATGGTCATCCCCGCCCTTCTCGTACCTGTGTTCGGTCGATCCGGTTTGCGCACCGGCATCGCATATCAGGCGGCATCGTTGCGCAAGCATTCGGGGCTGTCCAGCGCTTCGTTGGCAACCCGCAACAGATAGCCGCGGTCGGGAATGGTCGCGATCAGGCCGTCCACCCCCGCCGCGCGCAGGCAGGCCCTGATCCGGCACACGGCAACCGCCACGCGGTTCGTCAGCGGATCGAAGTCGAGCCGCCAGACGTGACGGAGAAGCTGCCGGCGGGTGACCGGCTCGCCCGCCCGTTCGGCGAGATGCCACAAAACGGCGAATTCGCGTGGGTGAAGGCCCAGCCAGCGCGCATCCACCCGCGCATCGCGATGAAACATGTCGAGCAGCGCAGGCCCTGCCCTGATCGTGCGCGGCAACGGCGCCGGTTCCCCTTCTTCCATGGGCAACATCATGCCCAATACCGGCTTTGCATAGACCCTCCCCATCGCGCGCTTCGCGGCGGCAGAGCTAGAAAGTGGACGATTGAGCCGTCAACGCCGGCTAGGTCCGATCCGAAGCAATCGGGCGGTGCACCTCAGCCGGTGCCGGCCGCCGCATTGATGCCGAGCGATCCGAAGTAACGCTTCACATTGCGGGCGGCCTGGCGCAGGCGCTGTTCGTTTTCGACCATCGCGATGCGGACATAGCCTTCGCCCTCCTCACCATAGCCGACACCGGGCGCGACGGCGACATCGGCATGGGTCAACAACTGCTTGGAAAATTCGAGGCTGCCCATCTCCTTCAGCGCGGACGGCAGGGGAGCCCAGGCGAACATCGACGCCGGCGGCGCGGGGATATCCCACCCCGCACGGCCGAACGCCTCTACCATGACGTCGCGGCGCTTGTGATAGAGCTGCCGATTGGTCTCCACGATATCCTGCGGCCCGTTCAATGCAGCGCAGGCGGCCGCCTGGATCGGAGTGAAAGCTCCGTAATCGAGGTAGGACTTCACCCGGCTCATCGCCGCGATCAGATCGCGGTTGCCGACCGCAAAGCCCATCCGCCAGCCGGCCATCGAATAGGTTTTCGACATCGAGGTGAATTCGACCGCGACATCCTTCGCGCCCTTCACCTGCATGATCGAAGGGGTCGGGTTGCCGTCGAAATAGAGTTCCGAATAGGCAAGGTCGGACAGGATCCAGACCTTGTTCTCCTTCGCCCAGGCCACCAGCCGCTCGTAGAAAGCCAGGTCGACCACCTCCGCCGTGGGGTTGGAGGGGTAGTTGACCACCAGCACGCTGGGCCGCGGTACGGTGAAATACATCGCCTTTTCGAGGCTGCGGAAATACTGCTCGTCCGGCGTGGTCGGAACCGAGCGGATCGTCGCCCCGGCAATGATGAAACCGAAGGTGTGGATCGGGTAACTCGGGTTCGGCGCCAGCACGACGTCGCCCGGCGCGGTGATCGCGGTGGCGAGGCTGGCCAGCCCTTCCTTCGATCCCATTGTCACGACCACTTCGGTTTCGGGGTCGAGATCGACGCCGAAACGCCGGCCATAGTAATTCGCCTGGGCGCGGCGCAGGCCGGGGATGCCCTTGGACTGCGAATAGCCGTGAGCATCGGGCTTGGCCGCGACTTCGCACAGTTTCTCGATCACATGGGCGGGCGGCGGCTGGTCGGGATTGCCCATGCCCAGGTCGATGATGTCCCGCCCCGCGCGCCGGGCCGCGTGCCGCATCGAATTAACTTCGGCGATCACGTAAGGCGGCAGGCGCTTCATGCGGTAGAATTCGGTATCCATCGACCTCATCTCAAAAAGGCGTGCGGGACCACCCCCGGTCCCGCTTCGGCAACGCTGATGCGAAACCGTAACCGAATAGCGGTCGCGGTGAAATGCGCTTTTGGCTATTGTGCCGCCAATCGCGACTTCGAAGGAGCGCATAATGCCGGAACGCCAGGACCCATTCGCAACCTTGTTCGACATGCAGGCGGAGGCGATGCGCGAGATGTTCGGGCGGTTCGCCGGCACCGTAAACGACCCGGCCGAAGCGGACCTGGGCCAGTGGACCGAAGCGGCCGAGCAACTGCGCACGATGTGGCTCGACTTCGTGCAGGAACGGATGGCCGGCGGCGGCGATCCCGCAAATCCGCTCGATCCGGCGCACTGGATGCAGATGGCGCAAGGCTGGGCCCGCTCCGCCCCGTTCGACCCCGCCGCCGCGCAGCGCATGATGGCCGACGGGATGGAGCTATGGCAGAATCTGGCCGGCGCGATGCTGAACACAGGCGGCGAAAGCGCTGGCGAGGATGATCGGGAAAAACCCGCTCTCCCCCGGCAGGACAGGCGCTTTTCCGATCCTGCCTGGCGCGAGCATCCCGCCTACCTGCTGCTGCATCAGACCTATCTGATGCTGGCCGACCATTTCACCCGCGCCGCGAAGGAGATCGACGGCGTTCCCGAAGAGCAGAAAGGCCAGCTGACCCTCGCCACCCAGGCTATGCTCGACGCGATGAGCCCGGACAATTTCATTGCCACCAATCCGGCGGTGCTGAAACGGACGGTCGAAACCTCGGGACAGAATCTGGTGAAGGGGATGCAGCACCTGATTGCCGACCTGCAACGCGGCCAGTTGACGCACACCGATGCCGAGGCCTTTACTCTGGGCGAGAACCTTGCCGCCACGCCCGGCAAGGTGGTGCATGAAACCCCGCTCTACCAGCTTATCCAGTACAACCCGGCGACCCCCGATGTTTTGGCCGTGCCACTGGTCATCTTCCCCCCGTGGATCAACCGGTTCTATATCCTCGATCTCACGCCCGCGAAGAGCTTCATCAAATGGGCCGTGGATCAGGGGCTGAGCGTGTTCGTGGTCAGCTGGAAATCGGCCGATGCGAGCACCAAGGATGTCGTCTGGGACGACTACATCCGCGCCCAGATCGACGCGATCGACCATGTGAGAGCGCGACTGGACGTCCCCGCTGTCCATTCGATCGGCTATTGCGTCGCGGGCACCACGCTGGCTGCCACGCTGGCGATCCTGGCGCGCCGGGGCGAAGCGGACAAAGTCGCCAGTGCGACGTTCTTCACCGCGCAGGTCGATTTCGAAAAGGCCGGGGAACTGCGCAGCTTCATCGACGGCACGCAGCTGGAAATGATCGGCAAGCTATCGCCCGACGGCTATCTCGACGGGCGCTATATGGCCGCCACGTTCAACGCACTGCGCGGCAAGGATCTGATCTGGAACTACGTCGTCAACAACTACCTGCTGGGCGAAGACTATCCTGCTTTCGACCTGCTGCACTGGAACGGCGATGTGACCAACCTGCCGGCGAAATGGCACGGCGATTATTTGCGCGATCTCTATCGTGACAACAAGCTGGTCGTACCCGATGCGCTCGAAGCCGACGGAACCCCGATCGACCTCGCCCGGATCGAAACGCCGGCTTTCGTCCAGGCCGGGCGGGACGATCATATCGCCCCGGCTGAAAGCGTGTGGCGCACCACGCGCCATTTCCGGGGCGATACCACTTTCGTGCTGGCAGGTTCGGGCCATATCGCCGGCGTGGTCAACCCGCCCGCGGCGAACAAGTACCAATACTGGACCGGCGACAGCGCCGCACCATCGCTGGAAGCGTTCGTGGAGGGCGCGCGCGAACATCCCGGTTCGTGGTGGCCCCACTGGTTCGAATGGCTGCAGCAGCGCGACGATGCGAGAGTGCCGGCCAAGGGCAAGCGCAAGCCCGGCGGCCGGGGCGACAAGGTGATCGAGGATGCACCGGGCCGCTACGTCAAGATGCGCTGAACCGCTCTGAAATAATAACCTGCCGCGATGATTGGCTAAACGTCATCGTCCGGATTCTCCCCCGGATCAACCGCCGCGCGTGCGGCCCGCCGCGCCCCTCGCCGCGTAGTTTGCGCCTTATGCTGCACTGCACAAAATTTACTTGACTTTCGACCTGGCTCACCTAATTTGTGCACTGCAACATAACCGACGCATAGGCCGGGCATAATACCCGCAGGCAAGGATGATCGTGATGGCAACGCAGAATGAAGCCAAGAACGACGCAGCGGCTGAGAAGGCATACGCCGAAGCCGTGACCCGCCAGGGCAATGCGAAGACGGATGATGCGGCACCCGCAACGACGGGCCCCTCCACCGCCGAGGCCGCAGCACCCGCCAATACCGAGACCATTACTGCCATGAAGACCGAAGCCGATAAGACTGAAGCCGCGACCCCGTCGAAAAAGGCGCCGGCCGGCAAATCTGCGAAGCCGAAAGCTTCGACCGTGAAGAAAGCCGCCGCGCGCAAGACCGTGGCGAAGAAAACTGCCGTGAAGAAACCCACCGCGAAGAAAGCCGCCGTTCGCAAGCAGGCGGCACCGAAAATCGCGGCCCGCACCCATTCGAAGGAAACCAATATGTCCAAGACCCAGACCAGCACCGATTACGCCGCGCAGATGAAGGAAGGCCTGGCCGAGCTTCAGACCCGCGCACAGACCGCTTACGAGAAGAGCACCGAATACGCCGTCGAGGCGCGCGAATTCTCGAAGGGCAATCTCGAAGCGATGGTCGAATCGGGCAAGATCTTTGCCGCCGGCCTTCAGGATCTGACCAAAGTTGCAGTCGAAGACGGCAAGTCCGCGGTCGAAACGATGACTTCGGATGCGAAGGAATTCGCCGCCGTGAAGTCGCCGACCGATTTCGTCCAGCTCCAGGGCCAGATCGCCAGCCGCAACTTCGACGCCACCGTCGCGCAGTTTTCGAAAGCGACCGAAGCCTGGGTCAAGCTCGCCGGTGATGTCGCCGCGCCGCTTTCCAGCCGCGTCAGCATGGCGATGGAAAAGGTCCGCACCGCGGCCTGATCGCCTGCCGCACCCCCGCCCGCGCCGAGTGCTCGGGACAGGGGCGGCACGATGAATACGGCACGGGCCGGTCAGCCATCGCGCTGCCCGGCCCGTTTCGCTTTGCGGTGGCGAGGGCAGGCGTTAAGCGCCTTGCAACCGCCAGATACGATAGATGCCTGGCCACCCACCACTTGCGAATGCCGAATGCGATACGATATTCACTGTCTCATGCCGATCGACCGATATCCCCCGCAGACGACATCCCTGCGCCCGCTGTGCGCGGGCGATGGCGATTCGCCGGGCGATGGAACGGATGGGGATGAGGGCGAAGGCCAGGTCGGCATCGCCACCCGCACCCGGACCCGACCGCAGAAGCCGAGCCAGTACAAGGTTCTGATGCTGAACGACGATTACACCCCGATGGAATTTGTCGTCATGTGTCTCAAGCGGTTTTTCCGCATGGACATGGAACAGGCCACACGGGTCATGCTCCACGTTCACCAGCGCGGGGTCGGTGTATGCGGGATTTTCCCCTACGAAGTGGCGGAAACGAAAGTGAACCAGGTGATGGACTTCGCCCGCCAGAACGAACATCCGCTGCAGTGCACGCTGGAAAAGGCCTGAACGATCGGGCGGTTCGCCGGCATCGCTCGGCCCGCGCCGTTGGGGCATGACCGGGCGCACATTTCGCGCTAGGGCATGGACGAACCCTTTCGAGCCGGACCTTTGCTGAAATCGATCCCCTCCCTCGACCGTTACATCTTCCGGCTGGTAATGCTGCCGATGCTGGGCGTCTTCGCGATCGCTGCGTCGCTGCTGCTGCTCGACAAGATGCTACGCCTGTTCGATTTCGTCGCGGTCGAAGGCGGGCCGGTGGGTGTGGTGTTCAAGATGCTGGGCGCGCTGATCCCCGAATACGCCAGCCTGGCGATTCCGCTCGGCCTTCTGCTCGGCATTCTCCTCGCCTTCCGCAAGCTGGCGACTTCCAGCGAGCTTGACGTGATGCGCGCCGTTGGCCTCGGCTATGGCCGCCTGCTGCGTGTGCCCTATATCATCACTGCGGTGCTGATGGCGGTGAACGTCGCGCTCGTCTTCTACGTCCAACCGGTCAGCCGCTATTACTACGAGCAGCTCGAATACGAACTGCGCTCTGGCGCGCTCGGCGCCTCGATCAAGGTGGGTGAATTCACCACGCTGGCCGACCGGATGGCGCTGCGGATCGAAGCGAGCGAGGATGAGGGGCGCCGATTGCAGGGCATCTTCGCGCGGGTCGCGGACGAGAAAGGGCAGGTCCTTTCGATCTCTGCCGAAGAGGGCGCTTTTCTCGCCACCAGCGACAGCCCCGATACGATCATCCTGCGGCTGACCGATGGCACGATCGTGCAGGACACCGGCAACCAGACGCCGCGCGTCCTCAGCTTCACACGGCACGACCTGCCGATCGACCTGCCGCAGATCGACGCCTTCCGCGCGCGCGGCGATGCGGAACGCGAATATATCCTGCCCGAATTGCTCAAGATCGGATGGAGCGACACGACCACCCAGGCCAAGCGCGATGCCAGCCAGGCCAGCTTCAACTTCCGAATGGTGGAGGTGGTGATGATGGCGCTCATGCCGCTGCTGGCGGTCGCGCTGGCAATCCCGCCCAAGCGATCGACCAGCGCACTTGGGGTATTCATATCGATCGTAATGGTCGTCGCCTATCACAAGGTGAACCAGTATGGGGAGGATATCGCCGCGCTCGGCCGGTTCGATCCGGTGCTGGCGCTATGGGTCCCCTTTGCCGCCTTCGCCGTGCTGATCGTGTGGATGTATCACAAGGTCGCCTATGTCCCCGGCGGCCAGCCGATCGGCGCGCTGGAAACCGCCTTCGCCAAACTGGCGGAGCGGCTGCGCAAGCTGTTCGGCCGTCGGCGCCCGCCGCGTCCCGGCGAAATGGCCCCGGCAGAATAAGGCCCGGCAATGCAGCTCGATTTCTTCCCCTCGCGCACGCTGACGCTGTATCTGGCGAAGCTGTTCATCGTGCGGATCGTGGCCATGCTGGCGGTGCTGGTGCTTGTCCTGATGATGCTCGACCTGCTGAGCACCAGCGGCGAGATTCTGGCAGCCCCCGGCAATGGCCAGGGCGAACTGTGGACTTACGTCACCTTGCGCGTGCCGCAGATCGCCGCGCGCTTCCTGCCCTATTCCGTCCTGCTGGCGACAATCATCGCACTGGTCACTCTGAATCAGAACAGCGAGGTGATCGCGATGAAGGCCGCCGGGCTTTCCGCACATCAGGTGCTGGCCCCGCTGTTGCTGACCGCCGCGGGTGTTTCGGCAGTCAGCTTCGCTTTCAACGAAGTGGTCGTCACCCGCGCCACCGCGACGCTGAAGGCGTGGGAAGCGAACGATTTCGGGGCCGTGCCCGAAGATTCGGGTGTGCGCGCCAACGTCTATTTCACCGACGGGAACGACGTGCTCACCGCCGCTTCGCTGTGGGGCGAAGGCGGCGATATCCGCATGCGCGGGGTGACCTGGTATCGGCGCGGACAGGGCAGCGCATTGATCGAACAGGCACGGGCGCAGACGGCCAGCTATGCCGCGCCCGGCTGGAGGCTGGAGCAGGTGGAACGCTTCGACGTTGCCACAGCGGACACGACCCAGCTCGACAATCTGGTCGTCGCCGAGGGATTGACCCCGGCGCAGATAGAGCTGGAAAGCGTCGTTGCCGATACGCTGGGCGTGGTGCCGCTCTATCGCTCGATCGCCGCTTACGAGGAAAGCGGGCGTCAGACCGACGAGTTGCGGGCCAAGTGGTGGCACAAGTTTTCCGGGCCGCTTTCGGCCTTCCTGATGCCGCTGCTCGGCGCGATCGCCGCCTTTGGCCTCGCCCGATCGGGCCAGCTGTTCCTGCGCGCGATCATCGCGATGGCGCTGGGCTTCGCCTATTTCGTGATCGACAATGCCGCGCTGGCAATGGGCAGCTTCGGCGGATATCCGCCCTTGCTCGCGGCCTGGGCACCGTTCTTCCTGTTTCTGCTGGTCGGCGAAACCGTCCTGATCCGCACGGAGGAATAGCGCGCGGACTGGAACTTGCGCGCCGCCAGCGAGTCTTTCGCCCAGGCAGCAATTCCAGGAGAATCGCCATGAAGACGCTCGCCCTGCCCGCTCTCGCCGCGACTGCACTGTCGCTCGGTGCCTGTAGCGAGGCCAATGCACCGACGCCGACCGACGCCGAAACCGAAACGATGGTGGAAGAAACCGTCGTTCCCGTCACCGAGGAAACCACCATCGTCACAGAGCGGCAAGCCCGCGAAGGCGGCGATACGGTGACCCTGGACGAGAACGGTGTGGAAGCCGACATCGGCGATGGCGACACCCGCGTTCGCGCGGACGTGGACGGCGATCCATCGCTGACGGTCGAAACCGACTGATCGCACCAGAACCCGATGACCGGCAAGGCAAGGGCCGCCTCTCCAGCCGGAGGGGCGGCCCTGATGTCGCTATCCGCTAGCGACGCCTGGCGTCAGGCTTCGCTTCTGCCCCGGCCCATCGTGCTGCGCGCGATGCGCAGGACCAGCGGAACCATGCCCGGATGGTTCGCAGCGCTATAGGTCGATTCCCCTCCCAGATGGGCCGCAATCCGGCGGTGCGCCTCGCCCAGCGAGTGATAGGGCATGCTCGGCAACAGGTGATGCAGCGCGTGATAGCGCAGGCCGACCGGTGCCCATATCTCCGCCACCCAGCCCGGCGGTGGGACATTGACCGAATCGAGGAACTGCGCAGTCACCGTCATCGGCTCGCCATCGTTCTCCCACAAATGCGCGACCAGCGTGCGCAACTGGTTGAGCACTGCGGTGAGCGAGAGCACCGCGAGCGCGATCAGCAGCGGTCGCCAGCCGATCGCAAACGTGCTGCCGATCAGCGCGATCGCCCACAAGCTGCCCCCCAGTTCCTGCCAGAACACCCGCTTGCGCAGTTCCCCCTCAGGCGGGCGGCGGCGGAAATCGGGGTTGATCGACAGGGCGGAGAACCGCTCCCACACCAGCTTGCGCACCGGCGGCAGAATTGCACCCAGCGGAACCAGCACGGCAAAGCGGAACAGCAGCGCCGGCGGCGCCAGCAGGGCCACGGCCACGAACAGCGGCAGGCTCCACGGCTTCATCAGCGCCAACGGAAGATATTCGGGGTCTTCCACCGTGCCGTAACGGGTGCGGGCATGATGAAGCGTATGAACCCCTTCGTACATGAACGACGGGGTCAGCACCGGAACGCCGACCAGCACGTTCCACGCCAGGCGATATCCGGGCAGTGCGTCCCGGTGAATATGCGACAGCTCATGGATGAACAGCAGCGCGCGATAGAGCGCGAGCGCGGCAACCAGGCCAAGCGCGATGGCAAGCGGAACGCTGTCCACCAGGATCGCGCCCGCCAGTGCGGCATAGCCCAATCCAGCCGACAGCAGCGTGTCGGTCCAGTAGATCGCCGGTCGCGCAGTGGCGATATCCTTGGTCAGATCGCGCGCCGCGCGCAGCATCGCCTTGTCGTCCGCAATCGCGACCCTGGCACGCGGAGCGGCCGGCGGCGCGGAGGCGGCGGCAGGGTCGATGGTCTGTTGCACGTTCATGGTCATGGTTCCCGGGAGAATGCGCCTACAGCAAATTGACCGCCGACGGAACAATCGGTTCAACACCGGGCGGTTCATCATCGGACGCGGCGTATCGCTGTCGCTTGACAAGGCGCGACAAGCACCGACAGGGCTAACCCAAGCTGAACAGGATAGCCCGTGACAGACACCGAAGTAGTGATCGACGCCGTTGACGGCAAGGCAGGGCGCACCGCCTTCGTCGACCTTGGCCGCCGCTTTTCCGCCGAAACGCCCAACGCCGTGCCGCAGTTGCGCGGTGAACAGATGGAATTGCTCGATCCGGCGAAGAACCCGCTGTTCGACCATGCCAGGGTGCAATTGTTCATCGCCCGGCGCGGGGGCAAGGCAGTGGGCCGTATCGCCGCCTGCATCGACCGCCTGATGCTGGAGATGCCGCCGGAACAGGGCTTTGGCCCCGGCACCGGGATTTTCGGCTATTTCGATGCCGTCGACGAAAGCGTCGCGAAGGCTCTGCTCGCCGCTACCGAAAGTTGGTTGCGCGAACAGGGCATGACCCGCGTACTCGGGCCGATCTCGCTTTCGATGTGGGAAGAGCCGGGGCTTCTCGTCGCCGGGCACGATCAGCCGCCCACCGTGCTGATGGGGCATGATCCGGCACAGTATCGCGCCTATATCGAAAACGCCGGGTACGAAGTCGCCAAGCGACTGTATACCTATGCGCTCGACGTGTCGGAGGATTTCCCGCCACTGGTGCGCCGGATTGTCAAATCGGGGCAGCGCAACCCGCGGATCAATATCCGCCCGGTGGACCATGCGAACTATACCCAGGACGTGCGCACCGTGCTGCATATCCTCAACGATGCCTGGTCAAAGAACTGGGGCTTCGTCCCCTTCACCGAGCGCGAGATCGCTTATGGCGCGAAGAAGCTGCGCCCGCTGATCCGCGAGGAGCTGACCCGGATTGCGGAACTGGACGGCAAGCCGGTCGCATTCATGCTGGCCCTGCCCGATGTCAACGAGCCGCTGGCCCGGATCGGCGGGAAGCTGTTTCCCTTCGGCTGGATCACGATGTTGCGCTGGCTGCGCAGGCCGCGTTCGCGCGTGGCGCGCGTGCCGCTGATGGGCGTGCTGAAGGAATTTCACAATTCCCGCCTCGCCAGCCAGCTCGCCTGCATGATGATCAGCGCAATCCGCGAGGATACGACGAAGGCGAACGGCACGCAGCGGGGGGAGATCGGCTGGATCCTGGAGGATAACCAGGGGATGGTCGCCATCGCCGATGCGATCGAGAGCGAGATCAACCGCGAATACGCGATCTATCGCAAGCCTCTCTAACCCGCCCCCTGCAATCCGGCGGCAAAACTGTTGCCCGCGCGCCACCCGCCGGGCGGAACCGACGCGCGCCGGGAACTGGCACGCCGCACCCGCCGTTTTCGCATCAGGCGTAATCGCGCCGGCGTCGGTTGAAGTGAGCATGAGCAGAACACCCCGGAATAACGCAGCACAGCACGCACTCGGCCACGTGCTCGTGGTGGAGGATGACGTTATTCTGTCGCTCGCGATAGAGGCTGAACTGCTCGACGCTGGTGCGCGCCAGGTCGAGATTTGCCACACCACCGATGCCGCGCTCGCGGCGCTGCGACGCACCCGGCCCGATGTGATCGTGCTGGACGTGCATCTCGCCGACCGCGATGATGGCTGGGCCATTGCCGAACTGGTCAGCAGCGTCGGGCCGCAGCCACCACAGATCATCTTCTCGACTGGCGCGCCGGAACGTATTCCACCTCAGGTGGCCGAACTCGGCGCCATTCTGGAAAAGCCTTATGATCCGCGCGATCTGGTGCGCGCGATCCGCACCCCGGCGCGGCGCGGACTGCTGGCTCGGCTGCGGAAAGCGGCCGGCTGAGCCGCCATCAGGCAAGGCGGTCACAGCCTCCGCATTGCCTGCCCCCCTTCCACCCAAGAAAAAGGGGCGCGCAAGAAAAAAGGCCTCCGCTCGGTTGGAGCGGAGGCCTTTCGGGATCGTATCACCTGCCGCTTGGACGGGAGGGGGGTCTCGGCGGTGACATTGGGATAATGTTTGGCGGAAATGCTGGTTCCCAGCCCATGCAAAATTTTTTTAGCACCCGTTTGGCCTGAGGGCGGCGCCCCCTTCAAACGCTTGCGCGACAGGTACTTGTCGTTCACCAAGCGCAGCCTTTGGAACCAACTTTACACGCGTGCGTTCTAGCGACGCCTCACTTCTAGGGAAGGGAATTCATGCCGCTTGGAGAACAGGTTGCCAACAATCTGCCGTACCTTCGTCGTTACGCCCGCGCGTTGACCGGATCACAGTCGACCGGCGACGCATTCGTGCGCCAAACACTCGAAGCCGCGCTGGCCGACGATGCGCTCAAGGCCTCGCTCGGCGAAGGTCGCGTGCCGCTATATCGTGCATTCAACAAAGTCTGGTCCAGCGCCTATCTGGAAACGGCCGGAGACGGGCCCGAAGCTGGCGCGCACGAAAGTGCGGCGCACGACCGGCTAAGCGCCATTACCCCGCTCAATCGCCAGGCTCTGCTGCTGACGACGCTGGAAGATTTCAGCATCGACCAGACGGCCGAGATCATGGATATCGACAGCGGATCGGTGGAGAAGCTGGTTCAGGAAGCGGTGGAGGAAATCGACCGCGAATCGAGCACCAGCGTGCTGATCATCGAGGATGAACCCCTGATCTCGATGCAGCTCGAAGATCTCGTCACGTCGCTCGGCCATGAGATCTGCGGCACCGCTGCAACGCGCACGCAGGCGCAGGAAGTGGTCGCAGAACGCACGCCGGGCCTCGTGCTGGCCGACATCCAGCTTGCCGACGGGTCTTCCGGTCTGGACGCAGTGGACGACATTCTCGCGCTCGGCAGCGTGCCGGTGATCTTCATCACCGCCTACCCCGAACGCCTGCTGACCGGCGACCGGCCGGAACCGACGTATCTGGTCACCAAGCCGTTCAAGGAAGCGACAGTGCGCACGGCGATCAGCCAGGCGCTGTTCTTCAATTCCAGCCAACCGCTGAGCTGACCGGCCACAAATTCGACGAGTAAGGGAAAGGCCGCGTGCTTCTAGCGCGCGGCCTCTTCTCTGCGCCGCGCCGCGCGAATGGCAAATTCGCTGGGCCGGCGGACTGGGACACGCAGGGTGCAGCGAACCCCTTCGGGTGGGAATTCCAGTTCCACCTTCTCGTTCAGTTCGTGGGCGACGATCTTTTCGATCAGGTCGAGGCCGAAGCCGCGCCATTCCGGGCGGCCGGACAGGCGCGGCCCGCCGGTTTCGACCCATTCCATCCGCACCACGTTCGTGCCTTCCAGCTCCCAGGTGACCGCAACGCGCCCTTCCGGCACGCTCAGCGCGCCATACTTCGACGCATTCGTCGCCAGCTCGTGAATGGCCAGCCCCAGTGTCAGGGCATCACCGGGCGCGAGCTCGACGTCAGGGCCCTCGACCGTAAAGTCCGCCCCTGAATCGTGCGCGTGCGGCGCCATCTCGGCCGCGATCACTTCGCGCACAGGGGTCGTACCCCATTCCGATTGCGTCAGCAGGTCGTGCGTCGCGGAAATTGCCCGGATGCGTCCATCCAGCCCATCGGCAAATTCGTCCAGCGATTCCGACCGGCGTCGGGTCAGCGCGACGATCGAAAGGATGTTGGCCAGCGTGTTCTTGACCCGGTGGTTCAGCTCGCGCGTGAGCGAATTGCGGATCGAATCCTGTTCTTCGAGCCAATCGAGCTTCAGCTGGTCCTCTCGCGTTTGCTGGGTCACCAGGCGGGCGACGACCAGAAGAAGGCTGGCCACAAGCAACCCGAACAGCAGCGTGACCATCGATAATGCGGAAAGCGAATAGGATGCAGGCGATGCCACTTCGATCACCATCGGCCGGTTGGCGATCATGATCCGTTGCTGGACCGAATTGCCCGCGCCCGATGCCGGCGCGATCTGGGCCAGCAGACGATCGGGCGTTGCTTCCCCGTCGTAGAGCTTGACCCCCCGCTCGCCGGCGTCGGCCAGGTCCAGGGCCGATGCGAGGAACGTCTCCGCATTGAACGGGCTATAGATAAATCCCCGCACCCGGCGGCCGGCCTCGCCGCGGAAAACCGGCATATAGACGATGAAGCCAGGCGCTCGATCCGCGTCGCGATAGGCGAGCTGGACCTTGCCGCTCGCGGTCGGCTGCGCAGTCGTTTCGGCTTCCTCCATCGCGGCCCGGCGCGCGGGGTCGGAGAACATGTCGTACCCCAGCATCTGGCGATTGCGATCGCTTTCAGGCCGCAGGAACGTGACCGGGACGACCCGGCCTGTCATCGTGGTCGGTCGCGGCCATATCCGAACCGGATTGGTCGCAGCCGCCGCTTCCACTGGCGCCTGCCCCTCGACCGCCGAAGCATCGGGTTCGGCGGAATCACCGGGATCGTTGGCGCCGGCGCGGAACTGGTCGAGTTCGTAAGGGCGCAGGCTCTGCGCCCAGCCAATGCCCTCGGTTCCGCGATAGTCGAAATCGAGCTGGAGTTCGGCCACGAAACGATCGAACAGCGCTTCGTCGACGCGATCGACAGCCGAAAACATGGCCGCTCCCGCCCGGAGATAGGCGGCATTGGCGCTGGAACGCCGCTCCAGCGCGGAAGCGACTGCGCGTGCGCGATCACTCAGCCCGGCGGCTTCGCGCTGCGCCTCACCCCGCTCGATCGCGAAAACGCTGAGCGCGGTGATCGCGGCGATCAGCAGGAAGATGGTCACCGGCGCAGCACGCGGATATTCTACCAGCCATCGGCGACTTCTCCCCCGTCGAGACGCTTGAACTGGCATCAGGCTGCGCCGCACTCCACCGAACTATTCAACACACTGGCGGGCACCCCGCTTAGTTTCGGGAACCAAGCAGTCGTGCCTTCGTTCCCTCGCGGAGAGCACAAGTAGGAAAACTGGAAAAATCCCCGCGGGGGTTCTAGGGCCCCGCCGGGGTTTTACGTATTTTTCGAAGGATTGCGAGAGTACATGCATACTGACGGGGATCGGCGTACGGGGGAAACCGGAAAAGGCGATGCGAAGGCCGCCAATCGCGACAATCCAGGCTGGGCAGACGGCCTGCGCCAACTCTATGATTCGGTTGTCGAGGAACCGCTTCCCGACAGCTTCAAGGAGCTTCTCTCGAAGCTGGACGACAAATCCTGATGACTCGCCCTGAACGGACGGCTTCCGAAAAGGCCGATTTCAAGCGAGAGCTGACCGAAGTGGTGCCGCACCTGCGCGCGTTCGCACGTGGGCTGTGCGGCCGGCCGGACATGGCCGATGATCTGGTGCAGGAAGCCTTGCTGAAGGCATGGGCCGCGCAGGAACGGTTCGAACCAGGAACCAGCATGCGCGCCTGGACTTTCGTGATTCTGCGCAATGCTTACCTCACCGATATGCGGCGCAACCGGTTCCGCGGCGAGTACGACGAGAATGTTGCCGAACGCCTGCTGACCCAGCCCGCCGGTCAGGAAGAGCCGATCCATCTGTCGGACATGCACCGCGCCCTGCTGACCCTGCCGCCCGAACGGCGCGAGGCTTTGCTGCTGGTTGGCGCGGGCGGCTTCTCCTACGAAGAAGCGGCGACGATCTGCGGTTGCGCCGTCGGCACGATCAAGAGCCGCGTGGGCCGCGCCCGCGCTTCGCTCAACGCCATGCTCCAGGATGGTTCGATCCCGCGCCGTGCGATCGGGGATGATGCCGCGCACCGCGCGATCCTGGAAGAACTCGACGATGTCGCGGCCGGTCGCGGCGAGTCTTCGCCGATCCGCTAACCGCTTGCTAGCGTCCGCACTGCGCGGCTATGCCGACGCATCGCGCAGACAGGACCCGACATCCGCATGACCGACAGGCCATCTGCCCCCCGCGCCCCCACCGAAGGACGCGCCACGCGGCGAACGACCCGCGCTGCCTTTGCCGAGCAGGAACTGCGCCTGATTTCCGCGCTCGTCCTGCTGATCGGTCTGGGCCTGTTCCTCGCGCTGCCCTTCGTCCTCTCGATCGGCTCGGTCGTCTTCCTGCCGCTGGTGACCGCGCTGGTCCTCACCATCATTCTTTCCCCGCTGGCGGACAAGCTGGCCGGCTGGGGCTTGCCCAACGTCCTTGCCTCTCTCGTCGCTCTCGGCGCGTTTTTCGGCGTGCTGATGCTGGCGCTGGCCCTTATCCTCCAACCCGCGATCGCGCTGTTCGACAGCCTCCCGGCAATGGCCGATCAGGTCGCGCACCGTTTTGGCGAACTGCGCGACGAATTCGCCTGGGTTGCAATGGCGAACGAACGCCTGGCCGACCTGATGGGCCGTTCGAGCGCGCGAGAGGTCGTGCTGGCCAGCCCGTCGGTGATCGAACAGCTCGCCTTCGCCACGCCCAGCGTCGTTCTGGAAGTGCTGCTGACCTTCCTGATGACATTCTTCATGATCGAAGCGCGTGTGCGCCTGCGCCGCCACCTGCTGTTCGATCGCGCCAGCTTCGGCACCAGCATCAAGGCTGCGCGGGTCCTTCGTGAGGTGCAGGATCGGGTGGCCGCCTATATCCTGACCGTTTCGTGCATCAATGCGGGGATCGGGGTGATCGTCGCGCTCGGCGCCTGGGCGCTGGGGGTGGAAGCGCCGGTGATGTGGGGCGGCCTCGCCGCGCTGCTTAATTTCCTGCCCTATATCGGGCCGCTGGCGATGACCGCGCTGCTCGCGCTGTTCGGGATCGGGACCGGCGATACCGTCCTGCTCGGGATCATTCCGGCGGCGGCCTATCTCGCGCTGCACACGGTCGAATCGAATATCGTCACCCCGTCGATCCTGGGCGCGCGCTTCACCATGAACCCGGTGATGATCCTCATCGCCCTCAGCTATTTCTCGTGGATCTGGGGCGTGTTCGGCGCGCTTCTGTCGGTGCCGATCCTGCTGATGCTCACCGCGTTCTTCGACCACGTGGGCCGGCCCAACCTGGTCGGGTTCATTTTCGGCGAGCCGCTGTTCGCGACCAATCTGATGGAACTGGGCCAGGAAGAAGAACCGACCTGATCCGCGAAAGAAAAAAGCCCGCCGCGCACGAATGCGCAGGCGGGCTTTCCCTGTCTTGCAATCCGGCGAAGGATCAGCCGGGGTATTTCCAGGTTTCGCCGCGCGCCAGGTTCTCCGAAGCAAATCCCCAGTTCAGCTTACCCTTGATCACCTGATCGAGGTATTCGGGGCGCTTGTTCTGGTGATCGAGGTAATAGGCGTGTTCCCACACGTCGATCGTCAGCAGCGGGTTGAAATCCTGATCCGCCAGCGTGTCGCCGTCGTGCGTTTCCTCGATCGAGAGCTTGCCGCCCTTTTCCGCCAGCCAGACCCAGCCGCTGGCGAAGTGGCCGGCGCCGCGTTCGGCCAGCTTGGCCTTGAGATCGTCCAGCGAACCGAAGGCGTCGTCGATCAGCGAAGCCAGCTCGTCCGAAGGCGATCCACCTTCCGGTGCCATCGAATGCCAGTAGAACCCGTGGTTCCAGCTCTGCGCAGCATTGTTGAACAGGCCCTGGTTGCTGCCGCGCGCCGCGGCAACGACATCTTCCAGCGATTTGTCGGCAAGGTCGGTGCCGTCGATCGCGGCATTGGTCTTGTCGATATAGGCCTGGTGGTGCTTGCCGTGGTGATAGCTCAGCGTTTCGGCCGAAACGGCGGGCGCGAGCGCGTCGCTGGCATATGGCAGGTCGATCAGTTTGAAGGCCATGGATTGGTTCCCCTAAGGTCCAGTGTTGAAAAATCTCGGGCTTGCCCGACCAACGCGCGGGCGGGCCATGAGTTGCATGTTCTAGACGGATTCCTCTTCCGGGCGATCTGTCGCCGCCGCTACTGCCACATCCAGAGTGACATTGGCGAGGGTCCGCATGATGTCGGGCAGCATTTCCACCGCGACCAGCAGCGCCAGCGGTTCGATCGGCACGCCCATGGCCAGCGCGATCGGCCCGATGGAAATCACGAAGCTGATCGATCCGGGCAGGCTGACGGAACCGACCGAAATGACCAGCGCCACCGCAATCCCCGCCCCGAGCGTCGCCGGCGTCAGTTCTACCCCGGCCAGCGTGGCGACATATATCGCCACCGCCAGGTTCATCGCCGGACTGGTCGCGCGGAAGATCGCCACCGCGAGGGGCAGGACGAAGTCGGCCGTGCTCTCGCGCACGCCCAGCCGCCGGGCGACTGCCAGCATGGCGGGCAGGCTGGCGAGCGAGCTCTGGGTCGAAACCGCCACCGCCTGTGCCGGGATCATCGCCTTGGCAAAGCGCAGCGGCGCAATTCCGCCGCCGAACCAGGCCAGCGCATAACCGGCCAGCAGCACGATCGCCCCCATTGCGGACACGACCAGAATGTAATGCACCAGGGTCGCGAAGGCACCCCCGCCCGCGCGCGAGGCAACCCCCAGCGCAAGCGCGAAAACGCCGAGCGGCGCGATCCACAGAACCCAGCCGATGATCGTCAGCATCGCATTGGCCAGCGCACGAAACACGTTCAGCAGCGTATCGCGTTGATTGCCCGGCAGGCGCGCCACGGCGACCGCGAACAGCGCGAAGAAGATCGTCAGCGGCAGCATTGTCGTTTCCGCCGCCGCAGCGATCACATTGGGGGCGATCAGCGAAGTGACGAAGTCGGCCAGCCCGGGCACCTGCTGCGGCGTGATAGATCCGGTTTCCAGCAGGGTCCCGGCCGAAGGCGGGATCGGGAACATGCTCAGCAGCAGGGGCATGAACAGCGCCGCCGTAATGCCGGAAAACAGCAGAACCGCGAATACCCAACCAAGCATCCGCCGCGCCGCGCGCCCAGCCCGCGCGGCCTGAACCATTTGCGCGATGCCGATCACCAGCAGTGCGGAAACGAGCGGGATGATCGTCATCTGCAAGGCGCGCAGCCATAGTGCGCCTGCCGGCTCGGTCACCGCCAGAACCGGGTCCAGCGCCTCTGTCCCCGCCAGGGCCAGGCCGGCGAACAGGCCGGCGACAAGCCCGCCAAACGTCCACCAGACCGGCAGCCGGATCGCCAGAAGTTCGTCAGAGTCTGCCTTTTCGACGGCCATCCGTTCGCGGGTCCCCTTTCCTTTGCGGCCTAACCGCGCCAGAAGCGCGTGGCAAATTGCTCTGGAGATAGAATTCGAACATGGCACGCAAGTTTTTCGGTACCGACGGAATTCGCGGGCGCACGAACGACGGCGTGATGACGGCGGCGACGGCGATGCGTGTGGGCCAGGCGGCAGGGCGCCATTTCCTGCGCGGCGACCATCGTCATCGCGTGGTGATCGGCAAGGATACCCGCCTTTCGGGCTATATGATGGAAAGCGCCCTGGTCGCCGGCTTCACCAGCGTCGGGATGGACGTGATCATGACCGGGCCGCTGCCGACCCCGGCGATTGCCCTGCTAACCCGCGAAATGCGGGCCGATCTGGGGGTGATGATTTCGGCCAGCCACAATCCGTTCGAAGATAACGGGATCAAGCTGTTCGGCCCCGACGGGTTCAAGCTTTCGGATGAAGACGAACTGGCGATCGAGGCGCTGCTGGAAAGCGAGCCGCCGCTGGTCGCCGCCCCGCTGATCGGTCGTGCCCGGCGGATCGAGGATGCACGCGGCCGCTATATCCATGCGGTCAAGCAATCGGTGTCGAACGAAATCCGGTTTGACGATCTGAAGGTCGTGGTCGATTGCGCACACGGCGCGGCTTACCAGGTCACGCCATCGGCCATCTGGGAACTGGGCGCCGATGTGGTCACCCTGGGCGTCGAACCCGATGGGACCAATATCAACGATGGCGTCGGCTCAACCTCGCTGGAGGCGGTGCGCGCCGCCGTGGTGCGGGAGAATGCCGATATCGGGATCGCGCTGGACGGCGATGCCGACCGCCTGATCGTGATCGACGAACGGGGCCGCACGGTCGACGGCGATCAGATCATGGCGCTGATCGCGACCCGTCTTGCCCACCGGCAGGCGCTGCGCGGGGGCGGCGTCGTTGCCACCGTCATGTCCAACCTGGGGCTGGAACGGTGCCTGGCCGATCAGGACCTGACGCTCGAACGCACCAAAGTCGGTGATCGCCACGTGCTCGAACGGATGCGGCAGGGCGGCTTCAACGTGGGCGGCGAGCAGTCGGGCCATATGATCCTGCTCGATCATGGCACTACGGGCGACGGCACGGTGGCGGCGCTTCAGGTGCTTGCCAGCCTCGTGCGGTCCGGCAAGCCGGCCAGCGAGTTGCTGCACCAGTTCGAACCCGTTCCCCAACTGCTGAAGAACGTGCGTTATTCGGGTGGCACCCCGCTCGATGCCGCAAGTGTGAAGGCCTGCATCGCCGATGCGGAGGCCGAGCTTGCCGGCAAGGGTCGCCTCGTCATCCGCCCGTCGGGCACGGAACCGGTGATCCGGGTCATGGCCGAAGGCGACGATGCGGCCCAGGTCGAACAGGTCGTGGACAGGATCTGCGCCGCGGTGCAGGACGCGGCCTGACGGCCGGGAAAGCGCAGAACGCCATGCTCGAAATGCGTCCCGATTGCGAACGGTGCGGTGCGGATCTTCCCGCCGAAGCGCCCGGCGCGTTCATCTGCAGCTTCGAATGCACGTTCTGCGCGGCCTGTGCGGAAACGCTGGATGATCGCTGCCCGAACTGCGGCGGCGAACTGATGGATCGCCCGACCCGGGCGAAGGCGCTGCACGCCAAAAATCCGCCGGGCACAGAACGCAGGTTCCGCCAGTGAAGGCCCCTCCCCGCATACTCACCATCGCAGGCTCCGACAGCTCCGGGGGCGCCGGGATTCAGGCCGACATCAAGACCGCGACGATGCTGGGCGGATACGCCATGAGCGCAATCACCGCGATCACGGCGCAGAACACCACCGGCGTGCAGGCCGTCGAAACGCTATCGCCCGAACTGGTCGTGGCCCAGGCGAAAGCCTGTCTGGACGACATCGGCGCGGATGCGATCAAGATCGGGATGCTCGGCTCCCCCGAGACGGCCAACGCAATTGCCGAGGTGCTGACCGGGTTCGAAGGGCACGTGGTGTTCGACCCGGTAATGGTCGCCACCAGCGGTGCGGTGCTGGCCGATGCCGCGACGATCGAAGCCTTCGCCGCGCTGATGCGCCGTGCGACGCTGGCCACCCCCAACCTGCCCGAACTGGCCGCGCTGACCGGAATGGCCTGCACCACGCCGGACGAGATTGCCGCGGCGGCTCACCGGCTGGCTCAGGATCACAGTTGCGCGGTTCTGGCCAAGGGCGGGCACGACACGGGCGACCGCGTTATCGACCGGCTGATCTATACGAGTGGCGATTTCGCCTCGTTCGAAGACGCCCGGATCAACACGCGCCATACCCACGGCACCGGCTGCACCCTGTCATCCGCGATCGCGACGCTGCTCGGCCACGGTCAGCCGCTCGATCACGCAGTGCGGCTCGGCCGGCGCTTCGTGATCGAGGCATTGCGCAAGGCCCCCGGCTTCGGCGCGGGACACGGCCCGCTCGGCCATCAGGCGGTGCGGGGGGACCCTTCTTCGGACGGATCCGCCTCGTAACCATCGATCTGGTAGAAGCGGGCGATCTTCTCCCACGCTTCGTCCGCCGTCTCGCACCAGCGGAACAGTTCCAGATCCTTATGGCCAATAGTCCCTTCGTCGGCCAGAGCCTCGAAATCGATCACGCGGTTCCAGAAATCCTTGCCGAACAGCAGGATCGGCATCGGCTTCATCTTGCCCGTCTGGATCAGCGTCAGCAGTTCGAAGAACTCGTCAAACGTGCCGAAACCGCCGGGGAACACCGCCACGGCCTTGGCACGCAGCAGGAAATGCATCTTGCGCAGCGCGAAGTAGTGGAACTGGAATGACAGGTAAGGCGTCACGTAGGGGTTCGGCGCCTGCTCGTGCGGCAGGACGATGTTGAGCCCAACCGATTCCGCCCCCGCATCGCTGGCCCCCTTGTTCGCCGCTTCCATGATCGACGGCCCGCCTCCCGAACAGATGACGAACTGGCGCTTGCCGCTTTCGATGATCGACTTTTCGCTGACCATCTTCGCCAGCTTGTAGGCTTCGCCGTAGTATTTCGCCTTCTTGGCGAGGTTTTCGACCACGCGCCGTTCGCCGTCCGGCAGATCCTTCGCACCGGCCAGCGCTTCGTCCACCGCTTCGGGCGGAGGGATGCGGGCGGAACCGTACATCACCAGGGTGGAACCGACGCCGGCCTCGTCCAGCAGCATTTCCGGCTTCAGCAGTTCGAGCTGGAAGCGCACCGGGCGCAGCTCGTCGCGAAGCAGGAAGTCGGTGTCGCGGAACGCCAGCTTGTAGGCCGGGTGGCGCGTCTGCGGGGTCTGGGGCATCGCCGCGTCGGAAAACGCGGCTTCCTCGTCAGCGGGATAGAACTTGCGATCGGCGAGATCGCGTTCGCCCCGGGCTTCGTGTTCGTCGTTCATCGCCAGCGCCATAAAGTGCCCGCCGCAAAGCGGCAATGCCTGCGATGGATCCAGCACGCGCAGAATGTCCCCCTATCCGGCGGGCATGGCCGGTCATCGGGAAATATGCCCGCCATTTCCGCACATTATGAAATTCATCCGCCACGGCCCACCGAACGCGGTTGACGTCGCGCTGATATTGATTCTACTGCGAGTCATTATCAGTATCAACAACAGGGCGATTGTATGACTTATCGGGTGGGCGGCGCGCGGCGCAGCATCGGGGAACGACGCGGAGCTGCGCGCCGGGCGCTGCGGACGTCGGCAGGACTGGCAGCGATGGTGCTGGCTGCGGGCAGCGTTCCGGCCCTGGCGGAAGACGCCGCCTCCAGCGCCGCGGCCAACGATGCCGCCGCCGAACTGCCGGGCGATCGCCATATCGTGGTTTCGGCGACGCGCACGCCGGTCGCGATCGACGAGGCACCGGCGACGGTCACCGTCATCACCGCCGAGGATATCGCCGATACCATAACCACCGATATTCGCGATCTGGTCCGCTACGAGCCCGGCGTCACGGTTCGGCGGGCCCCTGCCCGCTTCGGCGCCGCGCTGGGCGCGACCGGACGCGCGCGGAACGAGGATTTCGCGATCCGCGGGATCGGCGGCAACCGCGTCTTGATCCAGGTGGACGGCATTCGCACACCGCAGGGATTCGCCTTCGGGGCGCAGGATTCGGGCCGTGGCGGCTATACCGACGTGTCGCTGGTCAAATCGGTCGAAATCCTGCGCGGCCCCGCCTCCGCGCTTTACGGCAGCGACGGTCTGGCCGGGGCGGTCAGCTTCACCACCAGCGACCCGGTGGACCTGATCGAGACGGGTAAATCATTCGGCGGGTTCGTCCGCGCATCTTATTCGAGCGAGGACGAGGAGTTCGCCGAAACCGCGGCGATTGCCGGCAGGACCGGGGATGTTTCCGCTCTGCTCGCCTATACCCGGCGCGATTTCAGCGAGTTGGACAATGCCGGCGTCATCGGCGGCATTGGCGAAGCACGCACCCGGCCAAACCCGCAGGACGGCGAATCCAACGCCCTGCTCGGCAAGCTCGTGTGGGAACGCGGCGCGCATCGCCTGCGCCTGACCGGCGAATATCTGGAAACCGAAGTTTTCAGCGACATCCTTTCAGGGCAGGGCCCCGCCTTCCTGTTCGGCCCCGCGCCGAGCTGGATCGTCGATGATCTGACCGCGCGCGACGAAAGCGAGCGCACCCGCATTTCGATCGACTGGACGTATGCCGCCGATGGCACGATCGATTACGCCCATGTCGCCGCCTATTTCCAGGACGGCAAGGATGTGCAGTTCACCGACGAAGACCGGTCGCCCACCGGCGCAACCCCGCGCCCCGATCGCGAACGGCTGAACACCTTCGAAAACCGCGTTTACGGCGCCGCGGCGGAAGCGCGCAGCACATTCGGCACCGGCCCGCTGTCGCACACGCTCGCCTTCGGCGGCGACATCAGCGTGACCCGGCAGGAGGGGCTGCGCGACGGGACCGAGCCGCCCGCGGGCGAAGTCTTCCCCACCCGCGCCTTCCCGGTGACGGATTTCCTGCTGGGCGGCGTGTTCCTGGCCGACGAGATCGCGCTGTTCGATGGCGCACTGACGGTCTTCCCCGCGCTACGGTTCGACTTCTACGATCTCGACCCGACCGACGACCCGCTGCTGCCCGATTTCGCCGGCGCGGCGCAGAGCGACAGCCGCCTTTCGCCCAAGCTGGGCGTGACCGCGCGGCTGGCGGACGATGTGCTGCTGTTCGCCAATTATGCGCAGGGGTTCCGCGCGCCCACGCCGAGCCAGGTCAACAACTACTTCGGCAATCTCGCCTACGGCTATATCTCCGCCCCCAATCCCGAGCTGGGGCCGGAACGAAGCGAGAGCTGGGAAGGCGGCATTCGCTTGACCGGGGACCACGCCTCGCTTTCGGTCACTGCATTCCATGCCGATTACGACGATTTCATCAGCCAGCAGGTCGTGAGCGGCTCGTTCACGCCAGCCGATCCGGCGATCTACCAGTTCGTAAATTACCACCGGGTCGAAATCGAGGGGATCGAAGCGCGGGCAAGCTACAGGGCGGACAATGGCCTCTACGGCCGTTTCGCGATTGCCTATGCCGATGGCGACATTCTGTTGCCCGACGAAGAACCCCGCCCGCTCGATACGATCGACCCACTGAACCTGGTGATCGGCCTCGGCTATCGCGAGCCTGCCGGGCGGTTCGGGGCGGAACTGATCGCATCGCACCACGCGCGCAAGGAACGCAGCGAGACCGACGGTGTCTGCACCAATGGTTGTTATCGCCCCGGCGCGTTCACCGTCCTCGACGCCACGGCCTTCGTCGCGCTGACCAATGCGCTGAAGCTGCGCGCCGGCGTGTTCAACCTGCTGGACGAGAAACACACGTACTGGAGCGACGTGCGCGGATTGTCGCTGGTGCAATCGGACAACGATCCTTCGACCTTCGTCCCGCCGGCGAACGTCGATGCCTACACGCGGCCCGGCCGCAACGCGAGCGTGTCGCTCAGCTATCGCTTCTAGAACCAAGGGGGACCTATCATGACCATGACCAGAACATTCTTCGGCGCAGCGCTGCTTGCCATTGCACTCGCCACGACACCCGCGCTGGCCGACGGGCCTATTGCCGATCGCGGCGAAGCGGTCGAAACCGCCATGTACGAACAGGATCGGGCGACAATCCTGGCAATGGCGGGCGATTACAAAGTGCGCTTCGACATGCAGGAATCGACGCCCTGGGTCGAAGACTACACCCCGCTCGACCGCAAGATTTCGGGCGGCCACGAATCGGTTCGCGTGATCGAGGATACCGGCACGCGGATCGTGCTCCAGCATCTTCTGGTGGCCGAGCACGAGGGCGAGACGTTCGTGATCAAGCACTGGCGGCAGGATTGGGAATACGAACCGGCCCGTATCCTTGCCTACACCGGCCCCGACCGCTGGCAATGGGTCGATGTGCCGGAACGGATGCGTAACGGGCGCTGGTCGCAGACGGTCTATCAGGTCGACGACAGCCCGCGCTACGCCGGATGGGGCGAATGGGAAACGACCCACGGCATTCGCCGCTGGCGGTCGAACTGGACGTGGCGCCCGCTCGCCCGGCGCGATGCCGTGCGCGATCCGGTTTACGATCGCTATGCCGCGATCAACCGCCACCAGTTGACCCCGACCGGGTGGATTCACTGGCAGGACAACACCAAGATGAAACCCGCCGCCGGGTCGGCCGAGGCGCTGGAACCGGTGGTGCAGGAATATGTCCTCAACACATATACCCGCTTCGACGGCTACGATGTGGCGGCGGCGGATGCCTATTGGGCGGCCACCAAAGACTACTGGGCGGCGGTCCGCGCCAAGTGGGCCGAAGTGGCCGAGCGCAAGGGCGGGATCGCGCTGGAGGAAGAGGCCCAGGCCGGTACCGTCATCAGTGGGCGGCTGCTCGAACTCGGCAGCGCGCTGCAGGATGGCGAAGTCTCACAGAGCGCCGCGATCGAAGAAGCGATCGGATTGATCGAAACGCACACCCGGTAACCTGACGGATTCCCCTTTCGCCGCCGCTTCCGACGGGCGGCGAGAACCGGGCGGCGCGCCACGGGGAGCGCGCCGCCCACCATCCTCCAATTCTCCCCCATTCGCGCCCCCAACGGGCACCGGCGACATGCGATCATGCAAGGCGGTCCGGCGGGCTCACCCTCATGGAACACAGTACTTGCAATTGCGATTACTTCGCATTAGCTGACCGCCAAATTCGAACTTCAAGGAAATTTCATGCGATTCGTGCGCTTCCCGCTGCTCTGCGCCACCGCGCTGGCCTCCACCCCCGCCTTCGCTGAAGCCGCTGCGGATGCCGCGTTCGACGCCGCCGAACCGCGGCAGATCGTCGTCACCGGCGCGCGCGGGGAAAGCAGCACCGCGACCAAGACCGACACCCCGATCATCGAAACCCCGCAGCCGATCACGGTGATCGACGACGAACTCTATCTGGCCCAGGGCGCGATCTCAGTCAGCGATACGCTCAATTACGTGTCGGGCGTGACCGCCAATCCCTACGGCCCCGATAGCCGCGTGGACGGTGCTTTCGTGCGCGGGATCAACGCGCTGCAGTTCCGTGACGGGATGCGCGACGTGTTCAGCTACTACGCCAGCATCCGTTCGGACCCGTACAATTTCGACCAGGTCGAACTGGTCCGCGGGCCGGCCTCCGTCCTGTTCGGACAGGGATCGCTGGGCGGCATCATCAACCTGGTTTCGAAGCGCCCCGAATTCGAGAGCGGGGGCGAGCTTTCGGTCCGCTACGGATCGCACGATCGCAAGGAAGTGCTGGCCGACGTGACCGGCGGGCTCACCGACACGATCGCCGGGCGCGTCGTCGCGCGGCTGCGCGATTCGGGGACACAGACCGATTTCGTGGCGGACGACCGGGCGATGATCTCCCCCTCGGTTACATTCGCGCCCTCGCCCGATACCGAGCTGACGCTGATCGGCCTCTACCAAGAGGATGACAGCGGTTCGACCTCGCAGTTCCTGCCGCTGGTCGGCACGATCCTGCCCAACCCCAACGGGAAACTGCCCAACGACCTGTTCGTCGGCAAGCCGGGCTGGGACCGCTACGACGGCCGCCTGCTGCAAGGCACCGCGCTGTTCGAACAGCGCTTCGGCGAGGCGGTGCAGCTCAACCTCAAGGCGCGCTACATCGATAGCGACGTGACCTACTTCACGCATTACGCCAACAGCTATTCCAACCCGGCCAATCCCTATCTCGATCCCGACCAGCGCATGATCGGCCTTTATTCCGAAGGCAGCGTGGCGCGGATGGAAATCTTCTCTTCCGACAACAACGTTCAGGTCGATTTCAACACCGGTGCCAGTGTCGAACACGTCCTGCTGGCCGGGGTCGATTACAGCTGGAACCGCGTGCGCAAGACCGGCGGGTTCGGGTTCGAGATGATCGACATCTACGATATCGATTACAATGCCCTGTCCGACTACGGTGGCGGATTGCCGCAGCCGACGACATCGTCCGATATCGAGCAGGAGCAGATCGGGTTCTACCTGCAGGATCAGGTCCGTTTGTTCGACCGGGCCTCTCTCGTCCTCGGCGTGCGCCACGACCTCGCCGAATCGCACGCCGCCGGGGTCGAGCAGTACGACGCCAGCGCCACCAGCTTCCGCGCCGGCGTGATTGCCGAAGTGATCGACGGCGTTTCGCCCTTCTTCAGCTATACCGAAAGTTTCGAACCGGTATCCGGCATCACCAGCAGCGGTGCCGCTCTGACGCCCAAGACGGGGCGTCAGTTCGAAGCGGGGGTCAAGTTCCACCCGCTCGATTCGATCATCGTCACCGTGACCGGCTATCGCATCGAGGAAAGCGGCCGCCCGATCGACGATCCCAATTCGGACAATCAGGATCACAAGATCCAGGTCGATGGCGTCGTTTCCAAGGGTGTTGAATTCGAAGGCAATGCCGCGCTGCCGGGCGACCTGAACCTGATCGCCAACCTCAGCTATAACGAGGCGGAGATCGAGGGCACTGGTCAGCAGCTCGACAATGTGCCCAAATTCAACGCCTCGCTGTGGGGCACCAGGCGTTTCGCCCTGTCCGAAGATGCCTCCCTGCTGATCGGCAGCGGGGTGCGCCACGTCGGCAAGAACCGCTCGTTCGGCCCTGCCTTCCCCGATGGGATCGTGACGCCCGCCTTCACCCTCGTCGATGCCTTCGCCGAGCTAAGCATCGACCGGTGGAGCTTCGCGATCAACGCAACCAACCTGTTCGACAAGCGCTACTACTCCGCCTGCCTCGCGCGCGGCGACTGCTTCATGGGCAGCGAACGCAACGTGTTCGGCACGGTCAGCTACCACTTCTGATGGGCGGCGGGGGGCTTCTTGCAGCGGGATCGGCTCTCGCGGTCGTCGCGGTGATCGTGCTGCGATATTCGTGGGGCCGGCCCGGGCGCTCGGGCGCGCTCAACGGCCTGGGCTGGGCGCTGATCGCCGCGGCGGTGGCGGTCGGATGCGCGCTCGCCGGTGCATGGGGGATCGCCGTCGTCTCCCTGTGGGCAATGGGCGCTGCCTGCGCGATCCTGGGCTGGGAAGCGTGGCAATCGCCGCGCGGGCGCGAGCGTGCGTCCAGCCGCCGCGCCCATGTAATGCCCGATGGCAGGGCGCCGCTGCACCTCGGCCGCCGGCTGCTGACGTTCGCGCTGGTCGTTCTGACCGGGTTCGCCGCGGCGGTTTGCTTCGCGATCGGGGTGCGCTGGGGTGCCGCCGCACTGGGCGCAGGCGAAGCGGACGCCAATGTCCTGGCCCTGCTCGCATCGCCGATTGCATGGACTGTCATCGTCTTCATGCTGCTGATGACGGCCCGCAGAAGGCGACAGCTCGCCATTCTGGCGATTGCGGCCGCGCCCGCGCTTACGACATTTATTTGAGGAACCACAGGATGAGCGCCAGCATCGAACCCGGCACGGTCAAACGCGCACTGTCCGCCCATGCCGCCGTGGGCCTGCTGGCCGGTGCGATCCTCTATATCCTCTGCCTGACGGGAACGATCGCGGTCTTCTATGTCGAGATGCAGCGCCTCGAACAGCCGAACGCACCCGAAATGGCGGAGATCGCGCCCGAGGCGGTCCAGCGCGGGGTCGAGGCCGTGCTCGCGCGCGAGGCGCAGGAAGGTCTTGCGCCGACGACCCACCTCTATGTCCACATTCCGGTGGAGGAACTGCCCCGCGCGACCGTCACCACCGATACGCAGGCCTTCCACCTCGATCGCGAAGGCAGGATCGCCATGCCCGAGATGATCGAATGGAACGACTTCCTCGTCCATCTCCACTACACGCTCAACCTGCCTTCGCTGGTCGGCATCACGATTGTCGGCATATTCGGCGTGATGATGCTGGCGCTGTCGCTCTCCGGCGTGATCGCGCATCCGCGCATCTTCCGCGACGCCTTCCGCCTTCGCGCGCGCAACAATGCCGGGGTCGGCCTGACCGACTGGCACAACCGGCTGAGCGTCTGGACCCTGCCCTTCGGCATCGCAATCGCGCTGACCGGCGCGCTGATCGGGCTCGCGACGGTAACCGCATACGGCCTCGCCGAAAGCGCCTATGGCGGCGATGTCGAAGCCGTCTATGCGCCCGTGTTCGGGGAGGAAGGCCCGCCCGACCCGGCACCGGCCGCCGCACCCGATGTCGCCGCCGCGCTGCAGTACATGGCGCGCGAATACCCTGACGTGCGCCTGACTTATGCCGTCGTCCACGATCCGCTCACCGCCGGGCAACACGTGCAGATGATCGGCGATCATCAACGGCGGCTGATCTTCGGCGAATACTACGCATTCGACAGCGAAGGCGCGTTTCAGGGAACGACCGGCATGGCCGACGGGGCATTGGGCCAGCAGGCCGCCGCTTCGACGTACAAGCTGCACTTCGGCAACTTCGGCGGGGTCTGGGTCAAGATCGCCTATGTCGCCCTGGGTGCCGCGCTGACGGCGATCTGCGCGACCGGCAGCTATATCTGGCTAGGCAAGCGCCGCCGCCGCGGGATCGAGGAACCCCGCCTGCGCGCAGCCTGGACCGGTGTGATCGTCGGCACCCCGGTTGCCCTGGTCGCAACCGCCGCCGCGCGCGCCATCATCGGAAACGAAGCCCCCTTCGCAGCGATCTTCTGGATCGGCCTGGCGGCGTGGATCGGCGGGTCAATCGCACTGGCGGGCCGACGGCGGGAGGGTGCGCCGGAAACCGCGGCCTGACCGAAGCGACGGGGGATGGGCCGCCGGCCCGGCCCTATCGGAGCGCTACTTGCGATCCCGCTTCAGCGTGTAGGCGACAATGGCATTGGCGTGGCCGTGGCCCATGCCGTGCCGGTCTTTCAACAGCGCAACCAGTTCCATGTGTTTCGCGGGCAGGTGTTCGCGGACAATGGCTTGCCATTCGGTGATCGGGCGGCCGTATTTCTTCTCAATCGAAGGGAAGTAGGAGGCTGGCCCTTTGGGCGATGGGTCAGGCATGGGCACCCTCCCCCGGTGCGGCGTCGCCTCGCGAGGCATCGGAGGCTTTGTGCCCCACCGGAAACAGCGCGCGCAGCGCAGGATTCCTTAGCCACAGGCCGCCCCAGATCAGCAGGCCGAGATAGACGCCAAACAAGGTGTGCGTGAACAGAGGACTGCCGACCCGCATCTGGGTCGCGATCGCCCCGCCGAGCAGAGCGGTAGTGACCACGGCGCCGAGCACACTGGTCCGGGGAATGGCATAGAGGATCACGCAGGCAAGTTCGATCAGGCCGATGAGCAGCGCGTGCCGGCCGTCCCAGCCCAGCGCCTGCAGCGTTTCGGACGCGACCGGCATTCCGGCCAGCTTGGGCAGGACCGACGCGAACAGCAGGAACGCGATCGCCAGCCCGGACAGCACGCGCCCGGTCAATACCATGCGCCCATTCATTGCATCGTCGCCTGGTGGCGATTCGAACAGATCATGGCATTGGCCTTTCCTGAAACGAAGTGTATCTCGCCATCGAGATATTTCCAGGTTATCTTGCTGTCAAGAGAGTTTTATGGACCATCTAGCTGCCCGGATCGAACAATGGCGCCGCGAACTGCCCGACGTCGACACCACCGGCATGGCGATACTCGGCCGCCTTCGCTGGATTACCCTGCAGGTGAGGCCATCGATCGAGGCCGTATTCGCCCAGCACGGGATCGACACCGGCGAATTCGACGTGCTGTCGACTTTGCTGCGATCGGGCCCGCCCTACCGGCTGCGCCCGACCGAACTCTATCGCTCGCTAATGATATCCTCGGGCGGACTGACGGCCCGGCTGGATCGTCTGGGCAAGCGCGGGCTGATCCGGCGGACCGACGCCGGAAAGGACAAACGCAGCCTGCCGGTCGAACTGACGGAAGAGGGGCGCGCACTGGCGCAAGCGGCGTTTCGCGAAGACATGGCGGTCGAGCGCGAACTGCTGTCGGGCTTGTCCGAAGAGGAGACACGCGATCTCACCGAACGGCTCGAACGCCTTGCGCTGGACATTTCCGCGGCGCTCGATGCGCAGAAGGCGAACGACAGCGAGCGGCTCTAGTGTCGTGATGACGCCGGCAGCGACCGCGTTCGGGGCGGATCGTTCGGTCTACTGGTGGGAAAGCTGGATGCCCCGTGAGAATCCATCGTAAGGGCGGAAAATGGCACAACTCCTAGCATTCGCTGGCGTAATGGTTTCCGCGCTCCCTCATTTACTCCCACAACGTGATTGAAAATCCACGATCCCAGCTATCGAGATCGGCTTCGTCGTCAGGCCGGGCGGACTTGTGCGGAAAGCTCAGCAAATCGAAGGCGTCCCACTCCGGTTCCAGCAGCCTATCACCGTCCTCAAGGAAGGACGGCAAAGTCAGGACACTAGGGACACTAGGGACATTATTGCCCTTTTCATTGGATTTTTTCTCACCGGCCCGCCATCCCGCCGAGCAGCGGTGCGTTGTAGTAGTCATCGAATCCCGCGTGGAGATGACCATCATGGACGAGCAGCCGCGCGTTTGGATCGTATTGCCGGACCTGAGCTTGCAGCCAGCCGAGCGACTTGCCCTCAGGCGGAAGCATATCGAGCGCCGCGCCGGACAGGTGTTCGCTGTTCCTCGCCGGGTTGTAACCCTTAGCCCGCAGGCTGTCGTTGTACTCAGGCGAACGATAGCCCGAGGTAAACCGGATACCCGGAATGCGCTGTCTAAGGTCCGTCACTACGTCGCGGCTGGCAACCGGCTTGCCCGGCCATTGTTCGGCAGATGCGGCAGGCTCGACGACATCACCTGACCATACATCGCCGTCCACAGGCTCGCCCGGCCAATCGTCCGCCTCTGCCGTGCTGTCATTGAACAACTTCGACCTGACACCTCGGCGAGCAGCGGCCACGATCTTGCGCGCAGCTTTAACCCGTGCCGCATCGTCCATGCTCTGCCAGTCGGACGACACAACGAGATAGCCGAGGGCTTCGTGAGCCGCTTTGCCGGCAAGCTCGCTGTAACGGTCATATTCCTCAGGCGTCAGCTCGCGACCGCCGACCTTCTTGGAAGGATAGCCAGGCGCGTAGTCGAGTTGCAGAAGCTCGCTGTTCACCGGATCGTTCAACTGTTCGGAGACCCAGACTGGCGAGAGCCAATCAGGTCCCATTCCACCCTGGCTGCGTATCTCCCGCCCCCACACATCGCGGCGGGGTAACAGATCGTCCTTCAGGCCCGGCAGCCTCGATTGCAAGGCTTCCCCCAGCGTCTCGGTTTCACGCGCCACAGGGTCCATCGTGCGGGCGGTGCCTGCAACGAGATTCGGGACGAGGAATGAGCCGACGAGCCGCTGCATCATGTTGTCCGCGTAACGGTCAGGTTCGTGCAGGGCGCTGACCAAATCCGAAAGACCGGATAACCACGTCTTGCTGGCGAGGTTGCCCATAATCGAGGCGGTGAGCAGCAGCGCCTTATCCTCGCGCTGGCGCTCACTCATACCCTCAGGCAGCGTTGCCATATCCGCCGCTACACCAATCGTGGTCGAGAACGGATCGAGCCGCTTGTAGCTATAGTAAGTGTCACCAAGCTTGATGCTGTAGGGCTTCCAGCCGTCAGCATAGAGAAGGCGGGATTTCTTCGGATCGGAGGGCGGTGAGCCGGTAATCAAGCCGCTCTGCGCCGCCTCGTAAAGCGCAATCCCGAACCCGGTCCCAATGGAGGCCCGAGCGATAGCCATATCCCGGCGCGCCCCACCAGCCGCGAAGTCGGCCCGCCATTCCTTGAGTAGCGGTGCGGCTGGTGAACGTTCGGTTGCGAACTTGAGCAAGTTGGTAGGTGTGCGGACGAATGGCAGGAAAGCCTTCAGCACCAGCGAATCGTTTGTAATCCCCGAGATCTTGCTTCCCAACGGGCCTAGCTTTTGCTGAAAGGTCAGATACCGGCCATAATGGAGCGCCTTTTCCAACATGACGTCGGTCGGATTGGCGGTAAGCTCGGCGATACGGCGGGTCGCCGCCTCGCCTTTCAAACCTTCCTTGTTCGTCAGCCGAACCGCCTGTGCGTTTAATTCCATGCGACGGGCCACGCCCTTGAAGAACTCATCTTCCGCCGTAAGAAAGCGCGTCGGCAGCCGCAGCACTTCGCCTTTGAGCCCATCGACGGCGCGATACTGGTCGCCCTCGACCTTCGAGGCGAAGTCCGAAGCCTCGCCTGTCCGCAGACCCTTTGCGAACATACGAGCGCCTTCCTTTGCACCCTGCAGGAGGCCAAAGGCACGCGCACCGACCTCGGAGGCCGTCACACGGTCGATCGCGCTCGACGACACCGCCCGGCGCACGCCACCGATGGCAGCGCCCACCGCAAATTCGGGGATCTGGGCCAGCGATGTGAGCGTGTTCGACGTGATGTTGACCGCGTGCGTTTGTGGCCACGAAAGGAGGAAGTTGATGTAGATTTCCGCGATCTTGTCGCGCCACTTGGGCTTTGCGACTTTCTCCGCGACGGCGTTGAACTTGCCCGGTCCCATCTCGACCGCATCCAATAACACGTTGGCTGCTTCCTCAAGTTGATCCTGCCCACCGCCGCCACGCACGAATGCCTCAAGAACATCGCGCCGAACCTCTCGGCTGTCGGCAGCCATGCGGAATTGCCCGAGCGCTCGCCCGGCCTCTGCGGTCGCACCAGCAACCTGTTCCTGAATTGCCGAGTGCCGCACTAGCGCTTGACGGAATTGCGCCAACAACTCCCCATCGGGATAGTCGCCCGCTTGCTTCACGCGCTTGGCGAGGTTGACCAATTCGTTGCCCGACTTCGCGAGGATGCGGCGCGCGGCCAGCGCTTCCTCTGCATTCATCGCCTGCCCCTTGCGGCGCGACAGCAGTTGCTCGGGCGTCATGTTCAGGTCAGACGCGAGCCGTCCGGTTTCAGCCTGGGTGATCCTTCCGCGCGTGGAGGCGTCGAAACCGCCCATTATGTCGCCGGTCGCCTTCAGCGCGCGGCTGATGTCCTGCGGAGAGTCCAGTTTGGTTACGTCGATATTGCCGACTTGCTGGATCGCGTTGACTCCCGCCCAATCATCATAAGCCTCGACAGGCGGGAACGGCAGGGGTTCGTCGGCAAGAGCCGCTGCGTCGTCATAGACCGGTCCGCCGACTTCCTCTTGGCGCTGCTCCAGATCATAGCGCTCTCCCTGCACCCCATAGTAGCGTTCGACCTCGGGCACATCGTCAGGCAGGAACCGACGCCCGCGCGTTCCTTCATAAGTTTCGCGCAGGGCATTAAGGAACGTGTTCACGTCTGGGCGCTCTAGGTGATCGGGAAAGAACCCCGCTTCCCACGCTTGAAACGCCGCGTCGTCGAGCGTTAGGCCGTTCTCGTTGACTATCGGTCCGAAGCGGACTTCCTGCCCGACAAAATCCATACCCTTGCGAGCCGCGTTAGACCGAATGCCCATTGCTGATAGTTCGCCGCCCTGATCGACCAAGCCGCCCCGCGTGCGAAGCCAGCCGACCATATCCATAGGCCCGACCTTGGGGACCGACGCGCCATTGTGGTTCTTGATCGTGGTGCGGGAAAGTACCGCGCGTTCGTTTGGAGCCTTAACCGTAACGAAGCGCCCAGCATCCTTGGCAATGGCTTCCTCTACCCCGCCAAGCGTGTTCGCAGGTAGTGGCAGCACGTCGCGCGGTTGGACGTTGGCAGCAGCGGCCACGCGCTGAGCGTCGTTCAGGGGATCGTCGAGGCGCGTCGGGCGGGCGGCTTCAAGCGGGTGCACCAGCATCGACAGCGAGGCGTCGGGTTCGGCATCCATCGTTACCGCGCGTAGATCGACTACCTCGCCGGGCCAGTCCGCATCCGCGACAGTCGGGGATTCACCGCTGGATCTAGCAAGCGCTGCCGCATCGGCATTCACCACATGCCCCGACCTCGCTTCGTCCGACTGAGCCGCGTGAATGGCGCCGCGCGTCGTGTCCTCGGCAGCGATTGCGCTCGGGGAAGCTTCTCGACCCAGACGACCCCGTACAGCGCCCACAGCACGCCCTATCACCGGTGCAACGACTTCGAGCGCCTTGCCTCCAGCCGCGTTGATGATTGCGCCAGCAGGTGCCCCTATGGCTGCTCCAGTGAGACGCTGGGGCACGGTGCCATCGGTCCCCATGAAGCCTTCGGCTCCGCCATATACGGCACCCACGCGGGCAAGTTGGGGGACGGTGCGAGCGCCTTGCCCGTAGGGGATGGCGAAGCCCGAAGTGAGAGCGCCGCCAATTTGCCCTACCATGGAAGCTGTCGGGTGTGCGTTTTCGTCGCCCCGGAGGATGGACGCATTCTGATATTCGTTGTTGGCCCAAATATCGGCAAGGCGACGGTCGCTGTTCCAGACATTCTCCCGGCCTTGCGTGCCACCGAGCGTATCGGCCACCGCGCCAAGTTCACCCAATGCGCTGGCCGTGAATCCTTCGGCATACCCACGCACGCCGGCACCCATCGCGCCATCGCCAAGTTCCAGCGTTGCTAATGGTGTTTCACTGTAACGCGCCGCAACAGTGTATGGCAGGCCCCTCGCCTTGCGCTTGTCCCGATCCTCGACCCACGACGACAAGTAGTCGGGATCCAGGCTCAGCCCTTGCGATTTCGCGAAAGTCGCAATGTCCACTGCTGGCGCGCTATCGAGCAATTTGAGATATTGCCGTTCGGCCTCCGGCCTCATCCCCTGAAACGGAGTAGGGGTATCAAAGAACTGCGCAACTGTCTGACGCGGAGCCTCGCCTTTACGGAAGTCTGCGGGGTTCTGTGCCATCGTATCGTTCATCGGGCCGAGCTTATTCACACGCGCCAGCCGCTCGGCCTGCATGTAATCGAATCGGCGGCTGGGATCGCTCTCCAAGTAGTCGGGCGCGGCAAGAGCATTGCCCGACCGGATCAAGCCAATCCCAACGTCTGTGCCATCGAGCGAGACAGGGCCGACGGGACGGCCCCATGACATGCTTATCACATCATCGAGCCGCGCCGTGCTCGTGTTGGAGATTTGCCCTTGTAAGTAGTCGCGCGACTGCTCACCAATGGGAACGGGGTTGCTCTGCCTGTCGAAACCCTGTTGCTTCAACTCAGGAGCATCGACGCCCAGAAGGCGCACGCGCAAATCGCCAGCCCGAATCGTGTCGCCATCGGTTGCCGCCGCGTTATCGAGTGGCGCGGGCGTTCTCGGCGGCGCACCGAAGAGACGGCGCTTGCGCGTCTGGGAAGGAGTAGGGGTGGGCGACACGACCGTGCCGGGCCAGTTCGGCTCGGGGGATTCGACAAAGCGGCCCGGCCAGGGATCACTCATCGTTGGCGCACCACCCCATCGGGGCCACGGTATTTCGTGCCCTTAGGAAGCTTCGCAGCTTCCGCAGGGGTCTTAACTGTAACAACCGAATTAGACCCAGCCTTCATCCGCGATCGGGGAGGGGCTGGGTTAGTATTGCGGTAATCGACCATTCCCCGGCGATTGGTCTGACGTAGCTGCTCGAGACCCACACGGAAGCCATTGCGGATGCGCTCAAGCTCGGCATCGTTGCCGGTTCGGTGATCGTCCAACTGCACATCGCGCTCGAAGGCCGACGGCCCAGCCGAGCGGAGAACATAGTCCTCGACGGCTTTGAAGTATTCCTCGCTCCCCGGTGCAAGGCCAAGCTCATCGGCATAGGTCTGGAAGTCCTCGGCACCATCGTGGATGATGCGCGACTGGCCGGTGGCCGGATCGAATTGCACCCGATCCCGACCGCTGGAGAACGGGGCTGCCGCTCGAAGGTCCGCCTCCTGGTTGCGTGCGTAGTCGTTATACTGCCAGCCGAGGATTTGCGCGGCAGCCTCGCGCTGGCGCTGAGCCTGCTCGTTGCGCGCGGCGGTGAGATTCTGGACCGCGTAAGGTCGGTAGCCGCTGTTCATCGCCAGAGCATCGCCCACAGCGGCAAGCGCGTATTGCCACGCCTTCGGCTTGCGCTGATCGCCCCTGAGGACTTCAAGCGCCCGTTCGTAGTCGAACGGCTGGCGCATCGAACCACCAAGCGGACCGCTCCTCGGCGTCGGGCTATCCATTCCGATGTTGCCGGCGTCTTGTGACGGGTGTGCACTCGGCTGCTTTATGGGCGACGCACCATCGGACGCGGTTGCCGGGCTGCCATCGAGATTCCACGTTCCGCCGCCGAACCCGCTAATCGGACCCGGGACTACCGGCTGGCCGTCCTGCCCTTGAGGCAACTGAAGGTATTTGCTGGGGCTCTTCCTTCTGGAGCCGAAGAGGCCAGGCTTGGTCCTGCGAAAGGGCGCTGCAAGCATGGGATCGTGTTGGGCGCCCTGCGTTAGCTGGTGCATTATTCCCCCTTATCGAGCATCGCGGCTCGCAAATGTTTGGAAAGCTCGACAGCGGTGGGCGACGAATGCTCCGCTATGCTGAGCAGAAACTGATCTGCAAATTCCTCGCCGTCATCGGCCAGGAGCGAGACGAGCGCGAGGCATTCGGCCGCAAGGCTTTCGCGTAAGTCCCTCTCGTCCTCAGAAGTAAGGGAGCTTGCCAATGCCAGAATCGAGAGCAGTCGCCCCTTGTCGTCGCGCGAGCCCTGCGCAGCTGCGAGTCGGGCGAAAACTGCAGAGTCCATCGCTGTGAGTAGATCGCCTTGCGCTATAGCGAGTTCAATCCCGCGCTCAGCGAGCGTTCGCTGTGCTTCGATATCTCCTGAAGCAGCCGCACCGAGATGCCTAAATGGATTGAATGCGGCCCTCATTGGAGCCCCACCTTCTCGCGCACCACAGCGCGCAGGTACTCGGACACTGAACAGCCCGCCTTTTCGGCGCGCCGGGCCAACTCCGCCACGACAGCGGAACTGGCCCGAAAAGATACGTGAACGTCCTGCATCATCACCTCTGTCATCCCGACGATGTGTGCTGCGTCCGTATCACATGTTCTAAAGAAAGTCAATTAATGTTCGTGTTTTGATCTCCTGCCTACGCCCTGGTGGAGATGATTCTGACGTTTCTGTCCGGCGGTCATTCTCTGATGCACAGACACATGATTACGAGTCACGCCTCCATTTATCAGCCGTTCGCTCGATCGCGACATTGCCGCCATACGACACGCACAGCGCCCGAGCCTCATCTGGTGCCGCGCGCTGCCACCTATCATAATCATCGGCCCGCAAGATCACCGGCATCCGATTGTGCACCTCGGCGGCCGCGTCGGCGGCATCGGTCATCACCATCGAATAGCACTCACCCCACTCCTCGCTCGCGCGCCAGATCCCGGCGACGGCGAAGACCGGCTGATCCGGCAGGCTCATCCAGGTGCGGGTCATGGCGCCCTTGGGCCCCTCGGCCTCGGCCCAGGCGGTAAGCGGGATCAGACAGCGCCGCTCTTCGAAGCTGTAGCGCCACATGAAGCTGTCGAGCTTGTCGGTCCGCGCGTTGTTCACCGGCTTGGGCTTGAGTGGCTGGCCGGTCTTCTTGCTCTTGAGTACCAGCGGAAATCCCCAAACCATTGAGCGCAGCTGGCCCTCGGCCACCACCAGACCGGGATAGCCGGGGTAAACTTCCTCGGCGGCGTTCCCTGCAGTAGCCTCGACGTCGAACAGGCCGGCGATCTCGGCGTTCGAGCTTTTGATCCGATAGAGATTGCACATGGCGGCAGCTTATCGTGATCGTGGGTCGGCCGCTACGGATATCGCGATACGACCGTGCTCGCCGGACGCTGACCGCAGATTTCGCTTCGCGGCCGGGCGATCAACCTGAGGTGCCCGCAGCGTAACGAGCGCCCCCCCCCTAAAGTCGATGCATCGTCAACAAAGCCAACATAAATCCACCGAAGGCAAATATCATCATGAGACAGAAGATCAAAAGCGATGGAAGTTCCAGGGCAACTCCAATTTTCTGTCCAATCCACAAGCCGCCTACTGAAAATATTAGCCAAGCGACCGACTTTAGGGCGTCCATAGTCTTCCTCCCTTGACGATAGTACTATTTCTCTTTCTAGAACACAGTCCATCAGGTCCTGGTATTTTGGCTTCTTCTCTGAACGCACCTTCCGTGTCTAGCGACAAATGCGCGCGTCGGCGCATTGCTCAGAGAGCTTCTGCACAGTTGACCTTATTGTCAGTCATTTGGGTTGGGACTGATCCGCTGGCTATATCGTGCCCGCGATATCGTCTTCCAATCGCAATGCTGGACTTGCACATTTGTTCCGCATCTGTTCTCATTGGCGGATGGAAATGATTCGCGCCAGTGACGAAGAAATCGAGACCGCCCTGCACATCGCGGTGACCACCGCGCCCAACTATGTGCTGCGCAACGCGTTTGCCGGGAAGTTCGATCGCGGCCGGGCGGTGGAGACAATTGTGCAGCGCGTGTTTGCGTCGCTGCGCCGCTACGAGTTGATGCGCGAGCCGAGGTCTGAGGACATGGCGCGCCCGCTGCTTCCGTTGTTCGTGAGCGGAGAGTCGCCAGGTGCCGAAACCCCTACGTTATTCGGTCAGCAGACGGACGACGTACGCGATCAGCGTGAGGCAGCTGACCACGGCGAGCGCCACTAGCAGGAAAAGATCGAGCTTCAATTTCACTGGCCCGCCCCATGACGGGCCAGGATCTTCGAACCGATCACTCTGGATTCGGTTCGACCGGTTCCTCAACGGCAGCATTGCTGTCGTCTATCTCAGCAACTTCGGTCGAAACGCTTTCAGCGGCTTCGGTAACCAACTCTGCCTCGTCCGAAGCCTCGACAGGCGCAACTGAGGTCGCCTGAACCGGCACTGGTGCCAAATTTGCGCCCTCGGGCAGAGCAACCGGCAGATCGCTTTCAAGCGTCGCCGTCAGTTCACGGCCTTGCGGGATCGTGCCACTTTTCCCGGTGATGAACCCGGCGAACAGACCTGCCACAATGACCCCGCCGACCGTCGCCAGAGTCGCGCCATCGCCTTCCTGGCGATATGTCCCGTCGATATTGATCCGACGACCGCTCAGCTCCAGGTATTCCAGCTCGATATCCATCTTACCGGATTTACCAAATGCTCCGCGGCTGGTGAGCCAAGTGATTCGGCCCACTCCCTTGGTCCCCGCCGGAATGACCACGAAATCGCCCAGCATTACCGGTGCTGCGACCGCCAGATTGAACTGATCGCCTTCTTCCCAGCCCCGACCTTTGGTCGTGACGTCCTGCGTCATCTTCAGTGGAATTTCGGTCCCCGCCGGAAGAACAGTTTTGGGCTGTGGCGGGGCGCGGAGCGCCTGGACCGGTACTGCTGACTGATTGACCTGCGCCATCGCAGGCATCCCAACAACGGCGGTCGCCGCTGCCAACAAAAGAATCCTCATGCTGTCCCCCAGTTCAATGCGCCCCCATGCGCAAAGTCAATATCTGCAAATCTCAACCAAAATGCCAGTAGAAAATTCAGAATTGGACAAATGCGACGTGTAAATTGGTATGCAAATCCAAGTCATTCCAATCTTCACATGATTTTTCGTCACACTGGTCTCGCCGATCAGCACCAACTCTCGCGCCGACCTGCCCAGGTTCTCGCCAATCCTTCCGCAACCAGCTGGTCCCCAATTGAGCCACCATCGTTCGTTACGATAGCCAGCGTGCGACCGTAACGGTCCTTACCTTGCCGGTAGATCTTATAGGGCGCTGCGTTGAGTAGAGTAAGCAGCCGGTCACGCGCCTTCCGGGCGCGTGCAGTCTCCAATGAACATTTCCCGTTTAACTCGGGCGCGTCGATATCGGCTATCCTGATACGTTCGCGCTCAACGATGAAGGTGTCGCCGTCGTGAACGCAGGTGATGCGGACACCCGTTGGTGGACAGAGGGTTAGAGCGATTGCAGCGAAGAGCATTGCGCTCAGTACGGCCCGAGATCGTCAACTGGAAGACCGTACTCGCCGAATGAATAAGTGTCGTGCCGATCCTCTGCGCGTTGTTCCGAGCTGAGAAGGGTCCGGGCGGCAATATTGTCCCTATTGTCCCTAACGTCCTAGTAAAACAGCCCGACAGCTGGGAGAACGAACACGGAGGCTGCGGCCAGTCCGAGTGCCAACGCGGTCATGACGGCAGCGTTGTGGAGCTTCCTATTGACCCGAACAGCGTCGCCGGCGTGTTTGCCCGCGACCGTTGCCACAGCCCACCAGAATTGGGCCGCCACAATAGCAGCGACGGCAGCGGCAAACGCGAAAGGTTCGAAGATCGTCATTGAAGGCAAACTAGCACCTTTCCGAATCTCGTGACAATCTCGTTCACCCTATTCGGGTACTGTCACCCCAAGCCGCCCGGATCGTCGCAGGAACTGCGCCCCCGCATCTATCAGGGTGATTTCTATCTTTTCGCGTGTTTTTGGCCCCACTGGTTCGCCCTCTTCGAACCGCACCACAGTGGCGCGTCCCACTCCCGCCATCTCAGCCAGCTTATGAGTTGACCACCCGAGGGCAGCTCTTGCCATCTTCGATTGCACACCGTCCATCTTGAGACGATTTATATCACAAAGGGGGTTGACGCAACCGTCCGCCTTGTGAGACAAATTGTATCACCAAGGCCGTATGCCGAGGCGACCGAGCAATGGGGATGCCACCCCAAATGCCCGGTCTGATCGACACCCTTATTGACGAAGGGACACGACTATGAATGCACCTACCACCACACCTGTGGCCGCGAAAGCCGCGAAGAACGACATCGCGATATCCATAGCATGGAAGCGCTACAGGAAGGCAAGGCTCTCCTATAATGCGCTACCCTTGGATGATGGTCCTGTTGTTGGCATGCACACGCCAGCAGAGTTGGAGCAGATCAATGCAATGGATGCAGCTGAAAGCGTCCTGCAAGCTAGCCTCGCGACCACTCCGGAGGACATCGAACTAATTCTTTGGTTGGCAATTCTACACATGGTCGGACGTCGTGATGACGACACTGCTGCCTGCAATTGCGACCTTCGCTATTTCCTCGATCGCGAAACGGATTTCGACTGGAATGTCCGTCTAATACTCACCGCGATTCGATCGCTTCGCGAATTGGGGGAAGTGTCATGACAGCGCACGATCTCCCCAATCGCATTGTTTGGGATGACCTCATACGAAGGCGCACGGTCGCTCGCGCACAGATGGACCTCGCTTATGCCAGCGGCGAACCCGAATCGGTAACTGATCAATTGAATGACAAGCATGCCGCAGCGCTCGACGCCTGCCTCCTAACGCCGGCCGGGTGCCTTGCAGATGTTCGGGCAAAGCTGGAACTTATTGATGACTGGGACATCGCTGACGGCTGGTGGTGTGCACAGGAGGCAATCGCCATACTCGCCCTTGATGCAAAGCGGCTCCTACCCGTCGATCACAATGAGAGACTAGCAACAGAGGGGGCGGCTTGATGGTGACGCATCCAAAAGTGCAGGTGACGTCTGCTCTCCCACTAAGCCTCCTGTCCGATGCAATTCCGCGCCTGTCGCGTGACGCGCTGGAAGGCTTAGTGGAGTCTCTTATCGACAGGCTCGATGAGATAGATGGGGATGCCGACTTCGAAGATGATGACCCCTTTGGGCAATGCGATGAGGACGGTATCAACACTGGTCAGCCGGTGCTTACTCTCCACGGGAACTCTTACGCCTACCCCGGTTGTCCGATCAGCGACCACGAGCACTGACGCGGTACGTTTTGATTGACGCCCAATCCGAATTGCCACTCCAGAGCGCCCCGGCCACCCTGCCGGGGCGCCTTCCTTCAGCGCTGAAAACACACGACTTCCATGCGAGCCTCGCGCTTTCCAACCAGTACTCCGAAGCGCCGTGGTGGATGGAGATCTACCGCCGCGCCTTCCCCACTCTCGTCAGTGCTGTGTCCGTTCGTGACGATGGCTGGGCGCAGCGTGGTGGCATCGATCGCATTCTAACGCTCGCCTGCGGCCGGGTTTTTACCGTGGACGAGAAGGTCCGCACGAACGCTTGGCCCGATATCCTGCTGGAGCGGTGGAGCGACGAAGAGCGGCGCAAGCCCGGCTGGATCCAGAAGCCGTTGGCCTGCGATTTCATCGCCTATGCGTTCGCGCCGACCCGAAGGTGTTATCTGCTGCCTGTGGTGCCTCTACAGCGCGCCTGGCGCATGAACGGTCGGCACTGGATCGAGCAGTACGGGCAGCGTCAGGCATTCAATCCGGGGTATCGCTCAACGAGCGTGCCGGTGCCGATCTCGACGCTGATGGATGCGATATCGGCGGCGATGGTATTGTGATCGCGACACCGCCAGAGTGAGTACTAATCCTTCTTCACATCTCCGAGGTACATTTTTGCGAGCAGGGCGATAGCCCCACCAACCACACCGCTGAAGATCATGCTGTGAATATGCTGCACTTCATCAGGCGTCAGCCACCGGCGCTCGTTTGGCAGCAGAAGATGGGCCACGTACACGCTGGACAACGCAGCAAATCCAATGAAGCCCAATATCAGTGCGCTGGGGATTAGCCACTTTATGGTTTTGTGGATGGCGAGGGCGTTATCGTGCCTCGCCTTGCTGAGTTCATCTAGCCGTTTCCACTCGCTCTCCTCCCGCCCGGAAAGGGAATCCTCTTCGAAGCCCTCAAGATCGGGCGCGGGGAGATCGGGGAGCTGGCCGTCAGGCGGCGACGCCACGTAACAGGTCTGCGTAATGGCGGCGGATAGCGGCATCATCTAGTTCAACGCCATACTCGTTCGGACGGTACGCCTCATCCCACGGCGTGCCACGCTTGTGGGTGAGAAACGAAAGTTGGCCGCCTGTCAGCTTACCGTACTTTTGGTACACGGCGTCGATGAGTTCGGTATCTTCGGAAGCCAGCGTTTCGGACGAGAAAAAGCGCGAAATCCGCTTATCGACGCCTCCATTTCCGAAGCTCTTCAACTTTCGGTACAGGCTGGGAATGACGGGGCCATATCGCCACGCCTCCACCGCTTCGTCGAGCAGAGGGCGGTTCTTGATCGCAAGTGAAAATCCGTGAGCCATGTAGGACAGTTTGATGAGCTGCATCGGCGTCAAACGTCGCCCACCATCATTTTCCGCCAACTCGATAAAACGATTGGCGACAGTTGCTGCATCGTATGCCATGGTCGCCTCCTCTCGGTACATATAAGAAAACGAGAGGATTCCGTCAAATTGGCTTGACGCTCAAAGCGCAATCGTCCGTTTGGCAACTCGCATGCTTGATCGGCCTCACGGACACTCCGGGAGTCCTCCGAACCCGCTCCAACCTGCAGAGATGGACGCACGCGGCGCAACGTGGGTACGAACGGACTCTCCGCAGGTTCATCCGCTCACGGCGGGCCAAGGGGGATCGCCGTGCTGCACTCCCACAACCACATGCCATCAGAGCACGTCAGCCAGCCGCCCCCGATCCCTTGGCGGGCTTCCTCCACCCCGCTTCGGCGGGGTTCTTTATGCCTTCTTGACCGCCAGCCGCTTCTCGCGTCATTCTGCCACGAGGAGGAAGGGCTGCATGATCGATTTCCAGAATGGCTCGGTATTTAAGCTGAAGCAGAACGACGAGTACTCGGCACGCGTCGGCGATCTGCTACTGCCGGGTGAGAAGATCATCGGTGCGTTCAAGGCTTTGAGAGACGGCGTCGTCTTCACAGACAAGCGCATCATCGCCGTGAATGTTCAGGGGATTACGGGCAAGAAGAGGGACTTCACCTCGCTGCCCTACAGCAAAATCGTCGTCTTCTCCGTGGAGACAGCGGGATCGTTCGATCTCGATTCCGAGTTGGAGATGTACTTCTCTGGCTTGGGGCGGGTGAAGTTCGAATTTACAGGTCAAACCAACGTGGTTGAGATCGCGCGGCTGATCGCGGGGTTTGTGTTGTAATGTTTGCCACTACGCGGTCCATCATTGCAGAGTTGTTGCCCCGCTGCGATGCCTACATTTTATCGGCGAGCCGCTGGACGATTTATTTCGAAGAGGCCTTCAACCGATATTGTGTCCCTGAAGTGAGGAATCGCAATGAACGGATTGAGCAAATTCATCGTCCAACCCTGCCGTTCGGGCGGGGCGGCAGGACTTTGCGGGCTGATGGCTGTCGCGCTGATAGTGGGCTGTGGAGACACTGAGGACCGAGACGGTGATTACGAGCGACCTACCGATCCGGTTCTACCGGCGCCAGTGATTGCACCGGAGCCAACCGCGCCGCCAGTTCAATATGAGCCGCCGCGACCTTCGCACTACTATGACGAGCGAGATGGCGTCTTCTATTCCTACATCGCAGCGGTCTCCGAGGAGGACCGCAAAACCGGAAAGGTTGCCGGTGACGTGGTGACCTTTGCCTATCTCGGCGAAAACGACGGTAAACATGTTCTGGCTCGCGTTATGCCGAATGGCACCATCACAGGGCGCTCAAGTTGCCGCAGCCCGTGCCGCGTGATTACCTATGAAGATGGAACGCAGGTTGGTTACAATGAGAGTTCAATAATCGGTGCTGCGTTTGCCGACGCCCTTAACGGTGAGTTAGAGATCGCAAGCTTAGTGAAGCCGACGCGATCGCGTCCGCCGGAGTTGCAGCCAAGCTCTGTCCCGGCAGCCAGCAGCACCGATGAATGGACCGCTTCCGAGTTGGCCTTGATCAGCGAGTGGCAAGTCTTGAATGAGCAATGCCGGGATGGAACCGACGCGAACGCTGTTACCGCCTGCGAACGACGAGACGATGTGATTGCACCGGCGCTTGAAGAGGCGAATATCTGCTACGGACGCGCTTACGAGGCTGCTGCCAATCAGACCCTCCATCGCTGTACTGGCGATTCGTTGCACCTCACACCGTAACTCTGGAGGTGATCAAGCCGCCCGAGCCAATGGCTGGCGCTGGCCGCAACTAGCGCGGCGATCGTGCACTAGAGCCAAATCGCCCAATTGCGCTTCTGCATTTACCCCTCCCGAAGTTTGCACCCAACGAAAACGCCATTAGCATAGAGTTGGCCTGCTTCCGGTCTTTTGTGGATTGCAAGTGCGGTCTTGTTGGTTTTCGCGTAGACAGAGGCTGGCGCGGTCACAGGGCCGCCGACGCATTCGCGAGAATTACCCGTAGCATCCTCTCTAGGGCCAACGTGTCCGAGCAATAGCGCCCGTGCTTGTAAGCGTTTCTATTTCCGGGCGCTCCCGTCGATTTGCCCCCGTGCAGGTTGCAGCGCTTCTTCCCTTTCATGGCGGGTCGCTGGCAAGCCGTTCCACGACGGGTCGTAGCCAAGCATCGCGGGGCCGCATGGGCCGCCTTCATGTTGTTCATGGGCTTGTGTCCGGCTTTCTGTTGCAGGAGGGGGGTAGTTGAATGCGGTCTGGGTTCGCGCATCGACGTAAACGTGCCGCACAGTTTGCTCCGCGCCTCGCTGGAGCTTGGCTAAGGTTTCCGCCTGGCGGGCATAGAGGTTGAGCAGTTTCGTCGAGATGTTCCCGAACGCTGTCATCTGGTCGACAAACTCCGACTTTCCGACCTTGGCAAGCGCTGCCATCGCCGCATCGTGTGTTGCCGCCATCTGGGTGAGCAACGCGCTTTGCACCGTGTCTTGCGCCGCGCCGCCCCGAATGAATGCCAGCGAGGCATTCAAGTTTTGGCTTATCGCACCTCCCTTGTTGCCGTGATGGGTCGCGAGGCTGCTCACCCGTTCATCGATCAGGTCTTGCGAGTTGGTCGCGAACGTCTCCGCTTGCCGCAGGACTTGGATCGTTGCCTTTCCCGCGCCAGGCAACAGCCGAACGCCTGATTCACCGCGCTCGACGGTCAACGTGGGTGCTACGGGATGGTCCCAGTACGCCCGCATCAACTCGACCGCGCCGCGCTTTTCTCGCTCGCTCCAGTCTTCCCAATCGGGAACCCGCTCCGCGAAATTGGCCGCTATCTCTTCGTCGGTGCCATCGCCCCAAACGAGGTAGGCAGTCGGTGTTTCGCCCGGTGCGCAATCTCCGACAAGGTTGCTCTTGCGTCGCGGCTGTTTCTTGGCTGTTTTATCAGCCGCGCCCCGTCCTTTTGCCTTGCCCTTCGTCGCTCTCACTTGCGTCATTGCTATACCTCCCAGAACGGGCGCAAGCCCTCACCGGCCGTGCGGTTGTATTGTGAAACGACACCCCAAGCCCGCCAGCGTGCCCGGTCGCCATCCATGACTAGCGATCGGTTCTCCCCGAGCCGGTCAATCAGGCCACCGCATCCCGGCATCTCAGGATGCAGCCCGAACACATCGCCCGTTGACCAGCCCGACGCCGCCGCTGCTTGACCGAATCCTTCGAGCCACCATTGCGACGCATCGACCAGCACTCGCCATCGGGAGGGGTCGAAATTCTCGCGCAGCTGGCATGGATGGAGCGTCAAAAGGGAGGCCCGCCATAGTTTGAGAGTAGACAGCGGAGGCGAGACATTAGGGACAATGGGGACATTATTCCCGTTATGAGACCCCCGAGGGGGGTTTTTGTCCCTAATGTCCCTAGTGTCCTGTACTCTCAGTGCCTCTTCGGCCATTTCCCGCCAGCCGCTCATTTCAGCACCTTCGGGTTGACGATGTAGTCTTTCCGAGGCTGTCCAGGCCCGCCCTCGCGGTGCCATTCGGGGCGCAGCCAACTAGCGTTTTCCAGTAGTTCCACCGCGTCCTCGAGCGCGCCTTTGGGCTGGAGCGGCTTGAGGTGCGGCTTGTGCGGTGACCGGCGCAGTTCGCGCAGGTTCACAAGGGACAGTCGCTCACGGCGAATGTAGCGCGCGAGCAGCGCAGCGTTGCGCTCCGCTTCCGGCACTGCGGCATCGCCATAAACCCGCGCCGCCATCGGCTTTGCGTAGCCCTCGACCCATTTGATTGCAGCGGCCAGCGAGGCGTCGGACACTACGTGAGGTTCCTCGCCGCCGTTGAATGCCCAGCCGGTGAGTTCCGCAACCAGCGCCAGCCGCAGGACCGCACCGCTCATCTTGCCCACGAACGCTTCGTTGAGATTGCCCCCGTCGCCTGAGGTCGCGCTATTCTCCGCATCCCACTTCTCGAACATGGTCGCACCGCTCGGCGCCAGAGGCAGTACGACAGGCGCTTGCTTGCCCTCCGCATCCGTCCCCCACCCGAGCATCTCGAGACGTTGATAAGCCGCTTCGAGCCTCGTTGTATTCACCCGTTCGCTTGGACGACGCGGCAGCATCTTCTCCGGCCACGCCCAGATGATACGCGGCACCAAACCATCATTCGCCCCACCCATCAGCGGAACGATCTTGTCGGGCTGTATTGAGCCGAGAACCGAGATCCCGCAGAAGTCCACATGGACCGAACCAGAGCCCTTGCGCGTGACGCTATGGGGCCGACCGCCGTAAGCCGATAGCCAGAACGGACGTCCGCCGCTGGTGTATTTGTCGAACGACTCCAGCCACCCAGCCAGTTCATCGTTATAGCAAAGAACCCCCTGCGGGTTGCCAGCCAGTACCGACACCGCCGCTTCTGGGGTAACGTCGGATATGATCGGGCAACGTTCGTGCGGTTCCTCGGGTTCGACCGCGAGTACTGGCATCGGGGGACACGGCTCCGTTGTGCCGGCCACCTTCTTGACTTCCTCTTGCCACTTCGAGCGCTCGGCCTTCGCTCGTTCGCAATCGGCCTGCCAGGACCGGCGCGCCGCGTCGTAGTCCTCGCGCGCGTCCTGGCGGATCGCCCACAGCGGCTTCGTCATCATGTCGAGAGGGGCGGACTTGCGCGAACTGGGATCGCCCAAAGCGGCACACCACAAAATGCAGGGCTCGGTCCAATCCATCCCATAGGGCGACACACGCCGCTTGCCGCCTATCACGCTGGCTGCAGCCGACAGGTAAGCAATGGCCGCGTAATCTGGAGCCGTCGCAGTGGATTCCGCCACCTGTTCGATTATCGACCACGCCGGGCCAAATAGCTGGGAAGGCATCGGCACGGCTGGACGCCGCCCGTTGTCCACCAGCGTCATATCGGGAACCGGCCACAGGTCGATTGTCTCGGCGTTCGCGAACGCCTCTTGCATGGTCGCGACAGTCATGTGCGCCCCCTCAGGTTATCGTTGAAATCCTTGAACGGTACAGGTGGAAAGAACACGCTAGAGGCCAAACCCCGTAGCGCGAACGCTTCCGCAGCCTTGGCCGCAGCTTCACGCCCTGCATTATCGTTGTCGCCGCCCACCGCGACTTCCCGCACAGGATCGGGAAAGCGCATCGAGCGCAGCATGGCAGAGCCAGCGGCGACCCAGACCGACACCCCGAGTTCCTGACGGAGAGACAAGCCGTCCTCGAGACCTTCGCAAACCACTATATTGTTGGCGATCGGAGCGAGCCGGATCGCACCGCCCGACACCCGCCCCAGGCTCAGCTTTGGCGCAGGAACGTCAGCCTTTCCCCGGCCGTCGGCAGCTAGGTAGGTCCGTTGAATGCCCTGGAGCGGTCCCTCAGGCGAGGATACGCAGCAAACGAGGCAGGGCAGGGGGCGACCGCGCTTTCCATACGGAAGGACGCTGTAGCGGACGCTCAGGGGCGCTGGGATAGAGATGCCCCGCCATCGCAGATAGGATTCCGCAGGGGTCCCTTCCACCGGCACGGAAGCGCGCCAGATCGAGCGGGCTTCCTCCACCCGGTCGCTCGCGTCGTCGGTAGGCGGCAGGCGGATGACTTCGACCTTTGGGAGTTCCCCGCCGGTCAGCATCTCAGCGGCCTCGCGCAGTCCGACACCATGCAGCGCACTGATGAAGTCGAGGACGTCGCCGCTGGCGCCGCACCCGAAACACTGGAACCGCTTGCCATCGTCAAAGATCGTGAAGGATGGCGAACGGTCGTTATGGAGCGGACAACAGGCCTTCCACTCTCGCCCAACGCGCTGGAGATTCACCACGGCCCCGACAACTTCCGGCAGGCAGTGAGCTTGCTTCACCGCTTCTATGTCAATCATGTACGGCCCCCCGATGCCAGAAGCGGTGCCGCAGCGCCGCGAGACGAAGTTTGCTTTCACGCGAAGGGTTTGGATCGTTCACCGCTTGGCGCAGAAAAAGATTGTCGCATCGCCTCCAACTGAAGTTCGTTTGCAGCAAGCAGCGGGCTAGACGTTGATGCTTGTTCTCGCCTCCGCGCCAGAAAGGCAGAGGGCGATGTTTGGGAGCGACGGCCATGTGAGCCGCCAGCGGGCCGAGTGCAGCAGCAAGCCGGGCGCGGGCTTGGGGATCCAGGCCACTCATGCTGCACCTGCCTGGAATTCGTCGTCGAGAGCAGCGAACGCCCGCCGAAGCAGCTTGTCGGCATCGGCGGGCTTGATACGTCCCCGCCCGAACAAACCGACCCCACGAACCCATCCGTCAGCATCGGAAGGAAGGGCGCGGCGGGATATGTCCCAGCGGTTCCGCGCATCCCACAACGCATCTTCGAAGCGTTGTAATTCGCTGCGATCTCCGCTATCTTCGCGTTGCTCCTCGCCGCCAAGCAGAGCATTCTTATCGGAGCCGTTCGATCCCGTCTTCAAGGTCAGGATCGGACGGCTTCGGCCTTTACGGCTGGCCGAATAACCATCTCTGATGCAGACCACCGTTCACGCGGCCTCGCGCTGTTCGACGCAGCGGGCGACGTATGCCCGAACACTATCAGTGGTTACGCGGGTGGCGCGCCCGATCTTGAACGTCTGAAGCTCGCCAGCGTTGATGAGTTCGTATCCCTTGGTGACGCCCACACCGATTGCGGCGAAGGCATCCTTGGGTGCTAAAGCCAGTGGTTCCATTTCTTATTCTCCGTCACCATAGTGGCCGCGAAGGCCAGCGGGTGACAGAGTAAGTAGGCGAATAAGCCACGCACTTGCCAATCAAACAGAGGCTCTATTACTTTTGAAATTGGCTCACTTTTGTCTTAGTAAAAACGGGGGCGACGGTTTTTTCATACCACTACGAATTGTCGCCGCATTTCGTCCTTGAAGTCCTGACCATCAAGGGCCAGCGCGGCCAGCGCCTCCTCTCCGGTCGAGTATGGGAATGCTCGATTGGGATGCCTGACACGGCAGGACGCGACCTTCATCGCCACTTGAAGCTCTTGCTCACCAAGAGCGTTCACGACAGCGGCCTTCCATGCTTTGATCGTCGTCCAGTCCTGCCCGTAGGCAGACGACACGGCGTTATGCCGCTCAAAGGGCTTGTTGCCGTTGGCTTCTAGGAACGCATCCCATTGAAGCGCCCGGAGCCTGTGTTTGGCCAACCGTATCGCATTGTTGTTCTTGAGGCCGTGGTAGGGGGCGGGCGCGACTATCTGCGGCTTATCTCCTAGGGCAATGGCCCGAAGCTCCGACGCCAGCGACAAGAGGGAAAGGCGATCCTGCGGAACAGCGGCTGGCGGGGGCGCGAACAATTCCACGCGATCCGCCATGCACTCAAGACGTGCCCTATCGTCCGTCTCGGCGGGGCTTTCACCCCAAGCTGCAGCCAGAACGTCAGGGCCAGCCTTCGCACATGCGGCCTCGATCAAATAGGACAGGGCCCGCCGCGCCGCGGACACCCGCGCTTCGCGCGTTTTCGCCTCGGCAAACTCCCGAAGCCATACCTCACCATCAAGGCGGGCCTCGCGTTCGATCAACTCAAAATCCATAATCAGCCCCTCCGTAGGGCTTCCGCAGCAAATGAAAGCGGGGCGGCGGGTCGGGCGGAAGCCGACCGTTCGGGAGCTACCCTAGCCGCCCCGCCCGTCATGCTCCCAGCCTAAGCGGGAGTTGGACCACATCGCCCGACTGCCCGGCAGCATAGCGCCCCCAAGCATCAAGCAGCGCTCGGCGCATATCTTTGAACTTCGCGCGGTTGTAGGCGCGTATCACCTTGTCGGGGATCGTATGCGACAGGGCCGCTTCCGACACCGCTTCCGGCACGCTTGGCATACGCTCGGCGGCCCAAGTGCGGAACGTCGAGCGAAAGCCGTGGACGGTGTAGCCAAGAGGGCGAACCATCTTCGCCAGCGTCATATCGGAGAGAGGCGCACCACCCTTGCCGGGAAACACAAGGCTATCACGCGAACAGGTCCGCAGGGCCTTTGCCCTTTCGAGGACAGCCAAGGCCTGCGGGGAGAGTGTGACCATGTGCGGCTCGCCGTTCTTCATGATCGAGCCGGGCCGACGCCATTCCCCCGCCTCAAGGTCGATGTGGGACCACAGCGTTTGCCGCGTCTCGCCTTGCCGGGCGGCGGTGTAGATCGTCAGCAGCAGCGCGAGGCGACCCATCGTTTCCGGGCCAACCTCCAGCTTCGAGACGAAGGGCGGCAATTCCTGATACGGCATAGAGGCGAAGTTGCCCGCCTTGGCCTGCCGGGACAGCAGCGGACGCAGGCCATCGCGAGGCGCGCCGGTCGAGCGCCATCCCATCCCCTTCGCATAGTCAAGAACCACCCCGAGGCGCTGGCGCATCTTGCGCGCTGCCGAGGGTGTCCGCGACCACATGGGCGACAGGACAGTGAGCAAATCTTTTTCGTCGATGGAGTCCACGCGCAGCCCGCCGATCTTGGGGAAGGCGTGCAGTTTGAGCGTAGAGAGGAAAGCGCCTGCGTGGCGGTCGCTCCAGCCGGGGGACAATGCTTCGTGCGCCGCCTGAGCGGCTTCCTTGAAGGACGGGGGCGCAGTTTCCCGCTTATCACGGGCAGCGATAGGATCACCACCGACGCGGGCCACCTTGCGAAGCTTGCGCGACTTTTCCCGCGCTTCCTCCAGCGAGAGGTCGGACACAGCGCCGAGCCCGATGTCCCGGCGCTTCCCTCCTTTAACGCTGACACGCAGCACCCAGGACTTTGCGCCGGTCGGTGACACCAACAGATAAAGGCCTTCGCCGTCGCCGTGACGACCGGGCTTAGCATTCTTGATCTTCAGGGCAGTTAGCTTAGGCAGGGGAGCGCTCCCTCAATCACTCCCACAATATCTCGCGACTTTGGGCGAATGTCAACGAGCGCCAGCGAAGAACATGTTGAGAACCTCGGCGGAATCCCTAGGGCCAAGCGAAGGATGGCGAATGTCGGAGAACTAGAGTTTGGATGCCCCGTGAGGATTCGAACCTCAATTGACGGAGTCAGAGTCCGTAGTCTTACCATTAGACGACGGGGCATTGCGCGAGTGCTTTCGCGAGGGGGCGCATCTAGTTTTACCCGCCACTCAGGTCAAGCCCGTGCGTGCTCCCTTCATGACCGGCCCGGTGCCGCGCTTGCCCCCACCTCGCGCGCGCGCTAGCATCGTGTCAGGTCCCCGCGCGATCTTGCGCGGGAGGATAAAGAAAGCATTGGGATTATGGCGGATCTTTCTCCGCCGGACAAAGACAGGAGATCAGGCGCGCACAAGGGCAAGACGTCCGGCAAAGTAGCTGATTTCCGCTACAAGCGCCCCGCGCCGACCGACAAGAAATCCCCGGGCAAGCGCCCGGCGCGTCGCGGCGATTCCCGTCAGGGGCAGCCGCATCGCCGCCAGGCCTATGCCGCGCTGGATCTGGGCACCAACAACTGCCGCCTGCTGATCGCCCGCCCTTCGGGCGAGAATTTCACCGTCATCGACGCCTTCAGCCGCGTCGTCCGCCTGGGCGAAGGCCTCGCCAAATCCGGGCGACTGAGCGACGAGGCGATGGACCGCGCGCTGGGTGCGCTGCATGTCTGCGCCGACAAGCTGCGCCGGCGCAACGTCCACCTCGCCCGCTCAGTCGCAACCGAAGCCTGCCGCCGCGCGGTCAACGGCGAAGACTTTATCGAACGGGTGCGGCGGGAAACGGGGATCGTGCTCGATATCATTTCTGCCGAGGAGGAGGCGCGGCTGGCGGTTCTGGGCTGCCATGTCCTGCTGGAAGACGGCGCAGGCCCGGCGGTGATATTCGACATTGGCGGCGGTTCGACCGAACTCGTGCTGATCGAACCGGGCGGGCGCGTTCCGCGCATTCTCGACTGGCAGAGCGTGCCCTGGGGCGTCGTTTCGCTGACCGATACGGTCGGCCGGGTCGAAGGCGAAAGCGAAGTGCGCAGCGCCCGTTATGCCGAGATGCGCCGGGTCGTTTCGGAGAGCTTCGCAGCCTTTGCCGAACGGATCGCACCGGTCGCCGCGACCGGCACCGACATCCGCCTGCTGGGCACCAGCGGCACCGTGACCACCCTGGCCAGCGTGCACCTGGAACTGCCGCAATATGATCGGCGCGCGGTCGATGGCCTTATCGTGCCGTCCACCGAAATGCGCGCTGTCAGCGCCCGGCTGGCCGCGATGTCCCCCCGGGAACGCGGCGGGCTGCCCTGTATCGGCAACGACCGGGCGGAACTGGTGGTTGCCGGGTGCGCAATACTGGAGGCGATTCTGGACATCTGGCCGGCGGAGCGACTGGGGGTTGCCGATCGCGGCATTCGCGAGGGCATTCTGCGCAGTCTCATGGCCTCCGAAACCGCAGCCGCGGCCGGCCGGCAGGCGCGCGGCTGATGGCGCGTTCAGGCCGCAATCCGGACAAGCGGGTCAAGACCGCGCGCGGGCGCACCGCGTCGTCCACCCGCTGGCTCGAACGCCAGCTCAACGATCCTTACGTCCGGCAGGCGAAGGCCGACGGGTTCCGCAGCCGGGCAGCGTACAAACTGGTCGAGCTGGACGAGAAATTCGGGCTGCTGCGCGGCGTTCGCCGGGTCGTCGACCTGGGAATCGCGCCGGGCGGCTGGAGCCAGGCCGTGCGCCGGCAGACGCCGCGGGCGGCGATCGTCGGGATCGATCTGCTCGAAGTCGAGCCGATCGAAGGCGTCACGATCCTGCAAATGGATTTCATGGCCGACGAGGCACCCGCCGCGCTGACCGCCGCGCTCGATGGAGAGCCCGATCTGGTGCTGTCGGACATGGCGGCCAACACCGTTGGCCACAAGCAGACCGATCACTTGCGGACGATGGGCCTGGTCGAGGCCGCCGCCTGGTTCGCGGTCGAAAACCTAGCCGAAGGCGGGGCCTTCGTCGCCAAGGTTCTGGCGGGCGGCACCGATAGCGAGCTGCTGGCGCTGCTCAAGAAGCATTTCCGCACGGTCAAGCACGCGAAACCGCCCGCAAGCCGCAAGGGTTCGTCGGAATGGTACGTCGTGGCGCAGGGGTTCAAGGGCCGCGGTTAACCGCGCGGCGGAACGCCCCCGAATTGTTACGAGGGAATTATTATTCGCCGACCGGGTTGGTCTGATCGTCGCCCGGAACGGTCATGTCCGCTTCCGGCGTATCGGCGTCGCCAACGGCAGCGGCTTCCGCGTCTTCGGCAGCCTCGCCGCCTTCGGGCGCTTCCTCTTCTTCCGGCAGCGGTTCGGGCAGAGCCGGGCCGCCGCCGTTCTGGTACATGTAGAGGATGATATTGGCGCGGTCTTCGGGGCTGGAAAGGCCGGCGAAGCTCATCTTCGTGCCGGGCGCGAAAGAGCGCGGGCTTTCCAGCCATGCGAACATGTCTTCATACGTCCACGATCCGCCGTGGCCGGACAGCGCTTCGCTATAGGCAAAGCCGGGTGCGTGCTGGCCGATCGGCGTGCCCATGACGCCGAACAAGTTGGGGCCCTGCCCGTCCGCTCCGCCCGAATTGAAGGTGTGGCAGGTGCCGCAGCGCGATGTCGCCGCCGCTTCGCCCATCGTCGCATCGGCATTGGCGAGCAGCGCCCCGATATCGAGCGCTTCTTCGCCCCCGTCACCGTCTTCCGCGGCACCTTCGATCGGGTAGCCCCCTTCTTCCGGGGAATGAGCCGCGAAGTAGCGCGAACTCACGCTCGACAGGCCAAGGCCCACGATCCCTGCGAAGAGCACCCATCCGGCGGCGGTGTTGAAACGATCGGTCATGCGTCAAAAATCCGAGGAATACGGTTGTGGCGGTTTTCGCGCGCCGCTCTAGTCGGCACCCCCGGCAAGCGCAAGCCATATGTCTTGCCGTGCCCCCGGCGCCGGTCTACGCGCTGCCCCGCTATGCACAGCTTTCCCACTCCCGCGCTCGCCATGGTCGAGCAGATGCGCGCCGCCGCCGCGCAGGACCCGAGCCGCGCGATTGCGTTCCAGGGCGCCCCCGGCGCCAATTCCCATCGTGCGGCGTGCGAGGCAGCCCCCGACCATCTGCCGCTGCCCTGTTTCGGGTTCGAAGACGCGCTGGAGGCAGTGAAGGATGGCCGGGCGGGCAGTGCCATCATCCCGATCGAAAACAGCCAGCATGGCCGGGTGGCGGACATCCATTTCTTGCTGCCGCACAGCGGGCTTTCGATTGTGGGCGAACATTTCATGCGCATCACCCACGCCCTGATGGCGGTACCCAACGAAGATGGCAGCTTCGGCCCGTTCGAGGCCGCGTACAGCCACCCCCAGGCGCTGGGCCAGTCGCGGCTGTTCCTGCGCGAGCGGGGGATCGTGCCGCTGAGCCATGCCGATACCGCAGGTGCCGCGGCCTTCGTTGCGGAGAAGAACAATCCCCGGCTCTCCGCCATCGCCCCGCGCCTCGCCGGGGAACTGTACGGGTTGCAGGTGGTGGAAGACCGGGTGGAGGACGCGCCCGACAACACCACCCGTTTCGTGATCCTGTCGCGCGCGCCGCTCGACCCCGCGGCCTTCGACGGCGATACGGCGATGACCACTTTCGTGTTCGAGGTGAAGAACGTGCCCGCCGCGCTCTACAAGGCGCTCGGCTGCTTCGCCACCAATGGCGTGAACATGACCAAGCTGGAAAGCTATCAGCAGGGTGCCAGCTTTGCCGCCACGATGTTCTATGCCGATATCGTCGGGGCGCCCGGCGATCCGTCGGTCGACCGCGCGCTGGAAGAACTTGCCTTTCACTGCAAGGCCTTGCGTCTGCTCGGCAGTTATCGCCAGGGCCGCCCGCGCGGCTGACCTGCCAATGGGCCTGCGCACTTGCACGCCCCGGCGCGACCTGCCACCACATCCCCGGTGACCACTTCGGCAGGGGATATCGCGAACGCCGGCGAGCGACCGGCGCAGGACGCCTGGGAAAGCGTGCGCGCGGACGAGACGATCCAGTACGCCCCGCTCGAATTTTCTCCCGAACGCGATCCGCCGCCGGAATGGCTGGAGAGCGTGCTCCAGTTCCTGAGTAACCTGTTCGCCCCTGTCGGGCGGGCGCTCGGCATGTCGTGGCCGGTGTTCAAATGGGTCCTGCTGGCGATCGCGATTGCGCTGCTGTGCTATCTCCTCTGGCGCCTTCTCGCTCCCGCGTTCGATCGCGGTTCGCCGGGCGCGGATAACGGCGCAGAACCATCCTGGACGCCCCAACGTGAAGAGGCGCTCGCGCTGCTGGAAGATGCCGACCGGCTGGCGGCGGAGGGGCATTACGATCAGGCAACGCACCTCCTTCTCAGGCGTAGCGTGGGGCAGATCGCCGCTGCCCGGCCCGATTGGGTGGAACCGTCCAGCACCGCGCGCGAACTGGCCGCCCTGGCCGCCCTGCCCAGCGCGGCGCGCCAGGCCTTCGCCGCGATTGCAGAGCGGGTGGAACGCAGCCTGTTCGCGCTGCACAGCCTGGGCGAAGACGACTGGCAGGCCGCGCGCGAGGCCTATGCCCGTTTCGCACTCGAACCGCTGGCAGGTGCAGAATGACGGCCGCTCCGGCGAACGCCACGTTCAATCCGCGGGTCGTGCTGGGGATGCTGCTGTTCGGGGCGCTGGCGTTCGTCGCGACGCTCTATTTCATCGGCGCGGGCGAAACGTCGAGCGGCGAAAACGATGGCGGCGGCCATGCCGCGTCGCGCGGGCTCACCGGATATGCCGCCCTGGTCGAAATGCTCGAAAGCGACGGCCATGAAATCGCCCTGTCGCGCAGCAAAGCGACGCTCGACGACGAGAGCCTGCTGATCCTGACCCCGCCGCACGGGGCCGATGGGGAAGAGATCGCGGACCTGATCGATCAGAGGCGTCACCTGGGGCCGACGCTGCTGGTCCTGCCGAAATGGTATGCCTTTCAGGCGCCGGCCCAATTGCCGGTCGAGGCGGAAGAAGGCTGGGTCATTCTGGGCGGTGCCGGCAAGCCCGGATGGATCGACCAGTTCGCAGGGCAATATGCCACCGAAATCGAAAGGGGGCCGCTGGAAGGCAGGCAGGGTTTCGACTGGGAATGGGGTTCGCGGCGCGGGGCGATGCCGGACCCGGACAACGTCCAGACGATCGCAAACGCGACCATGATCCCGCTGGTCAGCGCGAGCGATGGCACCATCCTTGCCGGATATTACGACGACGAAGGCTATTACCCGGTGCTCGACGAAGCAGCCGGATTGCGGCCCGCTGACCCGGAGGGGCTGGACCACAGCCGCTGGGGCGTCATCGTCGTCGCCGATCCCGACCTGCTGAACAATTACGCGATGGCCGACCGCGATCGCGCGCTGATGGCGCGCGAGCTTGTGGATATCGCGATGGAGGGGCAGAATCTTTCGATCGTATTCGACCTCACGTTCAATGGTCTGGGGCGGAGCAAGAACCTCCTCACGCTGGCTTTCGAACCGCCGTTCATCGCCGCCACGCTGTGCCTGCTGATGGCGATGGCGGTCGTCGCCTGGCGCGCCTTCCGCCGTTTCGGCCCGCCGTTCGCGGAAGCGCGCGCGATCGCGTTCGGCAAGAGGCGGCTGGTCGCGAACAGCGCCGCCTTCACCCTGCGCACGCGGCGGCTGCACCTGCTGACCGGCCCATATGTCGAGGGTGCCCGCCAGCGGATCGCCGCCGCCCTGCACTTGCGCCGGGCGGACGATGAAACGCTCGACCGCGCGATTGCCCGGCGCGTGCCCGATGCACCGTCTTTCGCCGCGCTCTCCGCTGCGCTGCACGAGGCGCGGAAACCCCACGAAATCCTGCGCGCGGCGCGCGCGCTGAAGTCTCTCGAAAGGAAGCTGGTCCGATGACGATGACGCTCGACGATGTCCGCGCAATGGCGCAGGCGATCCGTGCAGAGGTGGGCAAGGCGATTGTCGGCCAGGAAGAAACGGTCGATCACCTGCTGGTCGCCCTGATTGCCGAAGGGCACGTCCTGCTGGAGGGGCCACCGGGCACCGCCAAGACGTTCCTGGCGCAGTGTTTCGCCAATGCGCTCGGCCTCGACTACGGGCGGATACAGTTCACGCCGGACCTTCTGCCCGGCGATATCCTGGGTTCCAACCTGTTCAACTTCCAGACCAGCCAGTTCACGCTGACGCGCGGGCCGATCTTCTGCGATCTTCTGCTGGCGGACGAGATCAACCGCACGCCGCCCAAGACCCAGGCCGCGCTGCTGGAGGCGATGCAGGAACGGCGCGTCACGCTGGATGGCGAGACGCACGCCCTGCCCGACCGGTTCATGGTCGTGGCGACACAGAACCCGATCGAGAACCAGGGCGTCTATCCCCTGCCCGAGGCGCAGCTCGACCGGTTCATGTTCAAGCTCCTCGTCCCTTACCCCAGCGCAGAGGAAGAGGCCGCGATCGTTACCCGTTTCGGCGAACGTCAGGGCCCCCCGCGTCCGGCGGAGTTCGGCGTTACGGCGGTGACCGACGCGGCGAAGCTGGGCGCGGCCAGCGCCGCGCTGAAAGGCGTGACGGTGGCGCAGGAGATCGTCGATTACGTCGTGCGGCTGGTGCGGGCCACGCGCGAAAGCGGCGACTTGTCGAGCGGCGCCTCCCCCCGTGCTGCCGTCATCCTCGCCAACGCGGCGCGGGCGCGGGCGGCGCTCGACGGGCGCGACTATACACTGCCGGACGATGTGAAGGCCCTCGCCATCGCCGTTCTGCGCCATCGCCTGGTGCTCAGCCCCGCAGCCGAGATCGAAGGGCGCGAAGTCGAAACACTCGTAAACGAACTGGTCGAAAATACCGAGGCGCCGCGGTGAGCAAACCCTGCCAACCGGGTCGGGGCGCACGGTGACGTTTCCGATCGTCCCCACCGCGCGCGCCGCCCTGCTGGCCGCGCTGGCGGCCCCGCTGGCGATCGTAATCGCGGCCGCCGCGCCCCAGGCGTGGGTGGTGGCGCCCGCCGCGGGGGCGGCGCTGCTGGTGATCGTCCTGCTCGACGGGGTTCTGGCCGGGCGGCTGATCGACTGGCGCATCCACGTTCCCGCCGATGCGGAAGTGGGCGAGCCGCTGACCCTGCTGGCCATCGCGGAAATTTCCGGGCGGGCATCGCAGGCACCGGTCGACATTGCACTGGCGCTGGACCCGCGGCTGGACCCGGCGGGAAGCGTGCGTTTCGCCGCGCCGGTCGCGCAGGGCACCGGCGTGTGGCAGGGATCGGCGGAGGTTACGCCTTCGCGCCGGGGAACGGCGGCAGTCAGCCGGGTCTGGCTGCGCTGGACCGGCCCGCTCGGGCTGGGCGCGCGGCAGGCGGATCATCCGCTGGACGACGAAGTGCGCGTCTGGCCCGATCTGGCGCCGGTGCGCAGCCCCGAACTCCAGACGTTTCTGCGCGATGCCCAGTTCGGCCTGATCGCCCGCCGCCTGCGCGGCGAAGGCACGCAGTTCGAGGCGCTGAGCGAATACGAACCGGGCATGGATCGCCGCCGGATCGACTGGAAGGCGAGCGCGCGCCACACCCGCCTCTATGCGCGCGAGAACGAAAGCGAACGCAACAACCAGATCGTTTTCGCCTTCGACTGCGGGCAGGCGATGTGCGAGGCCGTGGGCGGTCTGCCGCGCATCGACCGGGCGGTGACCGCCGCGCTGACCGCCAGCTATGTCGCGCTGAAGGGCGGCGACCGGGTGGCCCTGTTCGGCTTTGCCCAGCGGCCCGAACTGTCGACGCCCTTCATCGGCGATTCGCGCAATTTCCACCGGCTCCAGCGGGCCGCCGCCGGGCTGGACTATCACGCGCAGGAACCGAACTTCACCCTGGCGCTGGCGACGCTCGCCTCGCGCCTTCAGCGCCGATCGCTGATCGTGCTCTTTTCCGACTTCACCGACCCGACCGGGGCGGAACTGATGATCGAAAGCATCGGCCGGCTGGTCGACCGGCATCTGGTGCTGTTCGTGACGATGGAGGACGAAGATCTCGCCGGCCTGTCCGGCACCGAGCCCGACACGCTGGATGCGCTGGCCACGGCGGTGGCCGCCGATACCCTGCTGCGCCAGCGCGCGCTGGTGCTGGAACGGCTGCGCCAGATGGGGGTCGATATTATCGAAGCGCCCTGGAACCGCATCAGCTATCGCCTGATCGACCGGTATCTCGAAATCAAGCGGGCGGAGGCCATTGGATGAAGGCCCCGATACTCAAGACCCTGTTTTCCAGCGCCGAAGTGGCGCCGCCCGCCGATGTCGAGGCGGCGGCCCTGCGTTCCGACCGTTTCCGGCTGGAGCGGGAGGGGGACTGGCGCCGGCTCGACGCCATCGTCACGCGGATGGAAAAGGGGCGGCTGCGCGGCCTGTCGGACGATGACGTGCTGGCCCTGCCCGCGCTCTACCGCACGGCGGCATCCAGCCTTGCGGTCGCGCGCGAAACCTCGCTCGACACGGCAACGCTCGATTATCTCGATGCCCTGGTCCAGCGCGCCTGGTTCCAGGTCTATGGCCCGCGTCAGGGGTTCATCGCCTGGCTGCGCCAGTTCCTAGGCGGCGGATTAAGCCGCGCGGTCAGGGCGATCTGGCTCGACATCTGCGTCGCGCTGGCGGTGATGGTCGCGGGCACGATCGTCGGCTGGCTGCTGGTCACGCGCGATAGCGAATGGTTCTATGCCCTCGTCCCCTCGGGCTTTTCCGATACGCGGGTTCCGGGCGCCAGCCGGGAGGTTTTGCTGGAAAGCCTTCAGGTGGAAAAGGATGCGCAGGGCCTGTCGGCTTTCGCCGCCTATCTGTTCAGCAACAATGCCGGGGTCGCGATCCTCGCATTCGCGCTGGGTTTCGCCTTCGGAATCCCATCGCTGATGCTGCTGATGCACAACATGGCGCTGCTGGGCGCAATGCTGTGGCTGTATCACGACGCTGGGCTGACGCTAGAATTCTCCGCCTGGCTGAGTGTTCACGGAACGACGGAGCTGTTCGCGATCCTGCTGGCGGGGGCGGCGGGCCTGCATATCGGGCGATCGATGGCCTTTCCCGGCGACCGCTCGATCCTGGCCGCGGCGGCCGAAAGCGGGCGCCGCGGGGCGCAAGTTGTGGTCGGGGTCGTCTTCATGCTGATTGCCGCCGCCGTGCTGGAGGCCTTTCCCCGCCAGTTGCTCGGCACCGAAGGGCGGCTGTTGATCGGTGTGACGATGCTTCTGTTCTGGCTCGCCTATTTCTTCGCCTATGGCCGCGAGCGCGCCACGGGCACGGGACACGGGGACGCTGCATGACCGCTGCACGGACGGCCCCCCACCTGGCCCACCGAACGAAACGCCGGCGCGATGTGGTGACGCCCGAAGGGATCGCCCTGCCGTTCACCGTCGCCAGCCGCAGCGCGCGGGCGGGTGCGCTGATCCTCGACCTCGTCATCATGTTCGTCGTCGGGCTGGGAGTCACGCTGGCGCTGGTCTGGATCGCGGGCGGCCTTTTCCGCGGGGAATTCGCCGAAATGAGCGGTGCCAGCGAGTTCCTTGCGGTGTTCTGGATTCTGTTCTGGTTCCTGCTGTGGAACGGATACTTCATGATCCTGGAAATGGGGCCGCGCGGCGCGACGCTGGGCAAGCGTGCCGCCGGAATCCGCGTCGCTGCGCGAGGCGGCGGACGCCTGACGCCGGAGGCCGTGGTCGCGCGCAACCTCCTGCGCGATATCGAGCTGTTCCTGCCCCTGATTTTCCTGCTCAACGCGCCCAGCGGCGCGATGGGCATGGCCGGGCTGGCCGCAGCGGCGTGGTTCCTCATCTTCGTCCTGTTTCCCTGCTTCAATCGCGACGCATTGCGCGCCGGCGACCTGATCGCGGGCACATGGGTGGTCGAAGCGCCGCGGGCCAAGCTGGCCGGTGCGCTGTCGGCCGAAGGCGCGGCGCGCGAAGGGGCCAGCGCAGTCACCGGGGCGGAATACCGCTTCGGCGATGCGGAGCTGTCGATATACGGCACCTACGAATTGCAGACGCTGGAACGCGTCCTGCGCGACGACAAGCCGGAAACCCTGGCATCGGTGCATGAAGCGATCTGCCGCAAGATCGGCTGGAACCCCGGGCACGGCGACGAACGGGCTTTTCTCGAAGCGTTCTATTCCCAGTTGCGCGCCCGGCTGGAGGGGGACATGCGCTTCGGCAAGCGCAAGGCGGACAAGTTCGGCTAGGCGCTGTCGCAAGGCTGAAGCGGCACCGACCCGAATGAAAACGAATCCGAACGGTGCCACACACCGCTTCGCCCTCGACTTGCCATCGCCAAGCCCCTAGTTCCGCGCGGCAAGCAAGGTGGGCGCGCATGAAGCTGATTATCGGCAACAAGAACTATTCGAGCTGGAGCCTCAGGGCCTGGCTCGCGCTCAAGCAGTCGGGCCTCTCGTTCGAGGAGCTGACGGTCAATATCGGCGGCGACGACTGGGCCGCGCTCAAGCGCGAATCGGGCGAGATCATGCCGTCGGGCAAGGTCCCCGTGCTGTGGGACGGCGAAACCGTGATCTGGGACAGCCTGGCGATCATGGATTATCTGGCCGACAAGGTCGGGCGCGAACGCTTCTGGCCCAAGGACGATACCGCGCGCGGCATGGCGCTGTCGATGGTCGCCGAAATGCACAGTTCGTACATGGCGATGCGCAGCGAATGCCCGATGAACGTGCGCAAGCGGTTCGATGGCGTGCAACTGAGCGACGCCGCGCGCGATGATATCGTGCGCGTACTGCAGCTTTGGGCAGAGGCGCGCGCGCGGTTCGGCCAGGGCGGGCCGTTCCTGTTCGGCACCTTCGGCGCGGCGGACGTGTTCTACGCCCCGCTCGTTTCGCGCTTCATCACATATGGGATCGCGGTCCCCGGCTTCGCCGGCGCCTATATGGAGGCGATGTGGGAACACGAATGGTTGCAGGCGTGGGTCGCCGGGGCGGAAGACGAACAATGGATCATCGAACAGTACGAAACCGCACCGCGCGTCTGATCGCGGCGCTCGCGCTGCTGGTCGCCGCGCTGGCCCCGCAAGTCGCGGGTGCGTGGGGCTATTACGGCCACCGGACGACGGCGCAGGTGGCGCTGGCCAATGTCTCGCCCGAAACGCGCGCGGCGATCGCGCGCCTCGTCGCGCAGGATGCGGAGCTGGGCACGCCCGAATGCCGCATCCGCGACCTGGCCGACGCCTCGACCTGGCCCGACTGCGTGCGGCGCGATTACTGGCGCTGGGGCTATACCGCCGCCTGGCACTATCGCACCGCGCCGGTGTGCGAACCTTACGATGCCCGCGCCAATTGCCCCAGCGGCAACTGCGTGACCGCGCAGGTCGAACGCAATTTCCGCATCCTGTCGGACGAGAGCCTGCCCGCGAACGTCCGGCTGGAAGCGCTGGCCTTCATGGTCCATTTCGCCGGCGACGTGCACATGCCGCTCCATTCGGGCGACAAGGACGATCGCGGCGGCAACGACCGCGAAACCGCCTATGGCATCGTGCCTGGCCTCAACCTCCATTCGATCTGGGACACCGCGCTGGCCGAACGCGCGATCACGGCGGCCGAACCGCCGCTGGTGCGGCGCTATACCGCGGCGGAGCGGCAGGCGCTGGCGGGCGGGCAGCCGGCCGACTGGGGGCGCGAATCATGGCAGATCGCGCGCGATTTCGTCTATCCCAACGCGTTCGACCGCGCGCCCTGCGATGGCGACCTGCCGGATCAAACCGCGCTGACGCAGGACGACATCGTTGCGGCGGTCCCCGTGGCGCAGCGCCGCGTGGCCCAGGCAGGTCTGCGGATCGCCGACCTGCTCGATGCCGCGTTCGCGCCCGGGAAGCTCGACCGCATTCCCTGAAGGTGCCGCTTAGGGCGTGCGTTTCGCGTCGTAAGGCGTGCCGTCCCTGCGGGCATAGCCTTCGGAGGCGAAGACCATGTCGATATCGGGATACTCGCCGCGATCGGCGGCACGGTCGCCCGCGCTGATCGCCACGAACACGCAATCCTGCGCCCCCCGGTTCTGCAGGTGATGCCCGTTGCGCATCCCCATCGGCCAGGCCGCGACATCGCCTGCGCGCAGGACGGTCTCGCCCTCGTCCTCCACCAGCACGGCCTCGCCCGAAAGCATGACCAGCAGTTCGTCTTCCGCCGCGTGCCAGTGGCGCTGCGACGACCATGCCCCGGGCTTCAGCACGACATGGCTCGCGCCCATCGCCGTCAGCCCGCTGGCCGGGGCGAGCCGGCGATACCAGCGCCCCTCGACCGCGCGATCATGCGGCGCGGGATAGCCGGTGGCATTGGTCTGCGGCAGGGCGTCGAGGTCGATTCGGGGCATGGGCCGTCTCCGGTGGCTGGTCAGTGCGCGCGGGGTGGTTTACTCCGCCTGCCATGACAGACGCCAGCCTGCTTGCCGAAAAGCTGATCGCCGCCCCCAGCGTCACCCCCGCCACCGGGCCGGTGTTCGATGTGCTGGAGGCGATGCTGGAGCCGCTGGGCTTCGCCGTCCACCGCTTCATCGCCGGCGATGCGCCCGATGGCCCGGTGGAAAACATGTTCGCCGTGCGCGAGGGGCCGCCCGGCTCACGCCACTTCGCCTTCGCCGGCCATCTCGACGTCGTGCCGCCGGGCGATGGCTGGACCAGCGGCCCCTTTGCCCCCGAAAGGCGCGACGCGCCGGGCGGCGAGCTGCTCTATGGCCGCGGCGCGGTGGACATGAAGGGGGCGATCGCGGCGATGGTCGCGGCGGTCGTCGCCGTCCCGCCCGAAGCGGGGACGATCAGCTTCATCATCACCGGCGATGAAGAAGGCCCCGCGATCCACGGCACGCGCGCGCTGATTGCCTTCATGCGCGAACGCGGCATCCGGCCCGACCTGTGCCTGGTGGGCGAGCCGACCAGCGTGAACCGGTTGGGCGACATGATGAAGATCGGGCGCCGCGGATCGGTCAACATCTGGCTGGAGGTGGAGGGAACACAGGGCCACGTCGCCTATCCGCAGAATGCCGACAACCCGATACCGCGCCTGGTCGCCATGCTGGCGGAAATCGACGCGCTGACGCTGGACGAAGGGACCGACTGGTTCCAGCCGTCGAATATCGAGATCACCGATCTGGAAGTCGGCAACCCGGCGCACAACGTCATCCCGGCCAAGGCCACCGCGCGCATTTCGATCCGCTTCAACGATCGGCACAGTGGCGCCTCGCTGGCGGAGACAATTTCGGACATCGCGAAACGGCATGGCGGCGCGGCGCGGCCGGTGATTTCGGGCGAGCCCTTCCTGACCCCGCCGGGCGCTTTCTCGCGGCTCGTCGCCAGCGCGATCGCGGCCGAAACCGGTATCGAGCCCGAAGCCTCAACCAGCGGGGGCACTTCCGACGCGCGCTTCCTGAAAGACCTGTGCCCGGTGATCGAATTCGGCCTGTGCAACGCGACGATGCACAAGCGCGACGAGGCCGTGGCGGTCGACGATCTCCACGCCCTGTCCCGCATCTACGCCCGCATCGCGCTGGCCGCGCTCCATATTCGCGCGGGGTAAGCTGGCCCGCCCCCGCGAAGGCGGGGGCTTCGGGCTATCGGGTACAGCGCCTGCGGCCTGAGGCCCCCGCCTGCGCGGGGGATCGCGCGCGGGCTGGTCCTGACCGCCCCCCGTGTCATGCTGAACTTGTTTCAGCATCCATCGTGCAGCCCGGCACCTATAGCGCGGGAGGAGGAATGAGCCCCGAAAAGCGTCCAGGGCGACGATTCCTCAGCCGTGCAAACTGCGCCCCTACCCTGCGGCTTTCCGGCGCGAGGGGGGCGGCTCCAGCACTTTCTTGCGGAACGAACACAGGTCGACCACCGGGCATCGCCAGCATTCGGGCGTGCGCGCCTTGCAAACGTAGCGGCCGTGGAGGATCAGCCAGTGGTGCGCGCCGAGGCGGAAGGGCGCGGGGACGCGCTTTTCCAGTTTCGCCTCGACCTGTTCGGGCGTCTTGCCGCTGGCGAGGCCGGTGCGATTGCCGACGCGCAGGATATGCGTGTCCACCGCGAAAGTTTCCTGCCCGAACCAGCAATTGAGCACGACATTGGCCGTCTTGCGCCCGACCCCGGGCAGGCGGACCAGGTCCTCGCGCCGGTCGGGCACTTCGCTGCCGTATTCCTCCACCAGCATCCGCGACAGGGCGATCACGTTCTTTGCCTTGGAATTGAACAGGCCAATGGTCTTGATATGCGCTTTCAGCCCGTCCTCGCCCAGCGCCAGCATCTGTTCGGGCGTCTCGACTTGGGCGAACAGGCGGCGGGTGGCCTTGTTCACCCCGACGTCGGTCGCCTGGGCCGACAGCGCGACCGCAACCACGAGCTGGTAGGCATTGCCATATTCCAGCTCGGTTTCGGGCGCGGGATTGTCTTCTGCCAGGCGGCGGAAGAACTCGAAAATCTGGTCCCTGGTCATCGAACGGACGCGGTCCCCGGCCCGGTCACGCGCCAGTGGCGGCGGGAGCGGGGTCCGGCGCGAGGATGTCGTCCATCGCATAGCGCCCGGCATCGCGCCCGATCAGCCATTGCGCCGCCTTGACCGCCCCGCGCGCGAAGATCATCCGGTTTTCGGCGCTGTGCGAAAGGGTCAGGCGTTCTTCCTCCCCCGCAACGATGACGCTGTGCTCGCCCGCGACCGTGCCCCCACGCAGCGCGGCAAAGCCGATCGCCCCCTGCTGCCGCGCGCCGGTGTGGCCGTCGCGCCCGCTCTCACTGTTGCCGGCAAGCTCAATCCCGCGCCCGGCCGCCGCCGCCTCGCCCAGCAGCAGGGCCGTGCCCGAAGGGGCATCGACTTTCATCCGGTGGTGCATTTCGACGATCTCGATATCCCATTCGGGGCCGAGGCTGGCCGCCGCCTCGCGCACCAGCCGCGCGAGCAGGGTAATGCCGAGCGAGGTATTGCCCGTCTGCAGCACCGCCAGCTGGCGCGCGGCATTGTCGATCGCGACGTGATGGCGATCCTCCAGCCCGGTGGTGCCGATCACCATCGGAATGCCCGCGCCGATCGCGGCGTGCAGGTTCGCCTCCAGCGCGACGGGGGCGGAAAAATCCACCAGCACGTCGCTGCGGTCGGCCAGCGCCGCCGGGTCGCCGCCGCGGTCAATCCCGCCAGCGAGTTCGTGCCCGCCGTCCGTTACCGCGCGGGCCAGTGCCTGCCCCATGCGCCCTTCGCTGCCGATAATGCCGATGCGTACCATTGCGCCTCCCCGAAACCGCGTGCTTCATGGCCGCCATGGCAGACATTCGCAACATCGTCATCCTCACCGGCGCAGGCGTCAGCGCCGAAAGCGGGATCGACACCTTCCGCGGCGGCGGGGGCCTGTGGGAACAGCACCGGGTGGAAGACGTCGCCACGCCCGAAGCGTTCGCCCGCGATCCCGACCTCGTGCTGCGCTTCTACGACATGCGGCGCGCCGCGATTCAGGAAAAGGAACCCAACCCCGCGCACGCGGCGCTGGCGCGGCTCGATGCCGAGTGGCCGGGTGAGCTGCTGATCGTGACACAGAACGTCGACGACCTGCACGAACGCGCCGGCGCGCGGCGGGTGCTGCACATGCACGGTACCCATCTCAATGCCTGGTGCGCGGCCTGCGACGCGCGCTCGCGCTGGACCGGCCCGCTGATCGACCGACCGCCCTGCCCCGCCTGCGACGCGCAGGCCCTGCGGCCCGACGTCGTCTGGTTCGGCGAGATGCCTTACGGGATGGAGCGGATCTACGGCGCCTTGCGGTCGGCGGACCTGTTCGTATCCGTCGGGACATCGGGTGCGGTCTATCCGGCGGCAGGCTTCGTGCGCGACGCGCGCGAACTGGGCACGCAGACGCTGGAACTCAACCTCGAACGCAGCCAGGGTTCAACCTGGTTCGACGAAACCCGCCTCGGCCCGGCAAGCGAGCTGGTCCCGGCCTGGGTGGACGAGATGCTGGGGTGACATCCGCCGATAGCCTGTCATCCCCGCGAAAGCGGGGATCCAGGGCATGACCGACGAGCCATATTGCTGGGTCTACATCCTTGCGAGTCAGAAGCGCGGCACGCTCTACATCGGCCTCACGTCCCGCCTTGCCGAACGGATCGAGGAGCACCGGAGCGGCAGGGTTCCCGGCTTCACGCGGCAATACGGGGTGAGGCGACTGGTCCATCTCGAACCGTTCAGCGATATTCATGAGGCCATTGCGCGCGAGAAGGCGTTGAAGAAATGGCGCCGTGCGTGGAAGATCGCGCTGATCGAGGCCGGCAATCCGGACTGGCGCGACCTTTGGCATGACCTGAACCGCTGAACCGATTGGCAGGGCGGGCCATGGATTCCCGCATTCGCGGGAATGACAAACTCAGCAACGGTACGCAGTAACGATCGTCGAACCACACCTGCCTGTCATCCCCGCGAAGGCGGGGATCCAGGGCATGACCGGATCGGTGCGAGATCAGGCGTCCGGCGGTGTGCCGCAGCCTCGGCATGCCGGGTCTTTCGCGATCTTGAGGCTGCGCATTGCGGGCTTGAGGCCGTCGAGCAGGTGCAGCTGGCCCCACTGCGAATCGCCAAAGGCAGCTTTGCCGTCCAGCAGCACGCGCACGGCCTGCATTGCCGCGAACGTGCCGGTCCAGCCGGACATCGCGCCCAGCATTCCGTCTTCGGCGCACGTGTCGCAATCGTCGGCATCGAAAGCATCGCCGACGAAGCAGCGATAGCATGCCTCCCCCGGCAGGTGGCCGGCGAAGGCGCCGACTTGCCCCTGGAACCGCCCGACCGCGGCGGAGAGCAGAGGAATGCCGCTGGCGACGCAGGCATCCGAAATCGCCAGGCGAGTGGCGAAGTTGTCGGTGCCGTCGAGCACCAGATCGGCCCCGGCGATCGCCGCGCGGGCCGTATCCGCCTCGACCCGGCGGTCGGCCAGTTCGACCGTGATCGCCTGGTCGAAATTGGCCAGCCAACGGCGTGCCGACACGGCCTTGCCATGCCCCTCGTCACGTTCGGCATAGATCGTCTGGCGTTGGAGATTGGACCGCTCCACCCGCCCGTCGTCGATCAGAGTAAAGCGCCCGACCCCGGCCCCCGCGAGATATTGCAGCGCCGGGCTGCCGATCCCGCCCAGGCCCACCAGCGCCACATGCGCCTGTGCCAGCGCGACCTGCCCGGCCCCGCCGATTTCGGGCAGGACGATGTGTCGCGCGAAGCGGTCGATGCGGTCGGGGGGCAGAGCCATGAGGAGGCTGTTGGCACTGTTTGCCCCCGCTCTCAAGCGGGGGTGTTCTTTGTTTACGCCTCAAGCGCCGGCGGCCGCATCCGCGGCCTCGGCTATCCTTGCTCCCTTCGGTCGCTGCGGGCGCGCAGTCGCGCTTGCAGTCGGCTGGTCGCCGACCGAACCCTTCCTCGCCAACACGGTATCGCGATGGATCGGTTCGCGATCAGCGGACCGCAAGGCCGACCACAGCGGCCCGACCGAAGGGATCAGCAGCCGCGAGGACGAGCGGCCGGATGGCCGCTCGAACCACAGAAATTCCTCAACTCTCGAGCTGTCGCAGCAGGCTGCGCACGTCGCCGTCCATGTCGGCGTCGCGCTGGCGCAGGTCTTCGATCAGGCGGACGGCGTGGATTACGGTCGAATGATCGCGCCCGCCGAACTTGCGCCCGATTTCGGGGTAGGAGCGCGGCGTGAGCACCTTCGACAGATACATCGCCACCTGACGCGGACGGACCACGGCGCGGGCGCGCCGCTTGCTCGACATTTCGGCGCGGTCGATGCGGTAGAACTGGCACACGGTGCGCTGGATCTCGTCGATCGTGATCCGGCGGCGATTGGCCGAGAGGATATCGGTCAACTGCTCTTCGGCGAGCTGGAGCGACACCTCCTGCCCGGTCAGCTGGGCATAGGCGACCAGCTTGTTCAGCCCACCGACCAGCTCACGCACGTTGCGCGTAATCGTGCGGGCGAGGAAATCGATCACATCCTCCGGCACCGAAAGCGGGGCAAAGCGCGTCAGCTTCGATTCGAGGATCGAGCGGCGCAGCTCGATATCAGCCGGGGCGATATCGGCGACGAGGCCCATCGACAGGCGCGAGAGCAGGCGCGGTTCGACCCCGTCCAATGCCTGCGGCGCGCGATCGGCGGCAAAGACCAGCCGCTTGCCTTCGGCCAGCAGCGCGTCGATCGTATAGAGCAGTTCTTCCTGCGCGCTCGCCTTGCCAATGATGAACTGGATATCGTCCACCAGCAGCAGATCGAAACTGCGCAGCCGCGCCTTGAATTCGATCATCTGGTTCTGTTTCAGTGCCTGGACGAATTCGACCATGAAGCGTTCGGCGCTGCAGTAGAAGATCCGCGCACGCGGGTGGCTCGACAGGTAGGCATGGCCGATCGCGTGGAGCAGGTGCGTCTTGCCCTGCCCGGTCGCGGCCTTGAGATAGAGGGGCGAAAACTGCGGTTCCTCGTTCGCCGCCATGCGCTGCGCCGCATTGCAGGCGAGCACGTTCGATTCGCCGGTCACGAATGCGGCGAACGTCAGCGAAGGGTCGAGCCCGACGGAGGATGTGAAACCCTGTTCGCCAATGGTGCCCGCCGCAACCGCGATCATCGAGGAATCGGCATCGTTGGCCGCGCGGTGCCCGTCGCCGCCCAGGCTGAGATCGGGCAGCTTGCGCCGTCCGGGATGGACCGAAATCCGCACGTTGCGCACTTCGCTGCGGGCGATCTTCCACGCCAGCGAAAGCCGGTCGGCAAAACGGTCCTGAACCCAGTTGGCCGAAAATTCGGTCGGCAGATAGAGGTCGAGCGTGCCGGTGTCTTCGCAGAACCCGCCAAGCTGGATCGGCCTGATCCACTGGCTGTGGAGTTGATGCCCCAGATCCTTTCGCAGACCCTGGCTGATGTCCGACCAATCCGCAGCCAGGTTTACCGCTTCAAGATCTTCCATCGAATCCCCTTGTCCCTTCCCAGACCGAGCGCTCGCTTCGCCGACTTTACTCGCCATTATCCCGCCTTGTCGCTCCCGATCCCCCACATAGGGGCCGGCACCATGATCACGTGCACTGGACAAAGCCTGCCCCCGCCCGGGAATCGCCTTCCTCCCGCGCTGCATGACATGCGACCAATGCTTTTAGAGGCACCAGCTGTCCCGCCCCGTGCCGAAGTTCCCCTTATTGAAGGGGTTCGCGTGAGTCGCAAGAGGCGGCCCTGCAAAAAATCCGAAATAAACAAGTTGACTCGG